>NZ_JACCBP010000002.1:600000-900000 GCF_013408655.1 Pigmentiphaga litoralis
TCAGCAGCGGGTAACGCGAACGCACCAGCGGGTGATAGGCGGTGTCGGCATTGCGGGCGAGCGCGCCCAGCATCAGCCCGCCGGTTTCCGTCTCTTCGATCTGGTTGTACGGCAGGCCATTGATGTCGACCAGGCGCACCGGCCGCATCACGTTTTCTTTCATCAGGTCGATCAGGTTGGTGCCGCCGGCGATGAACTTGGCTAAGCCCACCGCCATGCTGTTGCCTTCATGACCGCCCAGCGCGTCGAGCGCCTCGGACGCATCGGCAGGTGCCACATAGGTGATCGGATTCATACTGGCACCGTCCCGACGACGACGCTGCGATCCGTGGTTTCGACCACTGCCGGAATGTTCATGACCTGGGTCACGGCGCCGACGATCTGCGGGTAGGCGCCGCAGCGGCACACGTTGCCGCTCATCAGTTCGCGGACCTGGTCGGCGTTCCTGGCTTCGCCCTCATTCATGAGGCCCACAGCTGAACAGATCTGGCCGGGAGTGCAGTAGCCGCACTGGAACGCGTCATGGTCAATGAAGGCCTGCTGCAGCGGATGCAGCGTGTCGCCCTCGGCCAGCCCTTCAATCGTCGTGATGTCGCGTCCGTTCTGCATCACGGCCAGCGTCAGGCAGGAATTGATGCGCTTGCCATCCACCAGCACCGTACAGGCGCCGCACTGGCCCTGGTCACAGCCTTTCTTGCTGCCGGTCAGGTGCAGGTGTTCGCGAAGCAGGTCCAGCAGGCTGACCCATGCTTCGATCTCTAATCGTGTTTCCTGGCCGTTGATGCGCAGGGTGATGGGGTAGCGCGGCGCGGCAGCCGGCGCCGCGCCGGGCCGGGGGGTGACTTGTGCGTCCATGGGAATCCTTGGTGAGCGAGCCTGAGGCATTGCCCACGAGGCAGCAAGGCGCGTGCCCATGCGACACGGAAAAACGAACAGCCGGCAAAGGCCGGCTGTTCATCGGGGTCAACCATGCCGGCCCGAAGCCGGCGCGTCCTTATGGGCGGGGACGGCTAGCGCGCTGACGCATCTTGCTCGACAGGCGGATGGCCGCCCAGGCGAGCCAGCGGCCGTTGGTCACGCGCACCTGGGGCAGGCGGCGCAGGACTTCGACGGCGATGCCACCCTTGCGGTACCACAGGCGCTTGCGCTCCTGGCTGTCAGTGCGGCGGCCCACCAGCCATTCCGCCTTGCGCAGACCCGGCTTGTAGACCGGCGGTACGTTGAAGATCAGGATGTAGGCCAGGCGCGGCGCGGTCGACGTGTTCGGCGCCGTGTAGTGCAGCGTGCGAACGTCGTGGATCGTGCAGTCACCGGCTTCCAGGGGCACCGGCACGGCTTCGGCCTTGGGGAAGTCGCCGCAGCATTCGAGCGGGTGCAGCGAACGGTCGCCGCCCGGCGATTGGTGTTCGAGCACGTCACCCAGGTGCGAGCCTTCAAGGAATTGCATGCAGCCATTGGCCTCGGTGACCGGTTGCAGGGCCATCCAGATGCTCAGTTCCTTGTATTCGAAGTCTGGCGAGCGGAAGGCCTCGTCCTGGTGCCAGGGCGTTTCCGGACCGTACAGCGCGGGCTTGAGCAGGGCATGCTCGCCGTACAGTGCGGCGTCTTCGCCGAGCAGTTCCTTCGCCAGCGCCAGGGCGCGGCGATGGAAGGTGGTCTTGCGCAGTTCGGGAACATAGTGGCTCGGGTCATGCATGCTTGGAAAGCTCTGCATCTTGCCCGGCTCGTCGCGCCCCGAGAAATCGTATTGCGCACCCTCTTCGTAACCCGCCTTGCGGGCAAACAGACCAAGCAGGGTGTCGCGAATTTGCTGGACTTCGGAGGGCGGGCAGATGCCCTCGCGGCGCATATAGCCTTTGGTTCGATAATCGTTGAGTTCTTGTTCGGAAAGCAAGGCCGCAGTGCCCACGTTGGTCTCCCCAGATTGGAGGGGAAGCGCGCCCCTCATCGCAATTGACATGGGCTCTACCGTAAACGCTCTGTAACCATTGGTGCATCGAGAGAACGTCCTACTGACGCGGTGTAGAACACGCGCCCTAGTGTCATGGACTACTCCCCCTGCGGCCCAATCGAAAGACTGGGATCGTCCTTATTTCGGCTTGGGCACCGTCCAGAAGTAGACCTTGCGTCCGTTGACGTCCACCGTTTGTTCGGGCTCCCAATCGGGCATCTGGAAGGCGTGCGACACGATGCGGGTGCCGGGCTTGAGCTTGAGCAGGGTGGGCTTGAGCCTGGCGTTCAGGCCCGGCAGCAGGTACAGGCTGATCACCGTGGCAGGCCGCAGGTCCTGTTGAAACAGGTCGCCCTGCACGAAGCGCACCTTGTCGGTCACCTCGGCCGCCTTGGCATTCGCATTGGCTTCGGCGATGCGTTGCGGGTCGATGTCGAAACCCACGCCGCGCGTGCCGAACCGTTTGGCGGCCGTGACCGGGATGCGCCCGTCGCCGGACCCGAGATCATAGAGCACGTCGTCCGGGCCCACATTGGCCACCTTGAGCATGGCATCGACCACTTCCGGCGGCGTGGGCACGTAGATGACATCCGGCTTGCGAGCCGCCTGGGGCGGGCTGGCGGCATGCACGGCGGCAGGGGGTGTGGTGGCCAGCAGGGCAAGGGCAACGAGGGCGGCGGGCCAACCCAGGCGGGCAGTCAACATGGCGATCTCCATGGCGTTAGGTCAGTGCCGGATACGGCGGGTTCGAAGCGATCCGGTTCAGGCTCCGTGGTCGGCGTCGGCGGTGGTGGATGACGGGCCGCGGAACAGCAGCAGCACCGCGCCCGATGCCAGCACCCCCAGGCCGACCAAGGCGCCGATGCCGGTATGGACCAGGCTCGCGTACAGCAGGTAGCCGCTGCTGGCGCAGAACACCAGGGGCGTCAGCGGGTAGAGCGGCACCTTGAAGCGGCGGGGCAGGTCGGGCATGCGACGGCGCAGCACGAACAGGGCAATGCCGGTCAGCACAAAGAACAGCCAGAAGACCGGCGCCGTGTACTCGACCATGGTGGCAAAACCGCTGCGCGTGACGGCGCCCAGCAACACCAGGCCCAGCGCGATCGCGCCCTGGGCCAGCAGCGCATTCACGGGTGCGCCCTTGCCGGTATTCCAGACCCCCAGCGCCCGGAACATGGGCGTGTCACGGCCAAAGGCGTAATTGGTGCGGGCGCCGGTCAGGATC
This sequence comes from Pigmentiphaga litoralis, assembly GCF_013408655.1. Lineage (NCBI taxonomy): Bacteria > Pseudomonadati > Pseudomonadota > Betaproteobacteria > Burkholderiales > Alcaligenaceae > Pigmentiphaga > Pigmentiphaga litoralis. The sequence goes on from NZ_JACCBP010000002.1 coordinate 603,177, forward strand.
GTGGCGTTGGCCGACGTCAGGGCCGAAATGGCGATCAGGGTGCTGATCCACCCGGCGCCTTGCGGGCCGACCAGCGCGCGCATGGTGTCGGCGGCCACGGCGGACGATCCGGCCATGCCGCTCATGCCCAGGCCGTTCAGGTAAGCCAGGTTGACCAGCAGGTACAGCGCGGTGACGATGCAGAGGCTCCAGAACAGGGCGAGCGGCAAGGTGCGGCGCGGTCCGATGACTTCGGCCGATACATAGGCGGCTTCATTCCAGCCGCCATAGGTCAGCATCACGAAGATCAGCACCAGGCCCCATTGCGTGACAGCGGGGGCGGTGGACGTCGTGGCCGGCGCGGCGGGCGCTTCGGCCGGCGACAGCAGCAGGCCGGCGACGATGATCAGCACCACCCCGCCCACTTCGAGCAGCGTCAGCAGGTTCTGAGTCCACTTGCCCGACTTCAGCCCGACGATGTTGATGGCGGTCAGCACCACCACCATGACCGCGGCATACACCGCCGATGAATAGGGCCCGATGCTGACCACTTGCGATGCGTAATCGCCGAACACATATCCCAGCAGCGCGATCGATCCGGTCGGGATGATGGTCAGGCGCGCCCACGCAAACAGGAAGGACACCTTGTCGCCAAACGCCAGCCGCAGGTAGTGGTAGTCGCCGCCCGCGTGGGGATGCGCGGTGGCCAGCTCGGCGTAACACATGGCGCCGACCAGCGACAGCAGCCCGCCAAAGACCCATGCCATCAGCATGTGGCCCGGGGTGGCGGCATTGCCCGCAACCAGGGCCGGCGCGCTGAAGATGCCCGCGCCAATCACCAGTCCGACAACCAGTGCGATCGTGTCCAGCGTGGAGAGTTGGGGGCGAGGCTGATTGGCGGCGGTGGCTGAACCCGTGCCGGGAGGCAGGGCGCCCGAAGCAGGCAGAACCGACCCGGAGGTCTCGGAAGTCGCAGGACGCATGGGGCAGGACGCTCGCAGTGGGTAGAAGGGCCAGAGGAGAGGACAGGACGGACAAGCCGCCGTGATCCACCCGCGACTATGCCTTTGGACGCGCGGCCCCGTCATGCCCGTACATGAAAGCTTACAAAAGACTGAACGTGATCGTCAGTACGCGGATGGTCAGCCGGCTGATCTTCCGTAGGCTGATCTTCACTGTGCTGATGGTCAGTGTGCTGCTGTTGATGCGGCAACGTTCAATCCGGCTGCCCCGGATTGTGCAGCACGGAGTGCCGCCGCGAATACATCGCGTAAACCACGAGTCCGACCACCACCCAGATGCCGAACGCGATCCAGGTGACCCGCCCCAGGTGCGCCATTAGGAAGACGCAACTGGCGACGCCCAGCGCCGGAATCACCGGGACCCAGGGGCAGCGAAAGCCGCGCGGCAGATCCGGCCGGGTCCGGCGCAGCACCACCACGGCAATCGAAATGAGCGAGAACGCCGCCAGCGTGCCGATGTTGATCAGCTCGGCCAGGACACCCAACGGCACCCAGCCGGCGATCAGTGCAGACGCCATGCCGACGGTCCACGTCAGCCGCGTGGGCGTGGCGTAGCGCGGGTGCAGCGTGGCCAGTGACGCCGGCAAGAGCCCGTCGCGCGCCATGGCGTACAGGATGCGGGTCAGGCCGTAGCCCATCACCAGAATGACGGTGGTCATCCCGATGATGGCGCCCAGGTCGATGAAGCCCGCGAGCCACCCCTGGCCCGCCACCTGCAGCGCAAGGGACACCGGATGGTCCAGGTTCTGCGCGAACTCGGTGTAGGGCACGATGCCCGTCATGATCGCGGCCACCGACACATACAGCACGGTGCAGACGAACAACGAACCCAGGATGCCGCGCGGCAAGGCGCGCTGCGGATTGCGGACTTCTTCGGCGGACGACGCCACCGCATCGAAGCCCACGAAGGCATAGAACATCAGCGCCGCCCCGGTGTAGACGCCCTGCATGCCGAAGGGCATGTAGGGCTGCCAGTTCTCGGGCTTGACGTGAAAGACGCCCACGCCGATGAACAGCAGCACCACGGCCAGCTTGATCGCCACCATGATGTTGTTGACGCGCTTGGACGCCTTGATGCCAAGCGACAGCAGACCCGTGATCGCAGTCATGACCAGGAACGCGGGCAGGTTGAACACCGTGTCCCGCCCCGGAATCGCATTGGGCGCTGCCGTCAGCGTCGACGGCAGGTGCCAGCCAAATCCGGCGATCAGGGACTGGAAGTAGCCCGACCATCCCGCCGACACGGCCGCGGTGGCCAGGCCGAATTCCAGGATCAGCACCCAGCCCACCATCCAGGCGACCAGCTCGCCCAAGGTGGCGTAGGTATAGGTGTAGACCGAGCCGGCGACAGGAACGGTGGATGCGAATTCGGCGTAGGCCAACGCGCAGAAAAAGCAGGCGACGGCCGCCAGCACGAAGGACAACGAGAGGGCCGGCCCTGCAGTCAGGGCGCCTGTTCCGGTCAACACGAAGATGCCCGAACCCACCACGGCCCCGACGCCGAGCAGGATCAGATCCAGCGTGGTCAGGGACTTGACGAGCCCTGCGTCGGCGCGCTGCGCCAGCATGAGGTCGATGCTCTTGGTTCGGAACAGGCTCATGGACGACTCCGCGACAAGGAAAGTCCATGATATGTCGCGGGTTTGCGGGAAGGCTACGCCGGGCTTGCAACAAAAACGGCGGAACACTGGCGGTACGGCAATGTGCTGCAGAGACGCCCGCCGGTGTTGCCTATCAGGCCATCGCCGCTTCCGGCGACGTGACCGTTTCTTCGGTCGTGGCGCGGCGCAGCTCGCGGCGGGTCGCCATGTCGAAGGCACGGCCGCGGTGCAGGGTGGCGGTGTTGTCCCACATCACCAGGTCGCCCACCTGCCATTCATGGGCGTACACGAACTGCCGCTGGGTGGCGTGTTCGAGCAGGTCCAGCAGCAGCATGCGGCCTTCGGCCACGGTCATGCCTTCGATCTCGCACGCATGGATGCCGACGAACAGGATCTTGCGGCCCGAGCGCGGATCGGTCTGTACCAGTGGCCACGCCACCGGCGGGATCGCATTGCGCTGTTCTTCCGTGTACTGCGTATCGCCGAGCAAAAAACGCGAGTGCAGCGCGTAGTGGATGGCCTTCAGATCCTGCAGCGCCGTTTGTTGCGCAGCGGGCAGGGCGTCATGGGCGGCGCGCAGGTCCGCGAATTCCGTGTTGCCGCCGGACCCGGGCAGCGAGACGGCCGACAGCATCGAATACTTGGCGCGTGGCCGCTGGAAGGAACTGTCGCTGTGCCACAGCTGGTTGGCGATATTGCTGACGATCTTGGCGTGATTGCGATCCGCCAGCGCGCCGTCGGGCGTCACGTTGGAAATGTCGGCCAGCTCCGCATAGTCGAAACGATGGGCGCCGCCCTTGACCTTGCGCAGGCCCAGATCCAGCGGACCAAAGGACGTCGCAAAAGTCATCTGCTGCGCCTGGGTGACCGGCTGGCCACGGAACACCAGCACGCCGTATTGGTCCATCGCGGCTTCGATCGCGCGCACCTGCGCGTCGTCCAGCGGCTGGGTAATGTCGATGCCGGTGGCTTCGGCGGCAAAGCCTTGGGTCAGGGGAGTGAGTTGCAGGCTCATGTCAGGCTCCAGAAAAAGGAATCAGGTCAGATAAACAGGTGGGGAGGGGAAGAGGGGCCGGATCGCGTCATTCCGGCTTGATGTGCGCATTGGCAACGACCTTGCGCCACTTTTCGATCTCGCTATGGATGAGCGTCGTGTATTGCTCGGCGGTCGAGCCCACGGGCTCCATGCCCAGCTGCATCATGCGGGCGCTCAGTTCCGGCGCCTTCACCAGGGCGGCGATGTCGGCGCTGATGCGCTGGCGTAGCGCGGCCGGCACGCCGGCGGGTTCCACGATGCCGATGGTGCTCATGGCTGAAAAGCCCTTGACCGTCTCGCCGATCAGCGGCACGTCGGGCCGGATGGCGGCGCGGGTCGGACTGGCCAGCGCAATCAGCTTGAGCTTGCGTTCGTCCACGAAGGGCAGCGCCGAAAACATGACGTCGAACAACAGTTGCACGCGTCCCCCCACCACATCCTGCTGCGCCGGACTGCTGCCTTTGTAGGGCACGTGGACCAGGTCGATGCCCGCCATGTCATTGAGCATTTCGCCTGCCAGGTGGGGGCCGGTGCCGACGCCCGCGGTCGCGTAGCTCAGCTTGCCGGGATGCTTTTTGGCATAGGCGATCAGCTCCGGAATCGAATTGATTTCCAGCGACGGATGCGCGAACAGGCCAAAGTGGGTCAGGGCCACCTGCGACACCGCATCGATGTCCTTCTTGGTGTCGTACGGGATCGCCGGCTGCAGGCTGGGGTTGATCATCAGTGCACTGACCGCCATGCCGAGCGTGTAGCCATCGGGCGGCGACTTGGCCACGATGTTGATGCCCGTGATCGTGCCGCCGCCCGGCTTGTATTCGACAACGACGGGTTGCTGCCACGCGGCCTGCATCTTTTCGGCCATCAACCGCGCAATGATGTCGGTCGGGCCACCGGGCGCGAAGGGCACGATCAGCTTGACGGGCCGGGTGGGCCAGGCGGCGTCGGGCTGGGCATGGGCAAAACCGGGCAGGCTGGCGGCAGGCAGGGCCAGGCCGGCGCCCAGCAGGCTCAGGACGCGTCGCCGTTGGACGCGATGCATGTCGCCGGCCTGCAGGTCCTCGCCCTGCATGGCTTCATTCAAGGCAATGCCGTGCTTGCCGGCGCGTGGCCCTTCAGTGCGAAAGGGGGTCTCCATGGGTGTCTCCTCGTGGGGTGGAACGCCGCCGTCCTTGCTTTGAGGAGGCGGGGGGAAGTGCGGGGGATGCGGGGGGAAGTGCGGAGGGCGCCGCCTGCGCGTCCTGCCAGGCCATCAGTTCGCTGCCCGACAGGCCGCCGACATCGGCAGCGAATGCAGCGGCTGCCGCGATCAGCCGGGGGATGACGACATCGCGCAACTTGTCAGGGTTGGTCAGGAAGGAAGGGCTGCCGCAATTCAGGCTGAAGACCTCGCCGCTCGGCACACGGATCGGCACCGCGGCAGCGTTGGTGTCGGCCTGCCATTCGCCCAGCGACACCGCGTAGCCGACGCGGCGCGCCTTGCGCAGCGCGGCCTCCAGCCGGGGCGCCAGGTCGGGGTGGCCGGCAAGGTGGCCGCCGGCCTGCAACTCGGCCAGCACGGCGTCGCGCGTGGTTGCGTCGACGCCGGCCAGCCACGCGCGGCCCAGGGCGGACGTGGCCAGTGACATGCGCGTGCCGACATCGGCGCCCAGATAGGCGACGGCCGACCGGGCGCGCGCCGCTTCGACCACGAGCACGTCCTTGCCATCGCGCAAGGCCAGGAAGGCGGATGCGCTGCACGCTTCGGCCAGCGCCACCAGGTGCGGCCGCACCCAGCGCCGCGCGTCGATCTTGCCCAAAAAAGATTGCGCCAGGCGCACCACCCCGGCGGCCAGTTCGTACTTGTCGGAATCCGGACAGGGCCGCAACTGGCCCAGTGCGACCAGGGTCGAGATCAGCCGATAGGCCGTGGGCCGCGGAATGCCCGTGGCCTGCGCCACGTCGCCGTTGCCCAGGGGCCGGCCCGCCGCGGCGAAACATTCGAGCACGGCAAAGCCGCGTTCAAGGGCGTTGACAGGGATGGGCGGGACGGTATGGCGGCGCATGGCGGACTCGGGGCGAAGAGCTCCGACCATAAAAGACGCCATGCACTGCCACAAGTAAATTCAAAAACCGTTTTCATTTTTGCGGTTTAAGCGCGTTCGCGTCATCCGTCGCCGCCGGCCCAATGGCCCCCCGCGTCAATCCGCGCGCGCGAACAGCGCGTGGACCAACTCCCGCATCCACCGGTGCGCTGGATCTTTCTCAGTGCTGGCATGCCACACCAGCCGGACTTCATACGCCGGGGCATCGGCCAGTTCCCAGGTCGAAAGGTCGTGCCGCTGTTGCAGGCTGCGCGCGTACATGTCGGGCACGATCGCCAGCATGTCGGTCGTCAGTGCGATCTCGGGCAACGCGCCAAAGTGCCGCACGCGCATCACGATCCGGTCCGACATCTTCATGCGCGCCAGCATTTCTTCGACGCCGCTATGGAAGGTCGCGGTCGGGGACGACACCACCAGCGCCGCCTGCGCCAGGTCCCCGCGCGTCAGCACGCGGCTGCGGCGCCGCGCCGCCGCCAGCTTCACCCCCGCCGGCCGCCACGACGGCGACGCGATCGCCACATACCGTTCGCGGAACAGCAGGTCGGTGCGGATGCCGCGATGGCGCGGCTGCAGGATGCCGATCGCGCAGTCAATCTCGCGGTTGTCGAGCGCCGCCGCCACGTCGGCCGCCCCCACTGAAATATTGGACAGATGCGCGTGCGGCGCCTGCCTGCGCAATGCGGCGGCCAGCGGGGGCAGGAACATCATCTCGCCCAGGTCCGACATCGACATCTGCCAGCGCATCGGGCTGGTGGCCGGATCGAACGCGTCATGCCCGGCCACCGCGATCTCCAGCGCCTGCAACTGCGCCAGCACGGCCGGAGCCACGCGCTCGCACAGGCGTGTCGCCTTCAGTCCTGTGGGGGACCGCACGAACAGTTCGTCATCAAAGAAATGCCGCAGGCGCGCCAGCGCGTTGCTGGTCGCGGGCTGCGACAAGGACAGCGCCTTGCTCGCGGCCGTGACCGACCGGGTGCGATGGATGGTCGCCAGCACACGAAGCAGATTCAGGTCCAGCTGACGGAAATTCATGGCGTCTCCAGGCCGCCGGACGCGTCTCAGGGTTGGTCCGGATTATTCATCGCATCAATGTAGCGCATGTGAAAAAACCATTAGTCAGATGACGGCGGCCTCCGTAAATTTCACTGGCGCCGCAGAGCGCGATCCACCATTCGCATTCTCAGGAGGCCGTCATGGCAGAACGTTCATTCGCCAAGGAAGTGGAAAAACTGCGCCTGGGGGACGGCGAAGAATTCCGCGGCGAAGGCATCCTGGCCGTGACCAAGGCGCTGCTGCAGTCGGGCGTGTCGTACGTGGCCGGTTACCAGGGCGCGCCGATCTCGCACCTGATGGATGTGCTGACCGATGCGAATGACATCCTCAACGAACTGGGGGTGCACTTCGAGCACAGCGCGTCTGAAGCCACTGCCACGGCCACGTTGGCGGCCTCGGTCAATTACCCGCTGCGCGGCGCGGTCACCTTCAAGTCCACGGTCGGCACCAACGTCGCGTCCGACGCGCTGGCCAACCTGGCGTCGGGCGGGGTCACGGGCGGCGCCCTGCTGATCGTGGGCGAAGACTATGGCGAAGGGTCCAGCATCATGCAGGAACGCTCGCATGCCTTCGCGATGAAGTCGCAGGTCTGGCTGCTGGATCCGCGGCCCAATCTGGTCAGCATGGTCAATGCGGTGCAGCAGGGCTTTGAACTGTCCGAGGCCAGCAATACGCCGGTGATGCTGGAACTGCGCATCCGCGCCTGTCATGTCCACGGGCGCTTTCCGACGCGCGACAACGTGCGGCCCTCATTCACTTTGAAGGACGCGATCGAAGCCCCGGTGCGTGACGTGAACCGCATCGTGCTGCCGCCTGCCAGCTATCTGCACGAACAGGAAAAGATCAGCCGCCGCTGGCCGGCCGCGATCCAGTACATCCAGGACCATCACCTGAATGAATTCTTTGGCGAAGGCGCGGCAGACGTCGGCATCGTCATGCAGGGCGGCCTGTACAACGCGGTGCTGCGCGGGCTGGAACTGCTGGGCCTGGCCGATGCCTTCGGCAATTCGCGCATTCCGCTGTATGTGCTGAACGTGACCTATCCGCTGGTCGATGCCGAATTCACGTCGTTTTGCGCCGGCAAGCGCGCGATCCTGATCGTCGAAGAAGGGCAGCCGGACTTTATCGAGCAGGCGGTGCATGCCATCCTGCGCCGCGCCGACGTGCAGACCAAGGTGCACGGCAAGGACATGCTGACCCTGGCGGGCGAATACACCGGCGGCGTGGTGGTGAAGGGACTGGCAGCGTTCCTGACCCGGCATCTGCCCGACCGCTTGGTTGACCGCCCGCTGCCCGTCGCCGCAAGGCCCGCGCCTGCCCCGGCGCGGCTGGAAGGCAACCCCAAGGCCTTTGCGATCCAGGCCGCGGCCAGCCAGGTGCAGGGCCGGCCGCCGTCGTTCTGTACGGGCTGTCCGGAACGGCCGATCTTTACGGCCATGAAGCTGATCGAACGCGAACTGGGCACCCATCACGTCAGCTGCGACATTGGCTGCCATCTGTTCTCGGTGCTGCCGCCGTTCAACATCGGCGCGACCACCATGGGCTACGGCCTGGGCTGGGCAGGCGCGTCGGCGTTCAACAGCGGCGATACCGCCAAACGCACGATCGCGATCATGGGCGACGGCGGCTTCTGGCACAACGGCCTGACCAGCGGCGTCGGCAATGCCGTGTTCAATGAGACCGACAACGTGTTGGTTGTGATCGACAACGGATATTCCGCGGCCACCGGCGGGCAGGACGTGCTGTCGTCCAAGGCCGCCAACGCGATCCGCAGCACCAACAACCCGATCGAAAAGGCCGTGCGCGGCGTGGGTGTGAAATGGGTGCGGACGGTGGACGACACCTACAGTCTGACCCGCATGCGCGATGCCTTGCGCGAAGCGCTGACCACCCCGGCCAAAGGCCCGAAGGTGATCGTGGCGCAGAGCGAATGCATGCTGAATCGCCAGCGCCGCGAAAAGCCGCTGGTGCGCAAGCAGATCGCCGATGGCGGCCGCGTGGTACGCGAGCGTTTCGGCATCGACCCCGACACCTGTACTGGCGACCATTCCTGTATCCGGCTGTCGGGCTGCCCGTCGTTGACGATCAAGCCCAACCCTGATCCGCTGCGTACCGACCCGATCGCTACGGTGATCGACAGTTGTGTGGGCTGCGGCCTGTGCGGCGAAGTGGCGCATGCCGCCGTGCTGTGCCCGTCGTTCTACCGCGCCGGCATCATCAACAACCCCACCCGCTGGGACCGCTTCAAGCTGCGCCTGCGCACCGCCGTGATCGGCGCCCTGCAGGACCGTATCGCCCGCCGTCTGGAAGGAATCGCAGCATGAGTTCACCCCGCGCCATCACGATTGCGATCCTGGCCATGGGGGGCGAGGGCGGCGGCGTGCTTGCCGACTGGCTGGTGGACCTGGCCGAAGCCAATGGCTATCTGGCCCAGACCACGTCCGTGCCGGGCGTCGCCCAGCGCACGGGCGCCACCATCTATTACCTGGAGATGTTCCCCGAGGCGGCCGTGCCCGCGGGCGAAGCGCCCGTGCTGGGCCTGAGCCCGGTGCCTGGCGAAGTCGATATCGTCATTGCATCGGAACTGATGGAAGCCGGCCGCGCCGTGCAGCGGGGGCTGGTGACCGCCGACCGCACCACCTTCATCGCGTCGAGCCATCGGGTGTATTCGATGACGGAACGCACCGCGATGGGGGATGACCGCGTCGACGCCAACAAGCTGATTGCGGGTGGCCGCGCCGCGGCGCGCCGTTTCGTGACCGCGGACTTTGCGACGCTGGCCGAGCGCACCGGCAGCCCGATCAGCCCGGCGCTGTATGGCGCGCTGGCCGCGACCGGCGCATTGCCCTTCACGCGGGAACAGTTCGAAGACACCATTCGCCGCGGCGGGGTCGGGGTCAAGCCCAGCCTGATGGCGTTTGGCGCGGGGTTCGATGCCGCGGTAATCGATGCCGCCCCCTCGGCGGACATGGCGGCGGCCATCCCTCTGAACACCCCCCAGGTGGGCGCACGCCTCACGACCCTGTCCGACCGCATCCGCCGCGATTTTCCGGCAGCTGTGCACAAGACCCTGCATGCCGGCATCGTGCGCTGCGCCGACTACCAGGACGTGCCCTACGCGGCCGCCTACCTGGACCGGCTGGCGGCCTTGCAGTCGGCGATCCCGCATAACCCAGCCGACGGCGCACCCCACACCCTGCTGAACGAAGCTGCCCGCCACCTTGCCCTGTGGATGACGTACGAAGACACCGTGCGCGTGGCCGACCTCAAGACGCGGAGGTCGCGCTTCGCCCGGGTCAGCGGCGAAGTGCGCCTGACCCCCAAACAGCAACTGGACATCAACGAATTCCTGCACCCCCGCCTGGAAGAAATCGCGGACACCTTGCCCGCCGGACTGGGCCGCTGGCTGCTGAAATCGCGCGCGGCGCGTGTCTGTGTCGAACCCTTCCTGAAGCAGGGCAGGGTGGTGCAGACCACGTCGATCCGCGGCTTTCTGCTGCTGTACACGATCGCGTCCATGCGGGGCATGCGGCCCAAGTCCCTGCGCTTCCAGGTCGAACATCAACGTATCGACGATTGGCTGGCGACCGTGACAAGCCTGCTGCCCGATCACCCCGATCTGGCCGAACAGGTGGTGCGCGCGCAGCGCCTCGTCAAAGGCTATGGCGACACGCATCATCGCGGCTGGAACAGCTATCAGCGCGTGACCGCGATGCTGCCGGCGCTTCGGACCTTGCCCGATGGCGCGGCGCAGATGCAGGCGCTGATCGCCGCGGCACTGGCCGACGACAGCGGCCGCGCACTGGCTTCGGCCATCGACGCACTGGCCAACGCGCCCGTCCAGCGGCCCACGCAAGCCTTCGCGCACTGACGCCACGACGCCGACGCGGCATGACTTCCCACCCCTTTCCGCATCCCCGACCCCGCACGTAAGTGCCGATTGACCGCCTTGCCGCAGTTCCCGATGATCGTTGCACCTGACAATGATGGAGACACCCCCATGACATCCCGCGTTCCGACTTCTCGCGTCTTGCCCTCCGGCCTGCTGACCCGCCTTGCCGTCCTGCTTGCCGCCGCCGCGGTGTCCACGGGCGCCATCGCCCAGGAACGCACGCTGCGCCTGGTCAGTGGCTTTCCGGAAAACGGCATCTACGTGCAGCGCCTGTTGCCGTGGATCAAGCAGTTCAATACCGAAGGCAAGGGGGTGCTGCAGATCAACTTCCTGGGCGGCCCCAAGGCCATTCCGGCATTTGAAGTCGGCAACGCGGTCAAGACGGGCGTGGTGGACATGGCGCTGACGACCGGGGCGTTCTACACCAACGTCATGCCCGAAGCGGACTTTCTGAAACTGACGCAGGTGTCGGTGGTCGAGCAGCGCAAGAACGGGGCGTTCGACGCCATCAACAAGGTCTGGAACGAGAAGGGCAACATGCAGTACCTGGCCCGCGTGGTCGAAAACCAGCCCTTCCATATCTACACGAACAAGAAGATCGACAAGCCCGACCTGACGGGCCAGAAGATCCGCATCTCGCCGGTGTATCGCGACTTCTTCCAGGCGCTCAATGCCAACGTGGTGACGACTGCGCCGGGCGAGGTCTATACGGCGCTGGAACGCGGCGTGGTCGATGGCTACGGCTGGCCGATTGGCGGCATCTTCGATCTGAATTGGCATGAAAAAACCAAGTTCCGTGTCGACCCCGGCTTCTACGATGCTGAAGTCTCGTTGATCATGAACCTGCCCTCGTTCAAGAAACTGACGGACGCACAGCGCGCTTTCCTCGACAAGCAGCTGGCGGCGTACGAAGCCGGCAATGCCTTCTGGACCCAGTACGGCAAGGACGAGGCCGCGCGCCAGGAAAAGGCTGGCATCCAGACCATCCGCTTTGACGAGGCCACGGCCAAGAGCTTCCGCGACAAGGCCTATGACATCGGCTGGGCGGGCGCGGCCAAGCAGAGCCCCGACATTGCGGCGCGCTTCAAGCCCCTGTTCTCGTCGCCTGCCGCGAAATGACGCAGCCGGGTGCGATCGCGCGGGCGTCGGTCCGCTATGGGCGCGCGCTGGAGGCGCTGGCCATGGTGGGTTTCGCGCTGCTGCTCGCCATGATGCTGATCATCGTGGTCGACGTGGCGCTGCGCAACCTGGCCATTCCCGGCCTGCCGCAAGGCCTGGCCTGGAGCAACGAGGTGTCCGAACTCATGCTCTATCTGATGACGATGTGCGTCGCGCCCTGGCTGCTGCGCCAGGGGCAGCACATTCGCGTCGACATCCTGTTGCAGGCGCTGCCCAAGCGGCTGGCGTGGACCCTGGAATGGATAGGCGACACGATCGGCCTGGCCTGTTGCCTGGTGATTGCCTGGGTCGGTGCGGGATCAGCCTGGTCCAGCTACCTGGCCGGCTCGGTCAACATCAAGACGCTGGTGACACCCGAGTGGTGGTCGCTGGCGCCCCTGCCGATCGCCTTCGTGCTGCTGGCCATCGAGATGCTGTTTCGCATGCATCGGCTGTGGCAGGGTGAACGCGCGCCGCGCAGCGATGCAGTGAGCGCAGCATGAGCTGGGAATTTGCGGCGTGGCTGCTGCTGGGCGGCTCGACGGTGCTGCTGTTTATCGGCATGCCGGTGGCCCTGACCTTCATCACCATCAACATCGTAGGGGCCTGGCTCTACATGGGCGGCGAAGTCGGCCTGACGCAACTGGCGCGCAGCAGCGTCAGTTCGGTCGCGGCGTTCTCGCTCACCCCGATTCCTCTTTTCGTGCTGATGGGCGAGATCCTGTTCCACACCGGTCTGGCCATGAAGGTGATCGAAGGGGTCGAGCGTCTGATCACGCGCCTGCCGGGCCGGCTGGCGGTCGTGGCCGTCGTGGCCGGCACGGTGTTCTCGGCGATTTCGGGGTCGACCATCGCCACCACGGCCATGTTGGGGTCGCTGATGCTGCCGGTCATGCTGGCACGTGGCTATCACCCCAAGATCGCCACCGGCCCGATCATGGCCATCGGCGCGGTGGACATGCTGATCCCGCCGTCCGCGCTGACCGTGTTGCTGGGGTCGCTGTCGGGCATCTCGATCTCCAAGCTGCTGATTGGCGGCGTGATGCCGGGCGTGATCCTGTCGATCTCGTTCGTGATGTGGATCGTGATCCGCGTCAAGATCAGCCCGCACCTGGCGCCCGACGACGGCGAAGGCTCCCGTCACAGGGGGTGGGATCGCTGGCGCCTGTTCTTTGCATACGTGCTGCCAACCCTGTCGATCTTCGGCGTGGTGGTGGGCGCGTTGGCTGCGGGCTGGGCCACGCCGACCGAGTGCGCCGCGCTGGGTGCGTTCGCCACCATGGTCCTGGCGATGGCCTACCGGGTGCTGACGTGGGACGCGGTGTTGAAGTCGCTGCGGGGCACGGCGGGCATCTCGGGAATGATCCTGTTCATCATCCTGGGCGCAACGACCTTTGCGCAGATCCTGTCGTTCTCGGGCGCCAGCAATGGCCTGGTCGAGATGATCACCGGGCGGGGCCTGTCTACCGGCATGATCGTGGCGGGCATGATGCTGATGCTTATCTTTCTGGGCATTTTCGTCGACCAAGTCAGCATGATGATGATCACGCTGCCGATCTTCATGCCGGTGGTGCAGGCCTTGGGGATCGACCCGGTGTGGTTCGGGGTGCTGTTCCTGATCTGCATGCAACTGGGTCTGCTGTTGCCCCCGCACGGGTTGCTGCTGATGACCATGCGGGGCGTGGCGCCGCCCCAGGTCACCATGGCGCACATCTTCGTGGCCGTGGTGCCCTATGTGGCGATGAGCCTGTTGCTGCTCGCGGCGGTGTTCTTCATTCCGGGGATCGCCACCTGGTTGCCAGGCAGGATAGGCTAGGGCAGGGAGGGCGGTGGGCGGTGTATGCTCTTGAACCTTCAGGGTACTGATGGTTTTCGGCCCCGCTCCCGCACTCTCATAATGACAACTCCGCTAGCCGAGCCTGTGGCTCAGTCGGTCCCGCCGGTACCGACCCGTCTTTCCGTCTTTCTGCTGGCCATGGCATCGTTTGCCAGCGCATGCGCCTTCCGGATCGGTGACCCGCTGCTGCCGCAGCTGTCCGTCGAATTCGGCACCACTCCCAGCATTGCCGCCCACGTCGTCACTGTGTTCGCGATCGCCTATGGCATTGCGCAGTTCTTCTATGGACCGCTGGGCGACCGTATCGGCAAGTACCGCACGATCACGCTGGCCACGCTCTTCTGTTCGGTCGGCAGCATCGGCGCCGCGCTGGCTCCTTCTCTGGATGTGCTGGTGTTCTGCCGGGTGCTGTCGGGCATTGGTGGCGCGGGGGTGATGCCGCTGGCGCTGGCCTGGCTGGGCGACAGCGTGCCCTATGAACGGCGGCAGGCGACCATGGCGCGCTTCCTGGTCGGTTCGATCACCGGCATTGCGGGCGGGCAGGTGATTGGCGGGCTGTTCGCCGACACCTTGGGATGGCGATCCGGCTTCGTGTTCCTGGCCACCATGTATCTGTGTGCAGGCGTCGCGCTGCATGTGTTCCGGCCGGCCGGGCAGGTGGTCCCGCCACGTCGTCCAGGCCATCTGTTTTCGACCGTGGCCCATCTTTTTTCGGTCAAGTGGGCGCGGGTCATCATCCTGGCCGGCTTCCTGGAAGGCGCCATCGTCTTCGGCATCCTGGCCTTCGTGCCCAGTTATCTGCAGACGCGCTTTGGTGTGTCGGCCACCGTCGCAGGCGCCACGGGCGCCGTGTTCGCGGTGGGCGGCTATCTGTATGTGGCGGTCGCCAACTGGTTCGTACCCTGGCTGGGCGAACGCAAGATGGTGCTGACCGGCGGCTTCGTGCTCGCGCTGGCCTTCCTGACCCTGCTGATCGGATGGTCGTGGACCTTTGCATTGCCGGCCGGACTGCTGTGCGGCTTTGGCTACTACCTGGTGCACAGCACCCTGCAGACGCAGGCCACGCAGATGGCGCCGCAGATCCGCGGCACGGCGGTGGCGATGTTCGCGTCCTTCCTGTTCACTGGCCAGTCGCTGGGTGTGTGGGCCGTGTCGCAGATCGATGCGCATGTGGGCGTGTCGTGGGCGTTTGCGCTTGCCATGGTCATGATGCCGATGGTGACGATCGCGCTTGCGACCGCGATGCGGCGGCGCAAGCGGCTGGTGGGATGAATCTGCTTATTCGTTTTTTGATCTAACCATAGAAAGAATGCGTTGTTTGAGTTGTTAGCCTGACTGCCTATATTGGTGACCTGGGGCAGCATCCATCCATGACGCTGCTGCCCTGATCTGCACCAACGCAACTCAGGAGCACTCATGTCGGCGGTTCTTCAGCAGCAAGCCACGCACCCCATCACGCGCAACCAGGAGTTCGAGGTTCGCGCGTTCGATGCGCCGCTTGGCGCGGAAATCGTCGGCCTGGACTTGTCCGTCCCGCTGTCGGACAGCGACTTTGCCCGGGTGCACCGCGCCCACCTTGACTACCATGTGGTGGTGTTCCGCGATCAGCGCATCACCCCGCAGCAGCATGTGGAATTCAGCGCGCGCTTCGGTCCGCTGCAGCGCCACGTGCTCAAACAGTTCGCGTTGGCCGGCCATCCCGAAATCCTGATCGTGTCCAACGTGGTCGAAGACGGCAAGCCGATCGGCCTGGGCGATGCCGGCAAATACTGGCATTCGGACCTGTCGTACAAGGAACTGCCCAGCCTGGGTTCCCTGCTGCACGCGCAGGAACTGCCGTCCGAAGGCGGCGACACCCTGTTCGCCAACCAGCACCTGGCTTACGACGAACTGCCTGCCCACCTGCGCAGTGCGATCGAAGGCCGCAGCGCCGAACACTCCTATCTGGCCAAGTACGCCGAGCTGCAAAAGAACGCCCCGTGGCGCCCGAAGCTGACCGAGGCGCAGATTGCCGAGGTGCAGGCCGTCGTGCACCCCATCGTGCGCACGCATCCGGAAACGGGCAAGAAGGCGCTGTTCGTCAGCGAGCATTTCACGACGCGTGTCGTCGGCCTGCCCGAAGACGAAAGCCAGGCGCTGCTGGATGAACTGTTCGCACTCAGCTCGCGCGACGAACTGGTCTACCGGCATCAGTGGGCGGATCACGATCTGGTGTTCTGGGACAACCGGTCGGTCACCCACCTGGCCGCGGGCTGTCCGGACCACCTGCGCCGCAAGCTGTTCCGCACGACGATCGAAGGCGATCGCCCGTTCTAGGAACCGGTTGATCGGCGTCCGCGCCGATCGTTGATGCACGCAACCGTCGCCGCGCCTGACCGGCTTCCTTTGCGCCCCATTCCCTTTGTTTTCCCGCCACGCCCGACACCGGCGTGCGGGCAGTCACGCCGGTACCCCGCGCGTGACGATGCCACCCCGGCCACCCCTACGGAGCACCGCTGCAATGACTTTCTCGACTTTCCCTGACCGCGCCAACTGGCGGCGTGTGGCTGGCGTTTTTGGTGTCAGCCTGGGCCTGATGTCGGCCGGCGTCGCCATGCCGACCGCGGCGCACGCGGAAGGCAAGCTGCGCGTGGCCGAGCAGTTCGGCATCGTCTATCTGCTGCTGAATGTCGTGCGCGACCAGAAGCTGGTCGAAAAGTATGGCAAGCAGGCCGGGGTGGACGTCAAGGTTGAATGGACGCAGCTGTCGGGCGGATCGTCGGTGAACGATGCGCTGCTGACCGGTGCGATCGACGTGGCCGGCGCGGGCGTGGGTCCGCTGCTGACGGTCTGGGACCGCACCAAGGGCAAGCAGAACGTGAAGGGCGTGGCGTCGCTGGGCAACTTTCCGTATCTGCTGTTGAGCAGCAACCCGGCGGTCAAGACCATTGCCGACTTCACCGACAAGGACCGCATTGCCGTGCCCGCCGTGGGCGTGTCGGTGCAATCGCGTTACCTGCAGATGGCGTCGGCCAAGCTGTGGGGCGACAAGGACTTCAACCGCCTCGACAAGAATTCGGTGGCGATCCCGCATCCGGATGCCACCAATGCGCTGCTGGCAGGCGGCACTGAAATCAACGCGCACTTTTCCAACCCGCCGTTCCAGTACCAGGCGCAGGCCAACAAGGCGGTGCATGTGGTCTTGAATTCGTATGACGTGGTCGGCCCCAATTCGCCGACCGTGCTGTTCGCGACCGAAAAATTCCGCGAACAGAATCCCAAGACCTACAAGGCTTTCCAGCAGGCACTGCAGGAAGCGGCGCAATACATCCAGAAGAACCATGAAGGCGCCGCCGACACCTATCTGCGCGTGACCGGGGGCAAGGCCGATCGTGCCGAGCTGATCCGCATTCTGGCCGACCCGCAAGTGCAGTTCACGACCGTGCCGAAGAACACCTTCCCGATGGCCGAGTTCCTGCATCGTGTCGGCGCCATCAAGAACAAGCCCGCGTCGTGGAAAGACTATTTCTTT
This sequence comes from Pigmentiphaga litoralis, assembly GCF_013408655.1. Taxonomy (NCBI): domain Bacteria; kingdom Pseudomonadati; phylum Pseudomonadota; class Betaproteobacteria; order Burkholderiales; family Alcaligenaceae; genus Pigmentiphaga; species Pigmentiphaga litoralis. The sequence goes on from NZ_JACCBP010000002.1 coordinate 620,350, forward strand.
GACGATGCGCAGACCGCTGGAGGCAGTTGAGATGACACCCCCCGCATTGAGCCTGGCTTCGGCCAGTCACGGCCCGGCCGGTGCCTCGGCGCCCGCCGACTCGCCCTTGCTGCAAGTGCGCGGCGTGAGCCTGGACTACACCACGGGCAACACCGTGGTGCGCGCAACGCATCAGGTCGACTTCAACGTGTTCCAGGCCGACCGCTTCGTGCTGCTCGGCCCGTCGGGCTGTGGCAAGTCGACCCTGCTCAAGGCCATCGCCGGCTTTCATCCGACGTCGCAAGGCGAGATCGCCCTGGCCGGGGAACGTGTGGCCGAACCCGGTCCCGACCGTATCGTCGTCTTCCAGGAATTCGACCAGCTGCCCCCGTGGAAGACGGTGCTGCAGAACGTGATGTTCCCGCTGCGCGCGTCGCGCACGCTGGGCCGCAAGGAAGCCGAGGAACGCGCACGGCATTACCTGGCCAAGGTCGGCCTGTCGGCGTTTGCCGACGCCTATCCGCACACGCTGTCGGGCGGCATGAAGCAGCGCGTGGCGATCGCCCGCGCGCTGGCCATGCAGCCCAAGGTGCTGTTGATGGACGAGCCGTTCGCCGCATTGGACGCACTGACGCGCCGCAAGATGCAGGAAGAGTTGCTGGCGCTGTGGGACGACATCCATTTCACGCTGCTATTCGTGACGCATTCGATCGAAGAAGCGCTGGTGGTGGGCAACCGGATCCTGCTGCTGTCGCCGCACCCGGGGCGCGTGCGTGCCGAGATCAACGCGCATCAGTTCGGGCTGCATAGCCAGGGCGGCGCGGAATTCCAGTCGACGGCGCAGCGGATTCACCGCCTGCTGTTCGATACGCCGGCGCCGGACGCGCAGGGCGCGGCAGATGCGGCGCCCGCTGTTGATGTGCCAGGGCGCGTGCGCCTGGCGGCGGTGTGATGGCGATGTTCGCCATGCGCCTGCTGCGCCTGCCATGCGCCTGCTGCGCGCCGGCGAACCCGCAGCCTGCCTTGCCATGACGTCTGAACATTTTTGATCGAGCAGTAATGACCACCCAAACCGTGTTTCCCCCCATCCGCCCGGAATACGAGCTGCCGCTCGCACCGGTCGGCGATCTGCCGCTGAAGCGGGACCTGCCGCTGGCCCAGCGCCTGTGGCGCCAGGCGTGGCTGCGCAAGACCGTCATCCTGGTGCTGCTGGCCGTGTTGTGGGAAGGCGTGGCTCGCTGGCAGGACAATGACCTGCTGCTGCCTGGCTTTCTGCAGACCGCGGCCGCCTTTATCGACGGCGTGGCGACCGGCGAATTGCTGACGCGGGTGCAGGCGTCCTTGTGGGTGCTGCTGCAAGGCTATGTGGCCGGCATCGTGCTCGCCTTCGTGCTGACCACGCTGGCGGTGTCCACGCAGTTCGGCCGCGATCTGTTGAGCACGCTCACGTCCATGTTCAACCCGCTGCCCGCCATCGCGCTGCTGCCACTCGCGCTGCTGTGGTTTGGTCTGGGCAATGGAAGCCTGATCTTCGTGCTGATCCATTCGGTGCTGTGGCCGCTGGCGCTCAACACCTACGCAGGCTTCCAGGGCGTGTCCGACACGCTGCGCATGGGCGGCCGCAACTACGGCCTGCGCGGCCTGCGCTACGTGCTGGCCATCCTGGTGCCGGCCGCCTTGCCCGCCATCCTGTCCGGCCTGAAGATCGGCTGGGCCTTTGCGTGGCGCACCCTGATCGCCGCCGAACTGGTTTTTGGCGCCTCGTCAGGTAAGGGCGGCCTGGGCTGGTACATCTTCCAGAACCGCAACGAGCTCTACACCGACAAGGTCTTTGCCGGCCTGGCGATGGTGATCGTAATCGGCCTGGTGGTGGAGAACCTGGTGTTCAACCTGCTGGAGCGCGCCACGGTCAGAAAGTGGGGCATGCAGCGGTAAGGCGGTTTGCGGCGAGGCGTCCTGCGCTCAGGCATTTGAGCTCAAGCATTCCGAGCTTAGGCACTGCTAGCTAATACACGCGGGGAACGCTGCAGTCGCCGCGTAGCAGGCGCCTACCGCGACTCGCACCCCTCAAGGCCCGGCCCAGTCCGGGCCTTTTTCACGTCCGCTGCGACGTCAACACGCACTGAGATTACGTCCACCACCGTGCATCCCCGGCCATCCTGGTGCACCGCCGCACCATACGCCAGCACCTTGTAAACGCTCGCTGGTTTCGCTTGCCAAAGCAAACCAAACGGGAATACGCTGCAAAAAAATGGAGTAGACACTCCATTAGTTAAGTTTCCACTTACCAATCTCAAGGACGCCGCATTTCTCCAGGGCACAGTCGATCTGGCTCCGCCAGTCGACCAGTGCCGCCCCTGGGGGAGGCGCGAAGCGCCTGGGGGGGATCTATGTACATCAAGAACACCTGGTATCCGCTGACGTGGTCCCGCAACGTCGGCCGCACCCTGGCTCGCCACGTGGTGATCGAAGAAGATCTGGTCGTCTACCGGACCGAGGCCGGCAAGACTGTCGCGCTGGAAGACGCGTGTCCGCACAAGCTGGCGCCGCTGTCGATCGGCACGCTCAAGGGCGACACGGTCGAATGCGGCTACCACGGGCTGACCTTCGACTGCAGCGGGTCATGTACCCGCGTGCCGGGCCAGGCGAACGTGCCGGCCAGCCTCAAGGTGCGCGCCTATCCCACGGTGGAAAACATGGGCATGGTGTGGGTCTGGATGGGCGACCCGGCGCTGGCCGATCCGTCCGCCGTGTTCGACCTGCCCGAATACCACGACCCCGCCTATAGCGTCGTCGAAGGCGACGCCTTGCCGGTCGCGGCCAGCTACCTGAACCTGGCGGACAACCTGTGCGATCCGTCGCATGTGGCCTTCGTGCACAAGTCCACCCTGTCCAATCCGGAACATGGCGACGTGCCGGTCATGTACGAACGGCAGGACGGCAAGGTCGTGACCTGGCGCTGGATCATCGACTCGCCCCTGATTCCGATCTTCCAGGGCCTCAAGCCGTTCGAAGGCAATGTCGATCGCTGGCATTACTACCACTACTACGCGCCGTGCATCGCGGTCATCGACTTCGGGTCCGCGCCCACGGGCACCGGTGCGCCCGAGGGCAACCGGCAGGACGCGATCCAGATGTTCGCGTGCCACTTCATTACGCCGGTGGATGCGACGACCTGCGTGCAGCACTGGCTCTGCATCAAGAACCTGCCGGCCGACCCTGCCACGGACCGCCGCCTGGCCGCCGGCCTGCGTCTTGCCTTTGATGAAGACAAGACCTTGCTCGAAGCGATCCAGCGCAACGAGGTCAAGCCGCGATCCACCCGCCCGGTCAAGCTGGCGATCGATGTGTCGTCGGTGCGCATGCGGCGCATGGTGGACGAGATGATCGCTGCCGAACAGTCGGCGGAATCATCGGTGGCGACCGCCTGAAGAATGCTGACTGCCTGAAGGGCGGTGACTGCCTGAGCCTTGCTCGCCGTGCAGGCGTCGTCCCTGCCTGACCTTACTTGCATTTCCCTTTCCGGCCTTCCGGCCGCAACCTGACGTCTTCTTCCGGAGAGTTCCATGCCTCGTTTCCATGCGGTGTTCGCGGTGTGCCTGGCCGCCGCGGTCTGTAGCGTGAGCCCGTCGGCGCACGCCCAGGGCGTCATCATGATTGGCGAGATCAACAGCTACAAGGCGCTGCCGGCGCTGATGGTGCCCTACAAGAAAGGGTGGGAGCTGGCGCAGGACGAAATCAATACCAGCGGCGGCCTGCTCGGCAAGAAGCTCGAGACCGTCTTTCGCGACGACAACGCCAACCCCGGCGATGCCGTGCGGGTGGCCGACGAACTGCTGGTGCGCGAAAACGTCGACGTGCTGTCGGGCGTGACGCTGTCCAACGTGGGACTGGCCGTGGCGGACTTTGCGAAGCAGCGCAAACGTTTCTTCCTGGCTTCAGGGCCGCTGAGCGACCGCATGGTCTGGGAAAACGGCAATCGCTACACCTACCGGCTGCGGTCCGGCACGCATGTGCTGGCGGCTTCGGTCGTGGCCGAGGCGGCCAAGCTGAAGAAAAAGCGCTGGGCCATCGTCTACCCCAACTACGAGTACGGGCAGGCGGCGGTCAAGACCTTCAAGGAAGCGCTGAAGAAGGCGCAGCCCGACGTCGAGTTCGTGGCCGAGCAGGCGCCGCCCTACGGCAAGATCGATGCGGGCGCGGTGGCGCAAGCCCTGGCGGACGCCAAGCCCGATGCCATCTTCAATGTGTTGTTTGGCGTCGACCTGACCAAGTTCGCGCGCGAAGGCAAGACACGCGGCCTGTTCGAGGGCAGGGAAGTGGTCAGCTTGCTGACGGGTGAGCCCGAGTATCTGGACCCGTTGAAAGACGATGCGCCGGACAACTGGATCACCACCGGCTACCCCTATTACAGCATCGACACGCCGGAACACAAGGCTTTCGTGGCGGCCTATCAGAAGAAGTACAACGACTATCCGCGCCTGAATTCGGTGGTCGGCTATGCCACCGTGAAGGCGATTGCGGCGGGCATCAAGAAGGCGGGGTCGACGGACAGCGAGAAGCTGGCGACGGCGTTCAGTGGCCTGTCGTTCGACACGCCGTTCGGCCCGTCCATGTTTCGGGCCATCGACAACCAGTCCACCTTCGGCATCTACGTGGGCCGCCTGGGTGTCAAGGAGGGCAAGGGCTACATGAAGACCGCCGCGTATATCGATGGCGCGACGCTGCAGCCGACCGACGATCAGGTGCGTGCGTGGCGGACGGCGCCATGAGGGGTGATGCCGCCATGAGGGGTGATGCCGCCATGAGGGGTGATGCCGCCATGAGGGAAGCCAGTCACCAGGCCGGCGCCCGAGCCGGGCATCAAGCGGAAGCCCAGCCCGGCGACCGAGCCTACGCAAGCGTCGACGCCCTGCGCCCGTTGTGCCCCATCGGCTGCAACGGCCGCGGCGTGCAGGACTCGTCGATCGCATCGCCGGTGTCGATGGCCGAACCGTCGATTGAAGAACAGTTCCGGCTCGTCAAACGCGCGGGGGTATTTGACTGCTTCGACCGGCTGCCCTTGCCCGATCAGGTCGATACCTTCCTGGCCTGCATGGACACCTACGGCCTGCCGGTGCACACCACCAGCTGGTTCTATGAAATGGGTACCGACGATCATAAGTACGCTGACAATCTGCGGCTGAGCGCACGCGTGGGCGCCAGCACGCACAACGTGATGGTGTACGCGCGCCACGCCGACGGGCGGGTGGTCACCAATGACGAGATCGTCGACTGCTATCTGCGGGTGTATGACGAAGGCACGAAGCAGGGCGTCGAACCCAGCTTCGAGCTGCACACCAATATGTGGAGTGAAGACCCGCGACGCGTGACGCCCGTGGCCGAAGCCGTCATGCGGCGGGGCGTGCCCTTCAACTTCACGCTGGACTACAGCCACGTGCTCTACAAGATCGGCAACGATGAAGAGTTGGACGTGGCCGGGATGCGCGAGGACGTTCACGCGGGCCGCGTGGTGCTCGACCCCTTCGAGCCCGGCAACCTGGTGGACGAGTGGCTGGCCCTGGGCATCGTGCGCTGGATGCAGGTGCGCGCGGCCGTGCCGAACGGGCCGCGCAACGTGTGGGCGCGCCATGATCCCGATGCGCAGGTGGCGGCCTTGCCGCGGTATCCCAGCTTGCCGGTCAAGCGCGGCGATCCGGGGCGGGGCATCCTGTATCCCTTCTTGAAGCCCGCGCCTGGGGAGTGGCATGCGCCCTGGAACGCCTACCTGCTGGAGCCGACCAAGGAAGTGGTGCGCAAGGTGCTGGCGCACCACCACCGCACACCGTCATCGCAGTTGCGGTTCATCACCACCGAGATGATCACGCTGCCGGATTACGCGCTGAACGCGAAGTTTTCGTTGATCGGGCAGAACGCCGCAATCGCCCGATTCATTCGCGAGACGTGGGACGCGTTGCCGGGGTAGCAACTTTCCCCGTCGTGAGTGGCGCAGCTTTTCCGGTCGGCTGCAGATGCGTCAGCACCACATCCGTAATGTGCTCCAGCCAAGCCGCCCGCCGCGCGTCATCGGCCAGGTCCACGCCCAGCCACTGCGAACACGTGTAGTGGTTCGACACGTAGAAGAACGCCAGCGACATGATGCTCATCAAGACGAACTCGGGCTCGACGTCGGTGCGGAACAGCTTGCGGGCCTGACCGGCCGTCAGAATGCCGTTGACGGTCTCAACCAACGGAAAGGACACGTCCTTGATGGTCGGCGACTTCCGGATGTGCTTGCCGCGCATCAGGTTCTCGGTCATCAGCAGGCGGACCAGTTCCGGATGCGATGAATAGTGTTCCCAGGAATGGGCGATCAATTGGCGCATGCCGGCCACTGGATCATCGGGCGGTGTGACGAACGTGCGTTGCGCGCCGATCATTGCCGCGTACACATGTTCCAGCACGGCCTGGTACAGCCGTTCCTTGTTGCCGAAGTAGTAGTACAGCATCCGGTCCACGGTCTTGGCCCGCTTGCTGATACGGTCGATGCGGCCGCCCGAAAACCCATGCTCTGAAAATTCCACGATCGCCGCATCCAGGATGCGCGCGTTCAGTTCTTCGGGACTGCGCCGGCTCTTGGCAGGGCGGGTAGGGGCGCCGGTGGCGGCAGGCTTGCGCGCGCGCGTGGCGGTCTTGGCGGGAGCGTTGGTGGCGTTCTTGGCGGCGTGTTTGGCGGCGCTCTTGGTAGCAGGCTTGGCGCGGGCCTTTGGAGTGGCCGCGTCTTCTGCTTGCGTCTTTGCGGGCATGCGAACCTTAGGTGGAGAGGTCGTCAATTGGGTAGGGCTCATGGCAGGCTCTCGACTCGATAGGCGATTGTATGTGCGTTGCCAACGGCACACCGGATGGAACAGGCTGCCCTCCCCACAACGGATCGTGAACAGTCGCGTTGATGGTGCGGGCGCGATCGATACTGGTGCGTCGTCCCAACACCTAGCGCTGCACCTCCCAGCAATCCCCAACTCTCACTCCATTGGCACGCTTTCTGCTTAAGAAAACCGCATCCATCAGAATTATTGACCTGATTAATTAATTTGCGATTCAGCCGCAAAAACCGCTGGACACAGCCCTGCCGCTTAATTAATTATATGTTTAATTAATCTTGCGGCCGGGTCGGTGACCATGGTCTGGGCGGTATGGCGTTTCCCCTGAACATTCATCCTCGAGAGGTTGTCATGCGTAAGTTGTCCATAGCCTTGGTGCTGGCGGGTATTGCCGGTGGAACGATGTCCGCTGCGTCCGCGCAGGAAACCATCAAGATCGGCGTGATCCAGCCAGTGACCGGTTCCGTCGCCTACAACGGGCTGACCTATGTCAATGGCGCCAAGCTCGCGGTGGAACGCCGCAACGCCGCCGGCGGCGTGCTGGGCAAGAAAATCGAACTGGTCATTGAAGACGGCCAGTGCCAGCCGGCCAAGTCCGTCAACGCGGCCGAAAAGCTGATCGCGCGGGACAAGGTCGTGGCGCTCAGCGGCGCCTTCTGCAGCTCGGCGACCGCCGCCGTCATGCCCGTGGCCGAGAAATACAAGATGCCCTTCCTGACCGGGGTGTCGTCCAAGGCGGACCTGACCGAGAAGGGCATGCAGTACTTCTTCCGGTCGGCCGAGACCGATCGCCTGATGTCCAAGACCTTCAGCAAGATCCTGGTCGACAAGCTTCAACTGAAGCGCGTGGCCTATATCGGTGTGAACGATGACTGGGGCCGCGGCGGGGTCGAGGACTTTTCGAAAGACATGGCTGCGCTGGGCGTGACCACCGTCATGAAAGAGTACTTCGATCATGGCGCCACCGACTTCTACACCCTGCTGACCAAGCTGCGTTCTGCCAATGTGGACGGCGTGTTCGTCGCGGCTGAAACGCAAGACGGTTCGATCCTGGTCAAGCAGTTCAAGGAATTCGGCCTGAAGACCAAGGTGTTCGGCGTGGGCTCGTGGGCCACGGCGGACTTCATCGGCCTGACCGGTGACGCATCCGAAGGTATCTACGCGGCCGTGCCGTATGCGTCGAGCATGCCAGGCGATCGCAACAAGGCCTTCGTCGAGCAATACCAGAAGGCCTACAAGGAAAAGCCCGGCAAGTACGGCGCGGCTGGCTTCAACGCCATGAACATCCTGATGGAAGGCGTGGCCCGCGCGGGCAACACGCAGTCCGATGCCATCCGCGATGCGCTGCGCAAGACCGAGTACCAGGCGCCGAACGGCACCTACCGTTTCACCGACAAGGGCGAAGGCTACGGCTTTGACGTCGTGCTGGTGCAGATCCAGAACAAGGAACCGAAAGTCGTGGCCGAAGCCCCGACCGAGAAGCCGTAAGGGCAGCGCGATTCCTGCATTGAAAGGTACGGAGGCACGATGGATTTTTTGCCGCAGTTGCTTGCCAACGGGCTGGTGACGGGGTCGTTCTATGCGCTCTCGGCGCTGGGACTGACCCTGATCCTGGGCTTGATGCGCGTCGTCAATTTCGCGCACGGCGAGTTGTACATGCTGGGCGGCGTGATGGGCTGGTGGGCCACCACCTACCTGGGCCTGGATTTCTTTTCCGGCCTGGCGCTCGTCGCGATCACCATGGCCGCCTTCGGGTGGCTGATCGATCGGTTCCTGATCGAGCGCATCCGCGGGCAGGGTGAAGAGGCGGGCATCCTGCTGACCATCGGCCTGTCGATCTTCCTGGCCAACACCGCGTTGCTGGTGGTGGGCACGGCTCCGCTCAAGATCGACAGCCCGGTCGCCAGCGGTCCGCTGTTCTTCGGCCCGGTGGTCGTGACCAAGCTGCGCCTGTTCGCGGTGGCGGTCTGCGCGGTGCTAATCCTGGGCGCCTATCTGTTGATCCAGAAGACCCGGCTGGGCCGCGCCATGCGCGCGACCTTCCAGGATCCGATGGCGGCGCAGCTGGCAGGCATCAAGACGGCCAATATCTACGCCTGCACCTTTGCCCTGGGCAGCGCGATCGCGGCCATGGCCGGGATGCTGCTGGGGTCGATCTATTCGGCGCAGGTGGCGATCGGCGGCGTGGTCAGCATGAAGGCCTTCGTGGTCGTGATCCTGGGGGGCATGGGCAGCTTTGCCGGCGCCATCCTGGGCGGCCTGGTGCTGGGCCTGGCCGAGGCGATCTGGGGCGGCTATATCGCGACGGGCTGGGTCGACATCATCGGCTTTGCCATCGTGATCCTGACGCTGGTGTTCCGGCCCTACGGGCTGTTTTCGAAACGTGCGGAGCGGGCCTGACATGACCTTCGAACGAAATGCGATCCTCGGCTTCATGCTGATCGCAGCCTTGCTGCCCGTGGTGGTGCAAGACCAATACGTGCTGCACATCGCCATCATGGTGCTGTTCTTTGCGGTGCTGGCGACCAGCCTGAATCTGGTCGTCGGGTACGTGGGCGAGTTCTCGCTGGGCCACACGGCCTTCCTGGGCATGGGCGCATACACCGCGGCCATCCTGTCGACCCAATATGGCTGGCCGATGTGGGCCACCATCCCGGTCGCGGGCATTGTCGCGGCGATGACCGGGCTGGTCATTGGCGCGATCACGCTCCGGCTGCAGGGGCCGTTCTTTGTGATCGTGACCTTGTCGTTTGCCGAGGTGCTGCGCCTGGTGGCGGACAACTGGATCGGCCTGACCAACGGCCCGATGGGCATCGCGGGCGTGCCGCAGCCGTCGGTGCTGGCAGGTGTCAGCAATGTGGGCGCCAAGCAGTTCTATTTCTATATCGGCTGGGTGGTGCTGGCCGTGGCCATGTACCTGTCGTACCGCTTCGTGTATTCGAATGCGGGCCGGGCCGCCGTGGCGGTGCGCGAGAACCGCTATGTGGCACAGTCGGTCGGCATCCGCCCGTTCACCTACGCCATGCTGGCCCTGGTGCTGGGCGCGTTCCTGACCGGCATGGCGGGTGGCTTTTATGCGCACTACATCTCGTTCGTGGGTCCGGAAGTGTTCCGCTTCGCCTTCATGGCCAGCATGATCATCATGGTGCTGATCGGCGGCAAGGGCACGCTGGTGGGGCCGCTGATCGGCGCGCTGCTGGTCACCTTTCTTGAGGAATACCTGCGCGAAGCCAAGGAACTGCGCCTGTCGCTGTTCGGCCTGGCCGTGATGGCGATCGTGCTGTTCCTGCCGCGCGGGCTGATGGGCTTCCTGACCCATCGCCGTGAAAGCCGCAGCCATACGCCGGCCGCGGATGCGCCATCGTCCCCCACGCCATCCACCCCCACACCGGCGGCCGTCGCGCGCCGCCAGGGAGCCTGACATGACGCTGTCTTCATCGACGTCGCCGATGCTGGCCGTGCGCGGCCTGTCGAAAACCTTTGGTGGCCTCAAGGCCGTGCAGGACATCAGTTTCGATGTGGGCGCCGGCGAGATCGTCGGCCTGATCGGGCCGAACGGCGCGGGCAAGACAACCTGCTTCAACCTGATCACCGGTTTCTACACGCCCACGTCGGGCAAGGTGCATTTCAAGGGCGAGGACGTGACCGGCGAAAAGCCCTATCGCATGGCGCGCCGGGGCATCGTCCGCAGCTTTCAGAAGACCAACATCCTGAAGTCGCTGACGGTGTTCGAAAACGTGCTGACCGGGCACTACCTGAACGCGCACCAGAGCCTGCTGCGCACCTTCTTTCCGGGCAAGGCCGTGCACGAGGCCGAGCAGGCCGCGCGTGACAGCGCCGAACGCATCGTCAACGTCATGGGCCTGGGCGCGCGCATGAATGCGCCGGCCTACCTGCTGTCGTGCGGCGAATTGCGGCTGCTGGAGGTGGCGCTGGCATTGTCGGCCAAACCGGACATTCTGATGCTGGACGAGCCGGCGGCCGGCCTGAACAGCCAGGAGGCGGCCGAACTCGGCCACATCCTAAAGCGGCTGCGCGGCACGATGGTCCAGTCGATTCTGATCGTGGAGCACAACATGGGTCTGGTGATGGCGGTGTCGGACCGCGTGGTGGTGATGCACTTCGGCGCGAAGTTGGCGGAAGGCACGCCGCTGGAAGTGCAGCGTCATCCGCAAGTGATCGAGGCCTACCTGGGCCGGGGAGCGCAGGCATGAGCGCCGTTCTGAATGCGCCCGGCGCCGTGTCGGGAACGCGGCCCGCCGTGGCGACCGGCACGCCCTTGCTCGAGATCGACAACCTGCACGTGAGCTATGGCAAGACCGCCGCGCTGCATGGCGTGACGCTGTCGGTGCAGCCGGGCGAGGTGGTTGCCCTGATCGGTGCGAACGGCGCGGGAAAAAGCACGACGCTGCGCGCCATCTCGGGTCTGCTCAAGCCGACCCGCGGCAGCATCCGCTTCAAGGGCAAGGATATCGGCGGCATGCCGGCGGATCGTGTCGTGGGGCTGGGCATTGCGCAAAGCCCCGAAGAACGGCACGTGTGGTCGGCCATGACGGTGTACGAGAACCTGACCCTGGGCGCCTACCTGTGCAAGTCGCGCGAAGTGGTGCAGCAGCGCGTGGGCATGGTGTATCACCGCTTTCCGCGGCTGAAGGAGCGGCATCAGCAACTGGCCGGCACCCTGAGCGGCGGCGAGCAGCAGATGCTGGCCATTGGCCGCGCGCTGATGTCCGAGCCCGAACTGCTGTTGCTGGACGAGCCCAGCCTGGGCCTGAGTCCCAAGATGGCCGATGAAGTCTTTGACGTGGTGCGCGAGATCAATGCCCATGGCGTGACCGTGCTGCTGGTGGAGCAGAACGTGCACAACGCCTTGTCGGCCGCGTCGCGTGCGTATGTGTTCGAGACGGGCCGTGTCGTCGCCGATCGCGATGCCGCCGGCCTGCTCCAGGATCCGGAATTGTTGAGCGCCTATCTGGGCGGTTAAGGAGAACAAGACATGAATAAACCTGTGGATAGACCTCTTCGTGTGGGCATCATCGGCGGCGGCATTGGCGGCGTGGCGCTGTCGCGCGCGCTGATGCTGCGCGGCATTGAATGCCATGTGTTCGAACGTGCCGCGGCCTTTGGCGAAGTCGGCGCCGGCGTCCAGATGACGCCGAACGGCGTCAAGGTCTTGCGCGCCCTGGGCCTGGCCGATCCGCTGGCCAAGGTCGGCTTCCTGCCGCAGGCGATGGTGGGCCGCAACTGGCGATCGGCGCGCGAACTGTTCCGCACGCCGCTCAAGGGCCACTGCCCCGAGCTGTATGGCGCGGACTTCTATCACGTGCACCGCGCGGACCTGCACGCCATCCTGTCGTCGCATCTTGAGAAGGGCGGCGCGACGCTGGGCGTGCGCTGCGTGTCGGTGCGCGATGAAGGCGACAAATCGGTCGCCGTGTTCGATGACGGCACCGAATACGAAGCCGACCTGATCGTGGGCGCGGATGGCCTGCGCTCGGTCGTGCGCGATGCGCTGTGGGGCGCCGAGACAGCCAAGTTCACCGGCCACATGTGCTGGCGCGCGCTGGTGCCGGTCGATAAATTCCCGCTGCCGTATGTCAGCCCCGATTCGTCCTTCTGGATGGGGCCGCACGGTCACCTGGTGACCTACTACGTGAACGGGGGCAAGTCGGTCAACATCGTCGCCGTGAACGAGAGCAAGGACTGGGTTGAAGAATCCTGGAACAAGCCGAGCAGCCGGGAAGAACTGATGGCCGCCTATGAAGGCTGGCATCCCAACATCATCGAGCTCTTCAGCCGCACCGAGAACGTCTACAAGTGGGGCCTGTTCGACCGCGACCCGATGACGGCTTGGTCCAAGGGCCGCATCACCCTGCTGGGCGACGCCGCCCACCCGATGCTGCCCTTCCTGTCGCAAGGCGCCGCCATGGCGATCGAAGACGGCTATGTGCTGGCCGAAGCCCTGGCCAAGTACGGCCGCGACATTCCGGCTGCCCTCAAGGCCTACGAGATCGAACGCCTGCCGCGCACCAGCCGCGTGCAGCTCGAAGCCCGCGAACGTGGTCGCACCTATCACCTGCCGTCGCCGTGGGCGCAGTTCAAGCGCGACCTGGCCTACCGCTGGCGCGAATGGATGAACCCCAACGCCGTCGGCATCCAGGCCAACTGGGTGTACGCCTACGACGCCACCACCTGCGCCGAACGTTTCGGCAAGACCGCGCCGGTGCAAAAGGCCGTGACGGCCTGAATGCAAGCCTGAATCCTTGTTGAGTTAGGAGCCCGATATGCCTGTCAGCGATGCCGACATGGTCAAGGCCTGGACCCAGGTCCTGACCCTGTCGAACCTAAAGCCCGGCGACATCGTCACTGTACTGACGACCGAAGGCGTGACCCACCCGCAGACCCTGCGCACCGCCATGACGGCGGCAGGGTTGCTTGGGGCTACCGTGAACCGGCTGGACCTGTCGCCCGTCAATGGCGAGAAGTCCCTGAGCCGCGACACGCTGGCCTACCTGGGCACCACGCCGCTGACCGGCAACCGCGCGGCGATTGCGGCGCTCAAGGCCAGCGACCTGGTGCTGGACCTGATGACGCTGCTGTTCTCGCCCGAACAGCACGACATCCTGCAAGGCGGCGGCAAGATCCTGCTGGCCGTCGAGCCGCCCGAAATCCTGCTGCGCATGGTGCCTACCGAGGCCGATCGGCAACGCGTCAAGGCATCCGCCGCGCTGCTCGAAGGCGCGAAGTCGATGCGCATCACGTCCGAAGCCGGCACCGACCTGACCTGCCCGCTGGGGGAATTTCCGGTGGTGAAGGAATATGGCTTTGTCGATGAGCCTGGCCGGTGGGACCACTGGCCCAGCGGCTTTGCGCTGACCTGGCCCAACGAAGGCGGCACCGAAGGCCGCATCGTGGTCGACAAGGGCGACATCCTGCTGCCCATGAAGTCCTATGTGAACGGACGCATCGTGATGGAAGTGCGCGGCGGCTACGTGCGGTCGATCACGGGCGGCATGGACGCCGACCTGTTGAACGACTACATGGAATCGTTCAACGATCCCGAAGCCTACGCCATGTCGCACATCGGCTGGGGCATGCAGGACCGCGCCCGCTGGTCGACGCTGGGCCTGTACGACCGCGAAGCCACCATCGGCATGGACGCCCGCGCCTTTGCCGGCAATTTCCTGTTCTCGCTCGGCCCGAACAACGAAGTGGGCGGCTCGCGCACGACCGCCTGCCACATGGACATTCCGCTGCGCCGCTGCACGGTCACGGTGGATGGCAAGGAGGTGGTGGTGGCGGGCAAGGTGGTGGAAGAGGCGATGGCCGTCCTGGCTTGACCCTTGAGGCAGGGGAGGACATCGAACCGCCTGCCTGCACCGAGGCAGGCTACCAAGGCAGTGCACTCCCCCCGACTTACGAGAAATACAGCCGCAACGCGTTTTCGCCCATGATCTTGCGGCGCTCCGCGGCGTCCGGCACGACGTTGGCCAGCCAGTCGATGGTGCTTTGATACTTGGTGGCTTCGTCGCCCACGAACGGGCAGTCGCTGGCCCAGACCATGTGATCGGTGCCAACCTGGCGGCAGAGCTCGCGGGCCTGCTCGGCGGCTTGCGGGCCCAGCCGGTAGGCGCCGGACAGCTTCACCCAGGTGCGCCCGTTTTCCATTGCACGCGCCATGGCCTTGAAGCCTTCGCTATGAATGCCTTGCACCGGGTCGGGCCGGCCGATGTGGTCGAGCACCAGCTTGACGCCGGACCGTTCCAGTTGCGGCAGCACCTGCGGAATGCGCGGACCGTCCAGATGCAGGTGGACGTGCCAGTCCAGCTCGGCAATGCGATACAGGAATTTGCGATAGTCCCAGCTGTCCAGGTCGGGCAGTGTCTTCATGCTGATGAAGGGCAGGCGTACGCCGACGATGCCGTCGCGCGTCATCTGTTCCATCGTGTACAGGTCGGTCGACGGGTCCAGGATGACGGTGCCGCGCCACCGCGGCCGGGTCCGCAACGACCGGATCACGTAGTCGTTGCAGTCGCCCCAGGGGCTGGCCGCGGCAATGACGCAGAACTGCACGCCATGTGCATCAAGCACGCCTTGCAGTTGCTCGGCGGTGAACTCGTAGGTGGGGGCATGCCGGGGATCGGGCACCAGCGGCATGGTCTTGCGGAAGATGTGGACGTGCGTATCGACCAGGGGGCGATCGCCGGCTGGAGTGTCGGTCATGTTCGGGTCCTTGTCAGTTCATTCATTCATTCATTCATTCATTGCGGCTTGATGCCGGCCTGCCGAATCACGGCGGCCCATTTCTGGGTGTCGCGGCAGAACACCTCGGCCAGTTCCGCGGGGCTGCTCGGCTTCGGGTCGGTGCCCAGGTCCAGCAGGCGCTGGCGCACGTCGGGCAGGGCCAGCACCTCGCGCATGTGGCGGTTCAGGGTCTCGACAACCGCAGCGGGTACGCCTGCGGGGGCGTACAACGCGTTCCAACCGGTCACTTCATAGCCGGGCAAACCGGCTTCGCGCACGGTGGGCACCTTGGGCAGCCACGAGGATCGTGTCGGGCCCGTGGCCGCGATCACCGATACCTGACCCGCATCGACCGCGCCCTTCAGCGCGGCATAGGATTCGAACGCGACGTCCACATCGCCGCGCATCAATGCGGCCAGGACTTCGGACGTGCTTTTGTACGGCACGAGGTCGGCATTCAGTTTGGCGACCGACTTGAACAGTTCACCCGACAGGTTTTGCGTGCTGCCCGGATTGATGGTGCCAAGGGTCAGCCGGCGTGTCTTGCCCGCGGCCAGCAAGGCCTGCAGGTCAGTGATCGGGCCGTCCTTTTTGGTCAGCAGGATCAGGTCGAAGTAGGCCAGTGTGGATATCGGCGTGAAGTCTTTTTCGGGGTCGTACTTCAGGTTGAACAAAGACTTGCCGATCGCGGTGCCATTGGTGAACAGGATCAGCGTGTGCCCGTCCTTGGGCGCACCCAGGGTGGACGTGGCCGCCACCACGCCGCCCGCACCGGGGCGGTTGTCCACGATGATGGGGTGGCCCAGCCGCTCGCCCAGTTTCTGGCCGATCAGGCGCATGGAAATGTCGGCCAGCCCCCCGGGGCCGAAGGGCACGATCACGCGGATCGGCTGCGAGGGATAGGTGCCTTGCGCCACGGCGGCGCGGAACGGGGTGGTCAAGGCGGCGGTGATGGCGGCGCCGGTCGCAACCCGGGTTGCAACGCTTGTGGCAACGCCCGTGGCAACGCCTTTGAGCAGGGTGCGCCGCCCACGATTCGGCGGCGCAGGGAATGAGGTGGGCATGCACGGTCTCCGTTGATGTGCCTGGCAGGGATGCCAGGGGGCCTGTCGGGCCTCGGAGAAAGTGTAGGGAGGGCAGGGGACGGGAACAAATGAATGTTTCGTGCCGACCCATGCGCCAGATTCATGTCAGGGCACATCACCTTTCACGTGTGCCTTGATCAGCGCCACGGCGCGGTCCTTGACCCAGGTGTCTTCGGCGCTCAGCACCGTATCGCGTCGCGTGACGACGCACAGCGCGCGGACGACCGGCGGGTCCGCGATCGTCAGTGTGCGCAGTCCCTGGCCACCCACCACCGACAGTTTGGGCACGATCGTCAGCCCCAGCCCGCCGCGCACCATTTCCAGCGCCATGCCGTTGTGCTGCGCTTCGTACCGCCACCGCAGCGTGTCGCGTTGTGCACCCAGGGTGTCATCGATCGTCATGCTGTTGCCCGACGGCAGGCTGATGCGGATCAAGGATTCGTGCTGCAGGTCATGCCAGCGGACATGATCGCGCAAGGCCAGGTCATGGCCTTCCGGGCAGACCAATACGAAGGGTTCGTCGATCACACGTTCCACCGCCAGTTCGGGCCGCGCGCTCTGCAGTACGGTGATGCCGAAGGCTGCGGTGCGCGAGGCCACCAGTTCGGCAATCTCGATCACGGAGTTGTCGAACACCCGCACGGGCACGTCGGGCCAGCGTTCGCGGCAGGCCAGCAGCAGCGGCGTCAGGATGCCGATGGCGACCGTGGGCAGGCAGGCGATGGTGAGCCAGTCGTTGGCATGCTGTCCGTGCTTGCGCACCGTGTCGCACGAACTGGCCAGTTCCTTGACCGCGCTTCGGGCGCGGGGCAGCAGTGCGCGGCCGGCCTCGGTCAGGGTGACTTCGCGCGTGGTGCGGACGACCAGGCGCACGCCCAGGCTGTCTTCCAGCTTGCGCATGCGGTGGCTGATGGCGGTCTGCGACAGGTTCAGCTGCGACGCGGCAAGCTGGAAACTGCCCGTTTCGACAATGGCCAGGAAGGCCTGGATGCCCAGGAAATCAATCTGCGACGACATGGCGTCCGAGGTGAAAAAGGTTCATCGATAGCTGCATACAAATCATTTGTCGGGGGTGCATGCCGATGCTGTACTGCCGGGACAAGACGTCATAGTCGCAGGAGACAGGACATGCACCAGCAAACGGGACCCGCGCTTTTAGCCGGCAGACGACAGGTGTCCGGGGGCCAGGCTGAGGCAATGAATGCGGCTTCCGGTACGCCATTGAGTGCGCCATTGCTTGCTTCATCCACTGCTTCATCCACTGCTTCATCCGTTGCTTCATTCACGGCGTCACTCGCTGCGGCAATCAGGGCGCCTTTCGCCGTGGCATGCGCGGCAGCAGTGGTGTCGGCCCTTGCCGCGGCGGTTCCTGCCACGGCCCAGGCCGCCTGGCCCGATCGGCCGGTGCGGCTGATCTTACCGTTTCCGGCCGGCGGCACGGTGGATGTCGTGGCGCGCCTGGTCGCGGCCAATCTGGGCCAGCAACTGCACACCCAGTTCGTGGTCGAGAACGTTCCCGGCGCGGGCGGCACCATCGCCACCGCACGCGTGGCACGGGCCGAGCCCGACGGCTACACCGTGCTGTTCACGACGCCCAATCACACCATCAACCCGTCGATCATCGCGAAGCTGCCCTTCGATACCGAGAAGGACCTGGTGCCGGTGTCGCTGGTCGCCCAGATCCCCGAACTGGTCGTTGCGAATGGCAACCAACCGTTCACCGACTTCAAGGGCTTTGTGGCGTATGCGCGAGCGAACCCGGGCAAGCTGGATTACGCGTCGGCCGGCGCGGGCACCTTGCCGCACGTGACGATGGAACTGCTGCTGCAGAAACTCGACATCAAGGTCACGCACATTCCCTACAAGGGCGCGGCCCCGGCCATGAACGATCTGCTGGGCGGGCAGGTGGCGTTGAAGATGGACACCATTGCCACCTCGGCCCCGCAGATCGGCACGGGCAAGCTGCGACCCCTGGCGATCGCCAGCCTGAAGCGTTCGCCCTTGATGCCCGACGTACCGACCGTGGCGGAGTCGGGCGTGCCCGGCTATCAGGCCACCTTGTGGATGGGGATGCTGGTGCCCAAGGGGACGTCGCCCGCGATTGTCAGTACGCTGAACACTGCGATTGCGGCGGTGGCGAAACAGCCGGCGTATCGGAAGCAGCTGGATGCGGCCGGGGTGGAATCGGTTGCGACCGGCCCCGACGCGTTTCGCTCGCTGATCCATCAAGAAATCGGGCAGTGGGCCGACGTGGTCCGTAAATCGAATATCAAGGCGCAATGACCATGACGTCGACATCGCAGGCCCACGCATCGCCTGCAGCATCCGCAGCATCGCTTGCATCCGCCGCATCGCCTGCATCCGCCTCATCGCCTGGGTCCTCGGCCGCATCGCCTGCGTCCTCGGCCGCATCATCCCCACGCCCCACCCCGCCGCGCACGCAACCGCCGGATCCCCACCCCTATCGTCCGCGCACCGCGTGTCCACCCGGCGCGATCGATTGCCATGTGCATCTGTTCGGCCCGGCAGCGCAACACCCCTTCCATCCGGACAGCAAGTACGTGTCGGACGACGCTTTGCCCGAAACGAATATCGCGCTGCAGGACACGCTGGGCCTGGCTGGCGCGGTCGTAGTGAGTGGCGGCGGATATGGGCGCAGCACCACGCATCTGGCGCAGGTGCTGGAAGCGCATCCGGACCGATTCAGGGGCGTGGCCTTGCTGCCCGACGACATCACCGATCCGGCATTGGAACGGCTGGATGCACTGGGCGTTGTGGGTGCGCGGTTCGTGAGCCCGGGGCACCGGGGCGACTTGCCGCGGCTGCCGTCGTCCATGGTTGGCCGCGTGCGGGACCTGGGGTGGCACATCCAATACTATCCGTCGGGAACGGACCTGCTTGCGCATGCCGATGCGCTGGAAGCCCTGAACATGGTGGTCGTGCTGGACCACTTTGCGGCGGTGCCCGCGCGCGGCGGGGTGGACCAGCCGGCCATGCATCGGCTGCTGCAGCTGCTGGATACGGGAAGGTTCTGGGTCAAGCTGTCGGGCCCGATGCGGTGTACCGACGGCGATTACCCCTACGATGCCGTTACCCCGATTGCGCAGGCATTGATCGCCGCCGCGCCGGAACGGCTGGTGTGGGGCACCGACTGGCCGCACGTCAACATGAACGG
The DNA here is from genome assembly GCF_013408655.1 of Pigmentiphaga litoralis. Taxonomy (NCBI): domain Bacteria; kingdom Pseudomonadati; phylum Pseudomonadota; class Betaproteobacteria; order Burkholderiales; family Alcaligenaceae; genus Pigmentiphaga; species Pigmentiphaga litoralis. The sequence continues at coordinate 639,693 of NZ_JACCBP010000002.1, forward strand.
GCGTGGCATGCCCAATGACGGAGACCTGTTCGACTTGCTGGCGACCTGGGCGCCCGATGCGGCCGTTCGGCAGCGCATTCTGGTGGACAACCCCCGGGCCTTGTATGGCGCATTCGGAAAGGGCGTGACGCCGGCCTGAACGGCCGAGCCTGCATGGCCTGCGGGGCCTGCGGGCCGTACCGTTTGCGCACCCCACCGCCCGAACGCCTGCACACCCGAACGCCTGCACACCCGGACACCTGCACGCCCGAACACCTGCACGCCCGGACACCTGCCGTCCTCGCGCCCGCCAGGCAGGTTGCCTCGGCCCCTAGGGCGCCAGCAGCCCCGCTGTCACAAATCGCGTGACCTGTTCGATCAGGTCATTCGTATCTTCGGGGTCATAGACCCCCGGCGGCATCATCTCTTCCATCCGGTGCGTGTCCGAAAACGCATACAGATACGTGCCCACCATGAAGGTCACGCGCCAGGTCGCATCCAGCTCCGACAGGTGCGGCAATGCCGCGCGCAAGGCGTTCACATAGTCGCGCGTGGACGTGCCGTAGGCGTTGGTGCGAAGCTGATACGAGATCTGCGGCGGCTCGGTATGCAGGCGGGCCTGCAGGCGCAGGAACGAACGTCCTTCGGCGGTATCGCGAAACGCCAGCGTCGGCATCAGGAAGGCCTGGACGATGTCGCGCACCGACGGCTTGTCCGAACTTGCCTGCAGCGCGGCCAGGTTTTCGGTGCGGGCGTCGGCAATGATCTGGCTGCGGCGCAGAAAGACTTCTTCAAACAGGCCATACTTGGACCCGAAGTAGTAGTTGATCAGCGCCTGCGTCACGTTGGCTTCGTTGGCCACTTCGCGCAGCGTGGTGCCGGCATAGCCCAGGTTCGCAAAGATGCCTTCAGCGGCGTTCAGGATCGTTTCGCGGACGACGCTGGTGCCTTCCGGACGGCCGGGGCCTTTCTGGGTGCCGCGCTTGGGTTTGCGCGAGGGCGGCGCGGCCACATCGCCGCGGCGGCCGGTCACTGCATTCATAATCGGTCGCTTAATTAATTTCGCAAGCCTCCATGCTACGGGGTTTCCCGGGGAAATCCGTCAGTTGTTTGCAGCATATATTTTTGTATGCAAAAATATACCCAGAGACGAATATGCCTACAGCCAAGACCAACACGCAGGCGCTGGCCGCCTATAACGAGATCAAGCAGCGCATCCTGACCGGGCTGTTCACGGCCAATGACAGGCTGCGCGAGATCGACGTCGCCAATCAGCTCGACATGGGGCGTACCCCGGTTCGTGAAGCACTCAAGCGCATTCAGGACGAAGGGCTGCTGACCCATGAACCGCGCCGCGGCCTGGTCGTCACGCAGATGGACCAGCAGGGCGTGTCCGAGCTGTACGCCATGCGCGAAGTGCTGGAAGGCGCGGCCGCCGGCTTCGCGGCGCGGCACGCGACCGATGCCGAGATCGCCAACATGGAAGCGATCCTGGATGAAGCCGATCACGACGCCGATCCGGTCGCACTGAACCTGCAGTTCCATCAGGCCATCTACAGCGCGGCGCACAACCGCCATCTGATCCGTTCGCTGCAGTCGCTGACGGACACCACCTATCTGCTCGGGCGCAGCACGTTGATGACGCCCGCCCGTGCCGACAAGGCGCTGATCGAACATCGCGCGATCGTCGATGCGATCCGGACGCGCGATCCGCAGCGGGCCGACGCCGTGGCCCGCGCCCATATTCATCAGGCCTTGCTCGAACGCCTGAAGATGCTCAGGCAGCGCTGACCGCGCATCCCGAGTCATCCAAAAAATCAAGAACACCCACATCCCTCTGGAGACACGATATGAACCGCACCCCCTTGTTGCACTGGACCGCCGCCGCGGCGCTGGGCGTCCTTCCCGCGCTGGCATCCGCCCAGACCTATCCCACCCGCCCCATCACGCTGGTCGTGCCCTTCGCGGCTGGCGGCGGCACGGACAGCATTGCGCGCGACGTGGCCAAGACGCTGGGCGACAAGCTGGGGCAGACGGTGGTGGTGGACAACCGGGGCGGTGGCGGCGGATCGATTGGCGCGACGATGGTGGCCAACGCCAAGCCCGATGGCTATACCCTGCTGTTTGCCACGTCGACCTTCGTGACGAACGCGGCGTCGGAAATCAACGCGACCTATGACGTGGAGAAGTCGTATGCGCCGGTTGCGATGATCGGCCGCGGCCCGCTGTTTGTGGTGACCAGCAAGGAGCTGGGCGTCAAGAACATCACGCAGTTGCGTGCGCTGGGCCAGGCGCGTGCCGACGGCATCAACTTCTGCTCGGCTGGTAATGGCAGCATCAACCATCTGGCGGGCGAGCTGTTCCATCAGCGCAGCGGCCTGAACATGACGCACGTGCCCTACAAGGGCAGTGGCCCCGCGACGGTGGACCTGCTGGCAGGCCGTGTGCAGCTGTTCTTTGCCACCGTGCCAACCATCCTGACGCACGTGCAGTCCAACCGCGTCGACCTGCTGGCCGTGACCGGCGCCAAGCGGTCGCCCCTGTTCCCTGACGTGCCGACCATGGCGGAAGCGGGCGTGCCGAACTTCAACATCACGACGTGGTGGGGCGTGCTGGCCCCGGCCAAGACACCGGTTGCACTCGTCAACCAATTGAATCAGGCCATCAACGACGTGGCCGCCGCCGACCTGGTGCGCAATCGCCTGGTCCATGAAGGCGCCGATCCGATCAGCGGCTCGCCCGCCGACTTCAAGCGCGCGCTGTCCAGCGAACTTGCGCTGTGGAAGGGCGTCGTCAAGACGTCGGGCATGAAGCTGCAATAAGACCAGAACAACATAGGAGACATCCATGAACCATTCCTTCCAACCTGCCCGCCGCCATGTGCTGGCCGCCGCCGGCGCGCTCATGTTGAGCACGTTCAGTGGCGCGGCGCTGGCCCAGGACAGCTATCCGTCCAAGCCCATCACCATCATCGTTCCCTACGCCCCCGGCGGGCAGGGCGATGTGTTCGCGCGCCTGATCGGCGAACGGCTGGGCACGGCGCTCAAGCAGCCGGTAATCGTGGACAACCGCCCGGGCGCATCCGGCGCGCTGGGTACCCGTATCGCGGCACGGGCCAAGGGTGACGGCTACACGCTGTTGCTCGGCCAGACCGGCGAAATGGCCGTGAACCAGTTCGTGGTCAAGGAGCTGGGCTACGACCCGCTCAAGGACTTCAAGCCGGTGGTGCTGGTGGGCGACGCGCCGCTGGTCATGGCGGTGCCTGCGAACTCGAAATACAAGACCCTGCAGGACCTGGTAAAGGCCGCGCAGGTCAAGCCCGAGGCGGTTGCGTATGCGTCGTCGGGCACGGCCACGCCGGGGCATCTCGCTGCCGCCGCGCTGGCGCTGGGCGTCAAGTCCAGCATGGTCCACGTTCCCTACAAGGGCGCCGGCCAGGCCATGACGGACCTGCTGGGCGGCCAGGTCGACTTCTTCTTTTCCAGTGCATCGGCTGTCATGGGCTACGTGACCAGCAACCGCCTGCGCGCCTTGGCGGTGTCGACGCCCAAACGCATGCCGACTCTACCTAACGTGCCGACCGTGGCGGAAAGCGGTGTGCCGGACTTCAGCTTCAGCTTGTGGGGCGGTGTGTTCGCGCCCGCTGAAACGCCCGACGCGATCGTCACCCGCCTGAATGCCGAGATCAACAAGATCCTGGCCGAACCGGCGATCCGCGGCCGCCTTGAATCCGATGGCAGCGCGGTCCGCCAGAACACCCCCGCCGAATTTGCCGACTTCGTGAAGCGTGACGCAGCCAAGTACCAAGGCCTCGTCAAGGCTACCGGCATCCAGGCTGATTGAACTTCCCCTCATTTCCTTAAAGGCTAGACCATGAAAATCGTAGTGATCCCCGGCGACGGCATCGGTCCTGAAACCATGGCCACGACGGTCGACGTTCTGGAAGCCGCGTCCAAGCGCTTCAACCTGAACCTCGACTTGCAGCATGACATTGCGGGCCACGAAAGCCTGAAGCGCAACGGCGCCACGGTCACCCCGGAACTGCTGGAAAAAGTGCGCGCGGCCGACGGCCTGATGCTCGGCCCCATGGCCACCTACGACTTCAAGGACGAAGCCAAGGGCGAAGTGAACCCGTCGAAGTTCTTCCGCAAGAGCCTCGATCTGTACGCCAACATCCGCCCGGCGCGGACCTATCCCGGCATGCCCGCGCGCCTGGGCGAGTTCGATCTGGTGGTGGTGCGCGAGAACACCGAAGGCTTCTACGCAGACCGCAACGTCGAGTCGGGCGGCAGCGAAATGCTGATCACGCCGGACGTGGTGATTTCGCTGCGCCGGATCACGCGCCTGTGCTGCGAACGTATCGCGCGCTCGGCCTTCGAGCTGGCCATGACCCGCAAGAAGCATGTGACGATCGTCCACAAGGCGAACGTGCTCAAGATTGCCGATGGCATGTTCATCGACATCTGCCATCAGGTCGGCAAGGAGTTCCCGGAAGTCACGATCGATGACTTCATCGTCGACGCGATGATGGCCCACGTGGTGCGTGCACCGCAGCGCTTCGACGTGATCGTCACGACCAATATGTTCGGTGACATTTTGTCGGACCTGACGGCCGAACTGTCGGGCAGCCTGGGCCTGGGCGGCTCGCTGAACGCCGGCACCGACCATGCCATGGGCCAGGCCGCGCACGGCTCGGCGCCGGATATTGCCGGTCAGAACATTGCCAATCCCTTCTCGCTGATCCTGTCGGCGGCCATGCTGCTGGGCTGGTATGGCCAGCGCAAGGGCCAGCAGGCGTTCAACGACGCGGCGGCGGCGATCTTTGATGTGGTGGCCGATGCGATTGCAGCAGGTGAAGCAACGCGCGACGTGGGCGGCAAGCTGGGCACCAAGGAAACGGGCGAAGCGGTCGTGCGCCGCCTGGCTGCGGGCTAAGCATGACGGGCGTTTTCCCCGCCGGAAGCTGCGACTGCCACGTGCATGTCATCGGCCCCGCCGATGCCTATCCGATGGTGGCCGACCGGCATTACACGCCGGGACTGGCGTCGCATGACGACCTGCTGGCGCACCTGGCCCGCAACGGCCTGTCGCGGGCGGTGATCATCCAGCCCAGCGTGTATGGCACCGACAATCGCTGCACCCTGGACAGCGTGCGGCGGCTGGGCGATGCGGGCCGTGCTGTGGCGGTCGTTGACGATCACATCGATCTGGCCGGACTGAAGGAACTGCATGCGGCCGGTGTGCGCGGCTTGCGGGTCAATGTCGAAAGTGCGGGGGCACAAGACCCGCAACGCATCGTCGACGCCCTGGTCTATTGGACCGGGAAAGTGGCGCCCTTGGGTTGGCATGTGCAGGTGTATGCGTCGTTGACGGCACTGGCCGCCGCGATTCCGTTGTTGCCTTCATTGCCGGCGCCCATCGTGCTGGACCACTTTGCGATGGTGCCCGCCGGCACGCCGCTTAGTGCGCTGGACGTGACGACCGTGCTCGGCCTGGTGCGGGACGGGCGGGCCTACATCAAGCTGTCGGCGGCCTACCGGATCATGCCGGTGGACCCGTCGGAAGGCGACGCCACCGCCGTGGCGCGACTGGCTGCGGCGTTCATCGAGGCCAATGCCGAACGGGTACTGTGGGGCAGCGACTGGCCGCATACCAATCGCGAGGCGGGGAAGGGTCCGCTGGAAGTGAGCGCGTATCGGAAGATAAGCGGGCTGGTCGATAGCGCGATGGCGTGGATGCCCGACGCCGCCGTGCGGCAGCAGGTGCTGGTGGATAACCCGGCGCGGTTGTACGGGTTCTGATTTGGCGGCGCCCTGTGCGCTGACGATGCGCTTGCAATAGCTTCAGGCAAGGATGGCAGACGAATGCGGCTTTTCATGCGGGGGCGGCTTGCCTAGCATGGCATGACGTTCCCTCAATCAAGGAAAGTCATGAAGCCGCCGCATCGTTTGAACATCAAGCATGCCGACAACCTGGCCACCCGGTTCGCCGCGCTCCCAGCGGTTGCTGCCATCGCCGTCACGATTTTCATGGCAGTGCCGCCATCGGCGCACGCCTCAACGACAGAAGAACGCAGCCAGCGCGGCGCAGCCGTCATCACGGAGCTGAATCGCGGCCAGCCGCAACCTGCGCTGGAGGCCATGCGTCGCGAATTTCCCTTTCTGGCCGAAGCCACCGAAGCCTATGCCTTGGGGGATGTGTGGAGCCGGCCGGGCCTGGATCATCGCACGCGCCAACTGGCGACCGTGGCCGCCATGGCCGCGATGGGCGAGACGGCCACGATGAAGATCCACGCCGGCTACGCCCTGAACGTGGGCGCGACCGAAGACGAGTTGAAAGAGATCGTCTACCTGATCACCGTGCCCGCGGGATTTCCCAAGGCGATTGCCGCTTCGCAGGTGCTGTCGCAGCTGTTTGCCGAACGGCGCGCGGCGGCGAAGTAGAGGATCCTTGCCGCCGGGCCGCATGACACCGCATGACAACACGTGCTGAATATCGACCGCGCTCAATCCAGCGACAGATTGATCGTCTTGACGACCTTGGCGTACTGCGCCGATTCCTTGTCGATCAGCGCCCGCACGTCGGCCGGTTTGATGGCCAGCGGCATGTAGCCGAAGTCCATCATGCGCGGCTGCATGTCGGGTGTCGCGACGATGGCGGCGATGTCCCGGTTGATCTTGTCAACGATGTCGGGCGGTGTGCCGGCCGGTGCGAACAGGCCGACCCAGCCGGAGGCTTCAAAGCCTTTGGGTCCGCCGGCGTCGCCGATGGTCGGCACGTCGGGATGCGTGGACAGGCGTTCCGGACCCGCCAGCGCCAGGAAACGCAGCTTGCCGGCCTTCTGCAGCGGGCCGGCGCTGCCTGCGGTGCCGAAGGCCCAGTCCACTTCGCCGTTCGCCACCGACGTGTAGAGCTGGCTGTTGTCCTTGAAGGGCACGTGCGTCATGCGTGTGCCCGACGCGGCTTCAAGCTGCGCGCCGCCCAGGTGGGCCACGCTGCCGATCTGCCATGAACCGTAGGTGACCGTGCCGGGTTTGGCCTTGGCGGCGGCCAGCATGTCGCCGGCCGTCTTCCATGGCGAATTTGCTGCCACGGCCACAAAGAAGTAGCTGTGATGCAGCGGAATCACCGGCATGAAATCCTTGACCGGGTCATACGGCAGCTTCTTGTACATGTGCGGGATGGCCGTGAAGTTCAGGCCGTCCGCATGGAACAAGGTGTTGCCATCGGGCGTGGCCCGTTTAGCGTCATTGGCCGCGATGAAGCCGCTGCCGCCAGGTTTGTTCTCGACCACGACCTGCTGGCCCCACGTGCGCGACAGGCGGTCCGCCACCAGCCGCAACATGGCGTCGGGGCCGGACCCGGTCGAAAACGCCGACACGACGCGCACCGGCCGTGTAGGCCAGTTCGCGTCGGCGGCGGTGGCCAGCGACGGCAGGCTGGCCATTGCGGCCAGGGACAGGGCAAAGGACGCGGCAAGGCGGGTCACGCCAGGCGCACCGGTAGGTCGGTTCAAAGTCATGGTGTCTCCCCCACGAATACGGTTGGATGCGTGATCACTGCGTCCGCGTCGGGCGGATCTGGGATCACGGCAGGTTTAAGGCGTTGGATCTGCGTTGCCTGTTCCGCTCGTCACACGAAGGTCGACCCGCCATCCACGACCAGCGTCTGGCCGGTCATGAACGCAGCGTCCTTGCCCAACAAGAACGCGACCGTGCCCACCAGATCGTCAGGCTGCTGATCTCGCTTGAGGGCGCGGCCGGCTTTGCCGATGTCGCGGAACAGCTCGACGTGTTCGGTATTGGTCATGATGCCGTCGCTAAGCGTAAAGCCCGGCGCCAGCGCATTCACGGTGATACCGTGGGCGCCCAGTTCGCGGGCTAATGAGCGTGTCATGGCAATCACTGCGCCCTTGCTCGCCACGTAATGCAGCATGCCCGTCACGCCCTTCAGGGGCGAGGTCGACGCCACGTTCACGATGCGGCCCTGGCCATGCTGGCGCATGTGCGGTACGACTTCGCGCACGCCCAGATAGGGGCCCAGCGTGTTCACTTCCATGACCTTCATCCACTCGGTCGGGTCGACCGTGTCGAAGGCCTGCACCTGCAGGCTGGCGAACAGCGCGGCGTTGTTCACGAGGCCGTACACCGCGTGCTGCGCGGCCACGTCATCGATGATGGTTTTCCAGTCATCGGCTTTCGTGACGTCGCCGCGATAGGCCGAGACGCTGGCGCCGCCGGCCGCCAGGCGGCTGGCCGCGGCGTCGATATCACCCACGTCGACCAGGGCCAGGTGGTAGTCCTGCGCGGCCAGCCGCTGCGCGAACGCAAAGCCGATGCCGCGCGCCGCGCCTGTGATGACGATGGCTTTTTTCATGCTGTTGTCTCCTCCACCGTCAGCCATTACAGGAAGGACGGACGGGCACGCAGTTCTTCGGGTGCGTAGCCGGCGATCTTCTTGTAGTTGCTGGTGATCTCTTGCAGTTCTTCTTGCGTGACGACGTCGTCAAGGTTGTCGACCCGCTTGCCGCCGGTGCGATCGAACACGACACGCAGCACGGTATCGGGCGGATTGACGCGGTTGGTCAGCACCACCTGGGTGGTCTGCTTCACGCGTACTTCGTCATAGGCCTTCAAGGCCTCCGGACCCACGCCCATTTCCTTCAGGCGGCCCGCCAGGTAACGGGCGTCGATGATGGACTGACCCGCGCCGTTCGAACCGCGCGGCACCATGGGGTGAGCGGCGTCACCAAGGAGCGTCATGCGGCCGTCGGTCCAGGTGGGCAGCGGGTCCTGGTCGACCATCGGATATTCCAGGATCGAGTCCGACGCCCTGACCATGGCCGGCACGTCCAGCCAGTCAAACTTCCAGTTTTCGAAGGCAGGCAGGAAGTCTTCGAGGCGGCCCGGACGGCTCCAGTCGCGGATGGCCGGCGTTTCGTCATTGATCTCGGCGACCCAGTTGATCAACTGGTTGCCTTCCTCATCGATATTGTTGCGGATGGGATAGATCACCATCTTGCCGATTTCGAGCCAGCCGACGCGGGTCATGCTGGCGCCGCTCAGGAAGGGCTTGAGCTTGGCGGTGCCGCGCCACATGTTGACGCCGGAATAGCGCGGCGCCCCTTCGTTCGGGTAGAGCTGCTTGCGCAGGGCCGAGTGGATGCCGTCGCTGCCGACCACGACCTTGGCGCTGACGGAGGGCAGGGCAGTGCCTTCAGGCGACACGAAATGTGCCGTGGCGCGTTCGCCATCCTGCGTCACGCCGGTGCACTTGTAGCCACAGACCACGCTGTCAGCGCCGAGGCGTTCCAGCACGGCGTTGAGCAGCACGGTTTGCAGGTCGCCGCGGTGGATCGAGTATTGGGGCCAGTCGTAGCCGGCTGCCGTGCCCGACGGTTCGCTGTACACGAATTGGCCGTGTTCGGTAAAGAAAGCGGATTCCGCAGTGCGGACGCCGACCTTGTCGAGTTCGGGCAACAGGCCCAGTTCCGCCAGTTCGCGCGCGGCGTGGGGCAGCACGTTGATGCCGACACCCAGCGGCTTGAGTTCGGGCACGGCCTCGTAGATGCGGCAGGAAATGCCGGCCTGATGCAGGCTGAGCGCCAGGGTCAGGCCACCGATGCCGGAACCGATGATGAGGACGTCGACGTCTTGGGACATGGAAAGGACTCGCAAGGAAATTGAACGATGGCGCTATTAGGAACCGGATCCGGGCATTTGGGAAATTTAGATATCATATGGATAAATATGAATTCCTTATGATCGTCGGAGATTGGGCACCTCATGAACCTGTCGCTTCGCCAATTGCGTGTGTTCGTGCACGTTGCCCGCATCGGCAACTTCACGCGCGCGGCCGAGCAAGCCCACATGACCCAGGCGGGCCTGAGCATCATGATGCGCGAGATGGAAAAGCAGCTGGATTGCCGGCTGTTCGACCGCACGACGCGGATGGTGGTGCTGACCGATGCGGGGCGGGACCTGCTGCCGGTCGCGCAGCGCGTGATCGCGGATATCGATGGCGTGGTGGCCCACCTTGGCGAAAGCGGCCGCAAGGCGCGCCAGACCTTACGCATCGCGGCCACGCCGCTGGTGTCGTCCAACATCCTGCCGGGCCTGTTCGCGCAGTTTCGGCGCAGCCACCCGCATGTGGAACTGCGGCTGACCGATGCCGACCTGAACCAGATCCAGGCGATGGTCAGCGCAGGCGATGTGGATCTGGGGCTGGGCTTTTTCTTCAAGCAGATGCCGGGCATCGTGCGCACGCCGGTCGGGACGTTCCGGCTGATGCGGGTCGCGGCGGCCAACGGGCCGCAGGACTTTTCGACCGGATCGGCGCCGTGGGCCAGCCTGCAGGCCGAACCGCTGATCAGCCTGCCTGCGAGCAATCCGATTCAGAAGCTGGTGGAAACGCATCTGGGGGCGATCGGCCGGGGCGATGAAGAACGTCCGGCCTTCAACTTCTTCAACACCCTGATCGCGATGGTGGAAGCGGGCATGGGCACGGCGGTGATCCCGTCCTTCGCGCTGGCGGCCTGCCATCGGCATCGGGTCACGACCGACCTGCTGGTGGACCCGGCGGTCGAGTTGAGCCTGTATCTGGTGAGCCGTCGCGGCATCAAGGAAACCGAGACCGCATCGGACTTTCGGGAGGCGCTGGCGGCGGCGCTGCCGTCGGCCGCATCGCCTGCGTCGCCCGGGTAGTCACAGGGTGTAATGCCATGGGCTGCGGCTCATCATCTGTTGCAAAGCGCCGTTGTGCCAGGGCGCGGCAACTGATTCACTGACGTATGCCCGAATCCCATACCCGAACCCAGACCAAGTCCAAGACCCAGTCCAAGACGTCGCCAGACATCGACCCTGCTGACACGCCACACCCTGGACGCACCGACATCGACCCCGCTGACACGCATCGTTTCGTGCGTGTGCGCGGCGCGCGTGAACACAATCTGCGCGACGTCGACGTGGATATCCCCCGTGACGCGCTGGTCGTGTTCTCGGGCGTATCCGGGTCCGGCAAATCGTCGCTGGCCTTTGGCACCCTGTATGCCGAAGCGCAGCGCCGCTACTTCGAATCGGTCGCTCCCTATGCGCGTCGATTGATCGATCAGGTAGGCGTGCCCGATGTCGACACCATCGATGGTTTGCCGCCCGCGGTCGCGCTGCAGCAGCAACGCGGCACCCCCAGCGTGCGATCGTCCGTGGGCAGTGTGACGACGCTGTCGAGCCTGGTGCGCATGCTGTACTCGCGTGCCGGCACCTATCCCGCGAAGCAGCCGATGCTGTACGCCGAAGACTTTTCCCCCAACACAGCGCAGGGCGCATGCCCCAACTGCCACGGCCTGGGGCGGGTGTATGAGGTGACCGAGGCATCGATGGTGCCCGACGACAGCCTGACGATCCGCGAACGGGCGATCGCCGCGTGGCCGCCGGCGTGGCATGGCCAGAACCTGCGCGATATTCTGGTGACGCTGGGCTATGACGTGGACACGCCGTGGCGCGACCTGCCGCGCAAGGACCGCGACTGGATCCTGTTCACGGATGAGCAGCCGACGGTGCCGGTGTATGCCGGCTTCAGCCCGGCCGAGACCAAGGCCGCACTGCGCCGCAAGATGGAGCCGAGCTATCAGGGCACGTTCACCGGCGTGCGCAAGTACGTGCTGCAGACCTTTGCGACGACGCAAAGCGCATTGATGAAGAAGCGGGTGTCTCGCTATATGGTGGGCAGCCTGTGCCCGGTGTGCGACGGCAAGCGCCTGAAGCGCGAGGCCTTGTCGGTCACGTTCGCGGGCCTGGATATCGGGGATTTGTCGGCGCTGTCGATGGACCGGTTGGCCGACGTGCTGGCGCCGTTTGCGCAGGGTCGATTTGAAGATGGCGCGGAGGCGGCCGTGCTGGACCGCGCCACGGCCAAGGCCGACACCGCGCGCCGTGTGGCTGCCGGCGGATCGGCGCACCAGGCGGCACCCGACGTGCGGCGCACGCCCAACCTGTCCGAAGAAAAGCGCCTGGCCGCGCAGCGCATCACGCAAGATCTGGTGTCGCGGGTGGCGACCTTGCAGGCATTGGGCCTGGGGTATCTGTCCTTGGAGCGCAGTACGCCAACCTTGTCGCCGGGCGAATTGCAGCGGCTGCGGTTGGCCACGCAGATCCGGTCCAATCTGTTTGGCGTGGTGTATGTGCTGGATGAGCCGTCGGCCGGCCTGCATCCGGCGGATGGCGAAGCCCTGATCCAGTCGCTGGCGCAACTGAAGGCCGCGGGTAATTCTTTGTTCGTGGTCGAGCATGACCTGGACATGATGCGCCGTGCGGATTGGCTGGTGGATGTCGGGCCGGAAGCGGGTGAACGCGGCGGGCACGTGCTGTACAGCGGTCCGCCCGAAGGCTTGCGCAAGGTCGCGGAGTCCACCACGGCCAAGTACCTGTTTGCCGAGGCGGCACCCGTGCGGCGCACCCCGCGCACGCCAACGGCCTGGCTGGAACTGCGTGGCGTGACGCGCAACAACCTGGACGGGCTGGATGCCAAGTTTCCGCTGGGCGTGTTGACCGCCGTGACTGGCGTGTCGGGATCGGGCAAGTCCAGCCTGGTCAGCCAGGCCCTGGTCGACCTGGTGCAGGACCACTTTGGCGAAGACGCCCCCGCGCCGGAAGACGAGTCCGACGATGGCGAGCCGCAGGTAATTGCGCGCAGCGGTGGCCACATTCATGCGGGCATCGAACACATCAAACGGTTGGTGCGCGTGGACCAGAAGCCGATCGGCCGCACGCCGCGGTCCAACCTGGCCACCTACACGGGCCTGTTCGACCACGTGCGCAAGCTGTTCGCCGCCACGCCGCAAGCGCGCAAGAAAAAATTCGATGCCGGCCGGTTCTCGTTCAACGTGGCCAAGGGCCGCTGCGAAACGTGCGAAGGCGAAGGGTTTGTCAGCGTCGAACTGCTGTTCATGCCTAGCGTGTATGCGCCATGCCCGACCTGCCATGGCGCGCGCTACAACGCCGACACACTTGCCATTACCTGGCATGACAAGACGATTGCCGACGTGCTGGGCATGACGGTGGAAGAGGCCGTGGACTTTTTTGCGGACGAGTCCGCCGTGGCTCGTCCGTTGACGCTGCTGCGTGCTATCGGCCTGGGCTACCTGCGGCTGGGCCAGCCCGCAACCGAGCTGTCAGGCGGCGAGGCGCAGCGCATCAAGCTGGCGACCGAACTGCAGCGCGCGCAGCGGGGCGATGCCTTGTATGTGCTGGATGAGCCGACCACGGGCCTGCATCCATCCGATGTGGACAAGCTGATGGCGCAGTTGAATGGGCTCGTTGACGCGGGCAATACCGTGATCGTGGTCGAACATGAAATGCGCGTGGTGGCCGATGCCGACTGGGTGATCGACGTGGGCCCGGCCGCAGGCGAAGGCGGCGGGCGCATCGTCGCGGCCGGCACGCCGCAGGAAGTGTGTCAGGCGAAGGACAGCAAGACGGCGCCGTATCTGCGGCGGCAGTTCGAGGCCTGATGACAGTCAGCCCCTGGGCCTTGTTCAACACGTCCAGGGTGACGGCGCGTCGGTATCGATGCCATACGCAACGATCGCCTGCGCGCACACGTCCGCCGACACGGTCCCCCTGAGCCGCAACGCTTGCAGCGCGGCCAGCACCACATGGTGCCGGTCCACTTCAAAGAACCGGCGCAGGGCCGCGCGGCTGTCGCTGCGGCCGAAGCCATCGGTGCCAAGGATCGTCATGGGCGCATCGATGTCATTCGCAACCATCTGCGGCACGGCGCGCACGTAGTCGGTCGCGGCGATGACCGGCGCATCCCCTTCCAGGCAGGCCGCGACATGGCTGCGGCCGGCCGGCTGCCGTGGATGCAGGCGGGCATGGCGCGCGACGTCTGCCGCATCACGCGACAGTTCGCTGTAGCTCGTCACGCTCCACACTTCGCTATCGATGCCCCAATCCTGCGCAAGCAGGTCGGCGGCGGCAAGCACCTCGGCCAGGATCGCACCGGAACCGAGCAGCCGCACCGCTGCGCTGCCGTTGCCGTGGCCGTCACCGCCGGCGCGCACCCGATACATCCCCTTGATCACGCCCACCTCAACCCCGTCCGGCAACGACGGCTGCGGCAGGTTCTCGTTCATCAAGGTCAGGTAGTAGAAGACATCAACCTGTTCTACCAGCATCTGCCGCATGCCGTAATCCAGGATCACGGCCAGTTCGCCCGCAGTGGCCGGATCGTAGGCCCGGCAGTTCGGCACCGTGGCCGCGACCAGGTGGCTGCTGCCATCCTGATGCTGCAGCCCTTCGCCGCCCAGGGTGGTGCGGCCTGCGGTTGCGCCGAGCAAAAAGCCCCGCGCACGTTGATCGGCCGCGGCCCAGATCAGGTCGCCGATGCGCTGGAAGCCGAACATGGAGTAGTAGATGTAGAAGGGCAGCATGGCCAGGCCGTGCACGCTGTAGCTGGTGGCGGCCGCGACCCAGGAACTGATGGCGCCGGCTTCGCTGATGCCTTCTTCCAGGATCTGGCCATCGCGTGCCTCGCGGTAACTGAGCACCGACCCGATGTCTTCGGGTTCGTATTGCTGCCCCGACCGCGAGTAGATGCCGATCTGCTTGAACAGGTTGGCCATGCCAAAGGTGCGCGCTTCGTCGGCCACGATGGGAACGATGCGCGGGCCAAGCTGCGTGTCCTTCAACAGCTGCGTCAGCATGCGCACAAAGGCCATGGTGGTCGACATCTCCTTGCCATCAGCCTGCAGCGCAAAGGTGGCGAAGCTGCCGATCGCGGGCACCGGCACGGCCGGAGCGCCCACGGCACGCGAAGGCAGGCTGCCGCCCAGCGCCGCGCGGCGCGCGTGCAGGTACTGCATTTCGGGGCTGTCGGCCGCCGGCTTGTAGAAGGCCAGCGACTCGGTCGCCTCGTCCGACAGGGGCAGGTCGAAGCGGTCCCGAAAGGCGAGCAGGGCGTCGCGGTCCAGCTTTTTCTGCTGGTGGGTGGTCATGCGGCCCTGACCCGCATCGCCCATGCCGTAGCCCTTCTTGGTCTGGGCAAGGATCACGGTGGGTGCGCCCCGATGGCGGCGCGCGGCATCGTAGGCCGCGTGGATCTTGACGAGGTCGTGGCCGCCCCGCTTCAGACGGTCGATCTGCGCGTCGGTCAGGCCCGCCGCCAGGGCCTGCAAGGCGGGCGACTGGCCAAAGAAGTGTTCACGGTTGAAGGCGCCGTCCTTGGCCGCGAAGGTCTGCAACTGCCCGTCCACGGTCGTTGAAAAAGCCTGGGCCAGCGCCCCGGTCACGTCCTGCGCAAACAGCGGATCCCAGTCGGCGCCCCACACCAGCTTGATGACGTTCCAGCCCGCGCCGCCGAACAGGGTTTCCAGTTCGTCGATGATGCGGCCGTTGCCACGCACCGGTCCGTCCAGTCGTTGCAGATTGCAATTGACGACCCAGGTCAGGTTGTCGAGCCCTTCGCGCGCGGCCAGCGTCAGGGCCGACATGCTTTCGGGTTCGTCCATTTCGCCGTCGCCAAACACGCCCCACACCGTGCGGTCTGCCGTGTCGAGCAGGCCGCGATGGTCCAGGTAACGCATGAAGCGCGCATGGTAGATCGAGCTGATCGGCCCGATGCCCATCGACCCGGTCGGGAACTGCCAGAAGTCCGGCATCAACCACGGATGCGGATAGCTGGACAGTCCGCGCGTACCTTGCTTGCGTGCGGTGATTTCCTGCCGGTACATGGCCAGGTCGCGTTCTTCCAGCCGGCCTTCCAGAAAGGCGCGCGCATAGACCCCGGGGGCCGAGTGCGGCTGGAAGAACACCAGGTCCGCCTGGGCCGCCGCACCCGCTTTGAAGAAGTGGTTGAAGCCGACTTCGAACAGGTCGGCCGCGCTGGCATAGCTGGCGATGTGTCCGCCCAGATCGCCATAGGCCTGGTTGGCGCGCACCACCATGGCCAGCGCGTTCCAGCGCATGGTCGACGCCAGCTTTTCTTCGATCGCCAGGTCGCCCGGAAAGGCGGGCTCGTGATCAGGCGCAATGGTGTTGACGTAGGGCGTGCCGCGCGGACCGGTCCAGGGCGCACCCGCTGCCCGGCAGTCCGCCGCCAGCCGATCCAGGATCTGCCGGGCGCGCTCGGGACCCGCTTCTCGCAGCAAGGATGCCAGCGCGTCGCGCCATTCGGCGGTTTCCTGGGGGTCCGGGTCGTCAGCGCCGCCCAGGGTCAGATTGGCAAGCAAGGCATGTTGGCGCGCGTCGTCTTTCACTGCAGTCTCCGTGGGATGCGTCGATCCAACGGAAAAGTTTATGCCTGCGTGGCCCGCATAGGGCGCTGAATAGGTAGCGTGCAGGCGCAATCGTCAGCACAATGTGCCGTGACCTGACCCTGGAGCAGCACAATGACGCTGGATGACACCGATCGCCGCATTCTGGCTGCCTTGCAGGCCGACGCCAGCCTGTCGAACGTGGAACTGGCGCGGCGCGTGCATCTGTCGCCGTCGCCCTGTCTGGCACGCGTGCGTGCGCTGGAAGCCGCAGGGCTGATCCGTCAATACGTCGCGCTGCTCGACCCCAAGCAGCTGGGTCTGCATTTGAACGTGTTCATTTCGATCAGCCTGAAGCAGCAGAGCCGGCAGGCGCTGCAGGCCTTTGAAGATGCCGTGTGCGCCCGCGAAGAAGTGATGGAGTGCTATCTGATGACCGGCGACGCGGACTACCTGATCCGCGTCGCCGTGCCCGACATGCCGGCGCTGGAAAGCTTCATTCTTGAGCACCTGTCGCCAATTGCCGAGATCGAAAAGATCCGGTCCAGCTTTGCACTGAAGCAGGTGCGCTACAAGACCGCGCTGCCGCTGCACGGCTAGGGGTTCAATACCCCAGCGCGATGCCGTCCTTGCGGTGATCCGACGCGGCCACATAGCCGCCGCCATCCAGCCGCATGGCCATCTGCGCGCAACCGAATTCGGTGTCGAAGCGCGGGGCCACGGTAATGTCGTGACCGCGCTCGCGCAGCCCGGCCACGGTCGCCTCGGGCATGTTCCATTCGACCGCCACGCCGCGGTTGTCGTCCTTGACGCGCCAGCGCGGCGCATCGCTTGCGGCTTGCGGGTTCTGGCCGAAGTCGGCAATGCGGCAGGCCACTTGCACGTGGCCCTGCGCCTGCATGGATCCGCCCATCAGGCCGAAGCTCATCAAGGGCTTGCCGTCGCGCATCAGGAAGCCCGGGATGATGGTGTGGAACGGGCGCTTGTTGGGTGCGACCTGGTTGGGGTGACCGGCCTGCGTGCTGAACCCCCAGCCGCGGTTATGCAGCGCGATGCCGGTGTTCGGCACCACCACGCCCGACCCGAAGCCCTTGAAGTTGGACTGGATGAACGAGACCATCATGCCCTTGCTGTCGGCCGCGGTCATGTAGACCGTGCCGCCCTGATGCGGCGTGCCGGGGCCCGGATAGCGCGCCTCGTTCCAGTCGATGGCCTGCGCGCGGCGCGCCAGGTAGCCGCGGTCCAGCAGGTGTTCCTTGGTCACGGTCAGCATGTGATCGGGATCGGCCACGTAGGCGTACATGTCGGCAAACGCCAGCTTCATGGCTTCGATCTGCAGGTGCAGCATCTGCGCCGAATCGACCGGAACGCGCGACAGGTCCAGGCTGTCGAGCATGCCCAGCGCCATCAGCGCGCCAATGCCTTGCCCGCTGGGCCCGATCTCGACCAGTTCGATGTCGCGGTAGGCCATGCGCACCGGCGTGACCCAGTCCAGCTTGTGCGCAGCCAGGTCCTGCTCGTCAATCAGGCCGCCCGTGTTGCGGGCATGGTCGGCAATCGCCTTGGCCAGGTCGCCGCGGTAGAAGGCTTCGCCGCCGGTTCGGGCAATCGTTTCCAGGGTATCGGCCTGGCCCGGACAGACGAAGCGTTCACCCGGCAAGGGCGCGCGGCCCTGCGGCGCGAAGGCTTCCTTGTAGCCGGGCTGCGCCGACATGTCGGCCACCTGGGCCTGCCATTGGCGATGCACGGTGGGCGACACGATGAAGCCATCGCGGGCGTACCGCAGCGCGGGTTCAAACAAGGTTTCGAACGGCATCGTGCCGAACTTGTCGGACACCGCTTTCCACGCCGAGACCGTGCCCGGGACGGTCACGCTGCCCCAACCGCGCGGGGCCATGCTGTCCAGGCCTGCAAAACGTTCGCTGGTCCAGTGGCGCGAGGCGCGGCCGCTGGCGTTCAGGCCGTGCAGTTCCTTGCCGTCCCAGATGATGGCGAAGGCGTCGCCGCCAATGCCGTTCATGCAGGGCTCGACCACGGTCAGCGCAATGGCGGTGGCCAGTGCGGCATCAACGGCATTGCCACCGCGATGGAACATCTGCAAGCCGGCGGCGGAAGCGAGCGGCTGCGACGTGCTGACGACGTTGTCGGCCAGCACGGGCATGCGTTGCGAGGTGTAGGGATAGGACAGCAGATCGGGGGAAGAAGACATGGTGTCGGGCCATCGAGAAAACGCGCCAACAGGCCTGGCAAGGCCGGCGCAACGCGTCATGATAGGTCAACTCCCCCGGGGAAATCGACCCGTCTTACTCCACGGTTACCTTCGCGGCGGACACCACGTCGGCCCACGTCTTGTGTTCCTGGCGGATCATCTGGCCAAAGGGCTCGGCCGGGGTGTAGATCAGCTCGGCGCCCTGGGCGGCCAGGGACTTCTTCAAATCGGGGGACGCCAGCACTTTTTTCAGCGCGGCTTCGATGGTGTCGAGTGCTTCCTTGGGGGTGCCCTTGGGCGCGGTAAAGCCGAACAGGTTGTTGGCTTCGACGCCCTTGACGCCTGCCTCGGCCATGGTCGGCACATCGGGCAGCAGCGTGACGCGCGTGGTCGACGCCACCGCCAGGAACTTGAGCTTGCCGGCCTGCACCAGCGCCATTGAACCCGGAATGCTGTCGAACATCATCGACGACGATCCGTTGGCCAGTTCGGGCAGGGCCTGCACGCTGCCCTTGTACGGAATGTGCGTCATCGACACGCCCGTCTTGAGCGCGAAGAGTTCGGATTCCAGATGCGACAGCGTGCCCGTGCCCTGCGACGCAAAGTTGTATTTGCCCGGCGCGGCCTTGAGCAGTGCGATCAGTCCGGCCACATCCTTGACTGGCAAGGACGTTGGCACCACCACGGCATGCGGCACGTTGCCCACGCCTGCGATCGGCACAAAGTCTTCCACCAGGCTGACGGGCTGGTTCTTGTAGATGCTGGCGGCGATCGCCTGGTTGGTGACGGCGGCCAGGTGCAGGGTGTAGCCATCGCGCGCGGCACGCGCCGCGGCGCCCAGGCCGATGGCGCCACCGGCGCCAGGACGGTTTTCGATGACCACGGTCTGCTTCAGTTCAACGCCCAGTTGCTGGCCGATGGCGCGCGCCAGCACGTCCGTTGCGCCAGCGGGCGGGAAGGAAATGATGACGGTGATGGGGCGGTCGGGGTAGGCCGCGACGGCAAAGCTGCTGGCGGCTGCGGCGAGCAGCGCGCCGGCCAGGGTGGCGAAGCGCAGGCGGTGAGTGCGGTGGCGCGTCGAGACAGCGGGTACGGCGTAGGTCATTGCATTCCTTGATCGGGAGCCGGCGGCAACAGCGCTTGCAGCTGCCAGGCGTAGATCGATAGCGAAGCAATATCCGTGCTAGTTGGCGGCCATGACTCCAGGCGGACGATGGCCGCGGCGGCGCGCCATCGTCCGTGCACGCCATGGTGCGTGCCTGCGCCTCAACGGTGCAGCGTCACGCCTTGACGGGATGTCCCGGCAGGCCCATCGCGCCCGTCCCCCTGGGTGCGCGCACGGCCGCTTCGACTTGCGCGGCCAGTATCTGCGCGGTGGCGGCGGACAGGGTCCAGCCAAGATGGCCGTGCCCGGTGTTGTAGAACACGCCGGGCAGGCGGCCCGGGCTCACGCGCGGCATCATGTCCGGCATCATCGGGCGCAGGCCGGCCCAGGGCGATACATGGTGGGTCGGCACGCCCGGGAATTCGCGGCGGGTCCAGGCCACCAGCGGCGCGATCCGGTCCGCGCGGATGTCGCGGTTTTCGCCATTGAATTCGGCGGTGCCTGCGACGCGCAGGCGGTTGGCGCCCAGGCGGCTGGTCACGATCTTGGCGGACTCGTCGAGCAGGCTGACCCACGGGGCGGCGGCGCGGCCCTCGTCGGTGTCCAGGTCCAGCGTGATCGAGTATCCCTTGACCGGGTAGATGTTGACGGTGTCGCCCAGCATGGCCGCAAAACGCCGGCTGGCCACGCCGGCGCAGATCACGACGGCATCGGCCTGGATCACGTCGTCGTGGCCGGCATCGCCCCGCGCGGCGGCGGGGGTGGACGTATCCGCGCTAAGGGTATCGGCCCGCTGCACCGCCGCGGCGTCCTGGGTCATGCCGTCTTGCGTGGCGCCGCGCGCAACACGCAGGCGGTAGCCGCCGTCGCCGGGCCGGTCGATGGCCTGCACGTCGGCATCCATGACAAAACGCACGCCGCGGCGCGCGCAGGCATCGGCCAGGCCGCGCGTGAAGCGGTGGATGTCGCCGGTCGCATCCGACGGCGTGAAGTAGCCGCCGTAGCAATCGCGGCCCAGGGACGGCTCGATGGCGCGGGCTTCGGCCGACGTCACGGCGTAGCGTTCCAGGCCGCCTTCGACCAGCAGCTGGTTGACCAGGCCGGCCGCGTCGAAGCTGGCCTTGTCATGGTAGATGTGCAGAATGCCGCGCTGTTCCAAGTCGAATTCGATGCCTTCATCGGCGGCCATCTGGTACAGATGCTTGCGCGATTCGATGGCCAGCCGGGTGGTGGCGATGGTGTTGCTGCGGTAGTCGCGGATGTGGCTCAGGAACTGCGCCACCCACGTGTACTTGTGCCAGCTGGGCAGCGGATTGAAGAGCAGGGGAGCGTTGCGCTGGGTCATCCACTTCAGCCCTTTGACGAGGGTGCTGCGGTGGTTCCAGACTTCGGCGTTGCTGGCGGACAGCTGGCCGCCGTTGGCGAATGACGTTTCCATCGCGGCATAACGGTGCCGGTCGATGACGGTCACATCGTGGCCGAGTTTGCTGAGCGCGTAGGCGGAAGTGACGCCGGTAATGCCGGCGCCGATGATGGCGATACGGGACATGAGGGCACTCGCAGGACGTAGGGGTGGATGGCCGTGTTGCCACGGATCACCCCATCTGTCCTGTTACCTGAGAGCTTCACCGGCCTGATGTTCAGACCGGTTCCCCTTCGGTGGATGCCCCGAAGGCATCTCTCTCCAGATCGTCTGTCCCGCGCAGTCCTGGTTGCCTGAGAGATTCCGGGGTGGTTGCTCCTTCGGCGCCGGCACGTGGCCGGACTCTTCTACGCGGTCGTTGAGTCGACGATTCAAGATAGTCGATGCAGCGGGGGCGGCGCAACCCCTTCGATGGTTGAGGAGCGGATTTGGTCGACGCGCTGCGCTCATCCCGGCGTGGCGTTCGCCTGTCCGCCGTCCAGGTCGATGACCGATCCGCTCAGGTACGCGGCGCGCGGCGAGCAGCAAAAGACGACCATGCTCGCGACTTCTTCCGGCTCCATCAGGCGGCCAAAGGGCAGGCCCTTGGTCAGCTCTTCCCAGCGGTCGCTGTCGCCCAGGCGGGTGGCGGCCAGGTCCTTGCTGACCGACACGATGCGCTGCGTGCGGGTCTGGCTCGGGTTGACGCCAAACACGCGCACGTTGTCGCGCGGGGACGCGCCGCCGACGGCTTTGGTAAACGCCATCAACGCCGCATTGGCGGTGCTGCCGGCCACGTATTCGTTACGCGGTTCGGCGCCGGCCATGCCGATGATGTTGGCAATCACGCCGCTGCGCCGCGCCTGCATGGCGGGCAGGCAGGCACGCACCAGGTTGATGTAGCCGTACAGCTTGAGTTCCCAGGCGGCGCGCCAGCGGGCATCGTCGACCTTGTCGAGCGACCCGCCGGGAATGGCGCCGGCATTGTTGACGAGGATGTCGACTTCGCCCGCCGCATCGGCCAGGCGCTGCGCCGCACCGTCTTCGCCCAGGTCGGCCGGAATGCATACCGGGGTGATGCCGGTGGCGGCGGCGATCGCTGCCGCGGCCAGTTCCAGCTTGGCCGGATCGCGCGCGGCCATGATGGGCGTGGCGCCTTCCTGTGCGAAAGCCAGCGCGCACGCGTAGCCGATGCCCTGCGATGCGCCGGTCACCAGCACGCGTTTGCCGTTCAGTTGCAGATCCATGTCAGTCCTTGTCGGCCGGCGATTGCTCGGCATACCAGTCGGCGATTTCACTGCCGGTAAAGAAGCCCACGCCCGGAGTCCGTTGCAGCAGGTCCAGCATCTGTTCCAGGTAGCCGAAACGATGCGGCACGCCGATCAGGTGGGGGTGCAGGCCCAGGGCCAGCACGCGCGGGCGATGGGTCGATTCGCGTTCGAACAGCGCCAGCGTGTTCTGCAGGCGCAGCAGCATTTCGGGTGACGAATGCTTTTCGATCGCGTAGATGATCGAGTCGTTGACTTCCAGGTTGTAGGGCAGGCCCAGCAAGGGACCCTTGGTCGTCGTCAACCAGTCGGGCAGGTCATCGATGACCCAGTCGCACACGTAGTCGACGCCGGCAGCCTTGAGCAGCTCGGGGGTGTCGACGGTTTCGCGCAGGCCCGGGCTGAGCCAGCCGCGCGGCCGCGTGCCGGTAAAGCCTTCGATCTTGCTCAGGGTCGCATCGATCAGCTCGGCTTCGGATCCGGCATGGTTGATCGATTTCTGATGCAGGCCATGGCCGATGAATTCCCAGCCGGCTTCGTGCATGGCGGCCGCGGCGCGCGGGTAGGCGTCGATCACGCTGGCGTTGAAGCTGGTCGATGCCGGCAGGCCGCGGTCGGCGATCGCGCGAATGATGCGCGGCAGGCCGGCGCGCATGCCGTAGTCGACCCAGCTGAAGTTGGGGACGTCGGGCACGGTTTCCTTGCCGTGCGGCGGCGTGATGATGGTGCGGGGCATGGCGTTCTCGAACTGCCAGTGCTCCACATTGACGACCAGGTGCACCATGATCCGGCCCTTGGGATGGGCGGTCAGCGGGGGGCGGTCGTCAGAGAAACGGTAGGGGACGCGGGGATTGGCCATCGAATGCTGCCTTGTCAGGAAGGGTGAAGTTCGGGTGCCCCGAGAGGGAGTCGCTTACTTGCCGGTAAATGCCGGCGGGCGTTTTTCCATGAAGGCGCGGCGGCCTTCGATATAGTCGGCGCTGGCAAAACACGCATCGACCGCGGCGTCGACCGCGGCGGCGTCACGGTCGGCCGGATCGCGCAGGGCATGCGCGATCGCGAGCTTGGCGGCACGCAGTGTCAGGGGCGCGTTGCCGGCAATCGCCGTCGCGACCGCATGCACTTCGGCGTCCAGCGCGTCGGCGTCGTGCGCGCGATGCACCAGGCCGATCCGCTCGGCTTCCGTGCCGTCGAACGTGGACGCGGTATAGAACAGTTCGGCGGTGCGTGCAGCGCCAATGGCATCCACGGTGTGACGGATGCCATCGAAGCCATAACCCAGACCCAGCCGCGCAGCCGGCATCCGGAAGCGCGAGGTGCGCGCGCAATAACGCAGGTCGCACGCCAACGCCAGCCCGATGCCGCCGCCCATGCACACGCCATGGATATTGGCGATGACGGGCAGCGGGAAATCGGTCAACGCATTCTGCGCGCGTGCCACCGCGGCGTTGTACGCCTCGACCGCATCGGCGCTGCCGCGCTGGGTTTCGAATTCGGAAATGTCGGCGCCCGACACGAAGGCTTTTTCACCCGCGCCGCGCAGCACCAGCACCCGCACGTCGTCGCGGCCCACCAGGGATTCGACAATGTCGCCCAGGCTCGTCCACATGCCGAAGCTCATGGCGTTGTAGCGGGCAGGGTTCGACAGCGTGATGTGGGCAATGCCGTCGGTCAGGGTCAGGTCGACCTGGCTCATAAGGATTCCTTTGGGATCAGACCGCGCCGCTGGCACGCATGGAACGGATCGCGTCGTCGTCGAACCCGATTTCTTTCAGGATCTCGTCGGTGTGCTCGCCCCAGTCCGGCGCTGATCGGGCAATGGCCGACGGCGTGCGTTCCAGGTGCACGGGCTGCGTGATGTATTGCTTGGTCGGGCCTTGCGGCGTGGTGGATTCGGCAACGACCTGCAGGTGCTGCACCTGGGGATCGTCGAACAGTTGCGGCACCGAATATACCGGGCCGGCCGGCACGCTGGCCTCGTTGAGCAGGTCCACCCAATGCGCCACCGTCTTGGGCGCAAAGATTTCCTGGATTTCGCGATTCAGGCGTTCGCGATGTTTGACGCGCAGCTTTTCGGTCTTGAATTCCGGGTCGCTGAGCCAGTCTTCCCTGCCGACGGCCTTGGCGAAACGGACCCAGCTGCCTTCCCCCGACGCGCCTAGGTTGAAGTAGCCGTCGGACGCGCTGAACAGGCCCATGGGGCTGCTGGTCGGATGGTCGTTGCCGACCTGGACCGGAATGTCGCCATCGTTCAGATACCGCGCGACCTGGAAGTCCATCATGGCGATCTGCGCGTGCAGCAGCGATACGTGCACCCACTGGCCCACGCCCGACTGCTCGCGTTCCAGCAGCGCCGTCATGATGCCGAGCGCGGCATACAGGCCCGAACTGGAATCCGCCACGGCCAGGCCCGCACGCACCGGGCCCTGGTCCGGATGCCCCGTGACCGACATCAGGCCGCCCATGCCCTGGACGATCTGATCGAACCCCGGCCGGCCGGCGTAGGGGCCGTCCTGGCCGAAGCCAGAAATGCTGGCCAGGATGATGCGCGGGTTGATTTTCTTGAGCGATTCATAGTCCAGGCCCAGCCGCGCCTTGACGTCCGGACGCCAGTTTTCGACCAGCACGTCGGCATCCTTGACCAGGCGCTTGATGATCTCGAGCGCTTCGGGCTTTTTCAGGTTCAGCGTCAGGGACCGCTTGTTCCGGTTCAGGTTCTGGAAGTCGCCGCCCAGCCGGTCGGCCGCGAACATGGCTTCGTTCGGGTCCACACCCGGCGGCGGTTCGACACGGATCACATCGGCGCCGAAGTCGGCAAGCATGCGGACGCAGGTCGGGCCCGCACGCACGCGCGACAGGTCGAGCACGCGAAATCGGGACAAGGCTTTGGAGGCGGAAATCTTGGGCATGGTGATCTATCGAAGAGTCGCCGACGAGGTGCGGGCGGAGGGGGACGGTATGGACAGGCTGGCAAGGCCGCGGTCATACCGATGGGCGAAGGCGAGGAGCACGGCTTCGGCGTGGGGGCGCGCGACGGCTTGCGCGGTGACGGGACGGCCGCGGCGATCGTGGCCTATCGGGAAAACAATTGCGGGCAGCCCCAGGTAATTGACGAAGGGCATCCAGCGGTGCAGCGCCAGCAACTGGTGCACATCGAAACCGGGGGCGCCGGGGGTGACGGTGTCCCAATCGGGCACGGGGCGGGGCAGGGCGGGCACCAGCAGCACGTCGGCATCGCCAAACACCGTGTCCACAAAGGCGTGCAGGCGGGCGCCACGCTGCGCGAGGGCGTCGTGATACCAGGCTTCGGGCATCGCGGCGCCAGGGATCAGCACGGCGCGGGCTGACGCACCCAATTGCGCGTCAGGGTCCTGCAACAAGGCGCGATGCGCGGCGGCGGCTTCGACATGCAGCACGACATGGGCGAGCCGCGACAGCGCGTCGAGTTGCGGCAGGTCGACCGCGTGCACGTCATGGTCGTCGCTGACGCGGGCAATGAAAGCCTGCAGTGCACTGATGACATCGTCATCGGGCGCAGCGGGTGGAAGGTGGGTGGCGACGCGCAAGGGCCTGGCCGCCGACAGCCACTCGGCGATGCCGTGGGGCGTCGCCGCCGCGTCGGTCAGTTCAGGCGCCACGGCCTGCGCGGCGCATGCATAGACCAGCGCGGCGTCGGCCACGGTCCGGGCAATGACGCCGACCGTATCGAGTGACGGCGCCAGCGGATGCACGCCCTGGCGCGAGAGGGCGTCCCAGGTCGGCTTGAAGCCGATCAGTCCGCAGGTGGCGGCGGGGATGCGGACGGAGCCGGCGGTGTCGGTGCCCAGCGAGGCATAACAGAGGCCGGCCGCCACCGCGGCGGCCGATCCGCCTGACGATCCCCCCACCACGGCGTCGATCGATACGGCGTTGATGGGGCGAGGCGACCAGGGCGACTCGCCGGTGGACCCGCAGGCCAGCTCGGCCATGGACAGGGCCGCCAGATTGGTGGCGCCGGCCTGCGCCAGGCGGGTCAGCACGTCGGCATCGCGTTCGGCCACGGGATCGGGCGGCTGCCCGCGTCCGCATCCGGCCTGCTGGCCGGCGATCGCAAAGATGTCTTTATGGGCCAGGGCGATACCGGACAGCGGACCGGCGGTGGCGCGGTCCGCCGGTGCACCGCTTTCGTGCCACCGCACCACCGACTGGCAGGCGGCGTCGGCCACGCGGGCCTGCGCCCACTGCGCGGCAAGCGCGTCGGCGCTCGACAGGCGGCCGGTGCGCAGTTGGTCGCGCAGGCCGGCCATATCCGCTGGCAAGGTCCTTGCATCATCCGGGTGCAGGGGTGCCTGTGCACCACGATGGTCCGGGCGGAAGGGGGGCGACGCGTGCGTCACGCCAGCTTCCTCAGCAGCGCGGCATACGCCGCCAGCCGGTCCGACGCCGGATCCATCGACCCGTCAACCGAGTTTGTCTGGATAGCCAAGCGAGGGGCGTACGCGGTATCCCTATAGGCGGCATCCGTTAATACCGGTTGCAGCCGACCCAGCGCCTTGGCCACGCCCGTGGCTTCCGGCAGCGTCAATACGACGCCGGCGCGCGCCGCCATCGCCATGCATGCCGCCGCATCCGGCCTGGCATCCAGCTCGGGATGAGCATCCACCATCGTTATTTCCCCCGGCTATAAAAATATTGACACTGCATCGTCCGTATATTTATAGTTAATTCAAATATTTTTATCAACACAATTCATCAGGACTCTCGCACCGCGACGGGTCGTGACCGCCTGATTCAGGGTGCGCTCCGTGCGCGTCCAGGCCCTTCACTCTGGAGTTTGCATGGCAGCGCATCAACACAACCCAGGCGTCATCGTGGCGGGTGCAGGTCCGGTCGGACTGGCTGCCGCGGTGGCCCTGGCGGATCAGGGCATCCCGGTCACGGTGCTCGAGTCCGAACCCCAGCTGCAGCATGACCTGCGCGCTGGCACCTTTCATCCGCCCACCATGGAAATGCTGGCGCCGTACGGCGTGACGGCGACCATGCTGGAGCAGGGCATCAAGGTGCCCCTGTGGCAGGTGCGGGATCGCAAGGAAGGCGTGATTGCCGAATGGGACATGAGTGTCATGTCCGACATCACGCCCTATCCGTTCCGCCTGCATCTGGAACAGCACAAGCTGGCCCGCATCATCGTGGACAAGCTGGCGACCTATCCGCATGCCAAGGTGATGTTCGGCGCGGCATTGAGCGGCATCGAGCAGGACGACACCGGCGTGCGCGCCACCATCACGCAAAACGGCGAAGAGATCGTGCTGACGGCCGACTGGCTGATCGGGGCGGATGGCGGCCGCAGCTTTACGCGCAAGGCCATCGGCACCGAATTCGAAGGCTTTACCTGGCCGGAACGCTTCGCCGTCATCAGCACCGATTACGATCTTGCGCAGCACGGCTACGCGATGAATGCCTACATTGCCGACCCTACCGAATGGGTGGCCGTGTTCTGCGTGCCGCACAACGGCCCCCCGGGTCTGTGGCGCGCCGTGTTCCCGATCGCCAATGCCGATCAGCCGGACGAAGAAGTGCTGTCGGACAAGGAAACGCAGGCCCGCCTGCGCGGCTTCATGCCCTGGCAGGACCGCTATCACGTGCCGTATTCCAGCATCTACCGCGTGCATCAGCGCGTGGCCAAGGACTGGCGCGTGAACCGCGTGCTGCTGGCGGGCGATGCGGCGCACGTCAACAATCCGCTGGGCGCGTTCGGCCTGAACGGCGGGTTGCATGACGCGATGAACCTGGCCGAGAAGCTGGGCCAGGTGTGGCGCAAGGAAGCCGACGTGTCGCTGCTGGACCGCTATGTGCGCCAGCGCCGCACTACCAATATCGAGTTCGTCCAGGCGAACTCGATCCGCAACAAACGCATGTTGGAAGAGACCGATCCGGCCGTGCGTGCGCAGCGTTTTGACGAACTGCGCGCCCAGGCGTCCGACCCCAAGTCGGCGCTGCCATTCCTGATGCAAAGCTCGATGATCATGAGCCTGCGCCGCGCCGCCGAGATCGAATGATGCCGCAGCGAATGACGCCGCGGCGAATGATGCCGCGGTGCTGCACGACCCCATAAGAAGAAGCAGTTCGAGGGCTGGAGGCGTTGACGAAACACGTGGGTTCAATCAACTGGGAAGCAGCATGACATTCAGGCATTTCTTCACTCTGTCCGCAACGCTCTGTCTGCTGGGGGCGGCGTCGGCCAGCCACGCGCAGGAATGGCCGCAGCGTCCGATCCGCCTCATCGTTCCGTTCGCGGTCGGCGGCAATACCGATGGCATTGCGCGGGTCACCGCCGAACGCCTGACCAATGCGCTGGGCCAGACTGTCGTGGTCGAAAACAAGCCGGGCGCCAATGGCATGATCGCCGCGCAGCAGGTGCAGCGCGCGCCGTCGGACGGCTACACGCTGCTGGTGGCGGCCATGCCGGTCATTGCCATCCTGCCCAAGATTGCGTCGGTGCCCTATGACCCGATCAAGGACTTCGTGCCTGTGACCAACCTGGGCAGCAATCCTTTCGTGCTGGGCGTGAACAAGAACGTGCCCGCCAAGAACGTCAAGGAATTCGTCGAGATGGTCAAGGCGGCGCCGGGCAAGTACAACTTTGCGTCGGGCGGATCGGGCAGCGTGTCGCATCTGTCGGGCGCGCTGTTCCAGAAGCGGGCCGGCCTGGACATGATGCACATCAATTACAAGGGTGATGCGCCTGCCATGGCGGGCCTGATCGGCGGCGAAGTCACCATGTACTTCGGCAATTTTTCGGCACTGGCGCCGCAGGCCAAGTCGGGTGCGATCCACCTGATCGGCGTGTCGAGCGAAAAGCGCTCGCCGCAATTCCCGGACGTGCCCACCATTGCCGAGTCCTATCCGGGCTTTCGTACCGAAACGTGGAACGGCCTGATGGCGCCGGCCGGCACCCCACGTGCGATTGTTGAACGCATCGCCCGTGAAGTGCAAAAGATCGCCAAGGATCCTGTCTATATCGAACGCATGACCAATTTCGGCGTCGAGATCGTTGCCGACACGCCGGAACATTTTGCCCAGACCATCAAGACCGACATCGATGTCTGGTCGGATGCAGTCAAGGCGGCCAACCTGAAAGTGGAATAAACCATGGCTAAGTCTTCTCCGATTCCCGATACCCTCGGCTACCGCGCCATTCTTGGCGCGATCGTCCCCTCCACCAACACAGTGGTGCAGCCTGAATACGAAGGCATGCGTGTTCCGGGCGTGACCAACCACGTGATGCGCATGGAGTTGCCGACCCGCCCTTACGACGATATGAAGAAGTATCGCGAGGCGCTCGACACGGAAGAGGGCAATCTGGCCGAAGCCGTCCGCCTGCTCGTCAATTGCGAGCCGGACGTCATCGCGCACGGGCATTCGATCCATTCCTTCCGCGGCAACATCGACCGCGCGCAGGCCGACCAGGACCGCCTGGCGCAGCTGGCCGGCGTGCCGTTCATGACGCCGTCGGTGTCGGTGGTCCGCGGCCTGGAAGCCATGGGCTTCAAGCGTATCGCGGTGCTGACGCCCTACTGGCCGCCGGCCGACGAATTGATCCGCTCGTTTTTCGTGGATAGCGGCTTTGACGTCGTGTCGCAGGTGGGCCTGAAGTGCCAGGGTCCGACCAATGTGGCGCGCACGTCGCTCGACACCATCCGCAAGGCCTTCCTGGAACTGGACCACCCCGATGCCGAAGCCTTCGTGCACGTGGGCACCAACCTGCCCGTGAGCGCCATTACCGAAGATATCGAGAAGGCCAGTGGCAAGCCGCTGATCGGCGTGAACGTCGCGACCTACTGGAACGCTCTGCGCAGCATCGGCATCCAGGATCGCAAGGAAGGCTACGGCCGTCTGTTTGCCGAATTCTGATCGCTGCCGCAACCGCACCATCTGCTGTACCGCCGGCCCGCCACCATGGCGCGCCGGCGTTTCCATTCCTCCAATAAGAACCAGGGGTAAGGCATGAAGATCCAGCACCGTGTACTGAGCATTGCACTCCTCGCCGCCTACGCCGGTGGCGCCTTTGCGGTCGGCCCGCAGCCGGCCCCATCGCCGCGCAAGGAAACCCTGACGATCGGGTACGTGAAGGTCGGTCACCTGTCGCCCATGATGGACGTGGCCGAGCCGCTCAAGGCCTGCAACGTCGAGGTCAAGCCGGTCGAATTCGTCCGGTATGCCGATGCGCGCACGGCCTTGCTGTCGGGGTCGGTGGACGTGTCGGGCATTGGCCCGGCCGACCTGGCGATCGCCTTGTCGCAAGGCAGCGACCGCATCGTCGGCCTGTCAGGCGTGGCGTCGTCGCCTAAGTACCTGGTGGTCAAGAAAGGCGTGAAGCTGGAAGACTGGGCCGACCTGAAAGGCAAGCGCATCGGTATCGCGCCAGGGTCCGCCGTGTGGTTCCAGTGGGCGGCCACGCTGACCGAAAAGAACATTCCGTACACCTCGTTCACGGCCGTCAACATCCAGGGCGGCGGCACGGCCTTCGTGCAGGCGCTGGAACGCGGCGACGTCGATGCGGTGGCCGTGTGGGAACCGTTCGAATCGCAACTGGTGGCCAAGAACACCGCCTTCTTTGCACGCAAGATCGAGTACAGCCAGTCCAAGGCCGTGGGCGCCGAACTGGGCCTGCTCGCCGCCACGCGGGAAGCGCTCAAGAACAAGCCCGAGGCCTTGAAGTGCTTCATGTGGGCCTATAAAAGCGCCGAAGAAAAGATGGCGAAAGACCCCGAAGGGTTCGCGCAGGCCTATGCCAAATACACTGGCCTGCCGATCGAAGTCACGCGCGAATCGGTCAAGCTGATCAAGCTGGGCGGCGTGCTGGACCTGCCGCAGTTGCAGCGCCAGGCCAAGACCTTCAACACGCTGGGCATCATTCCCAAGGACGTGAGCGGCACCGTCAACACGGTGTGGGATCCGTCGCTGGCCGAAGCGGTCATGAAGCGCTAAGCACGTCGTACGGCAACCGGGCGGCGTGGAACACGCGTTGGCCCGGTGGCTATTGCGCGGCCGATTTCCGGCCGCGTTTCTGGAGAAGCTGAATGACCACTTCCGTATTGAAGCCGGCAACTGTGCCGTCCGGCGCCTGGGCCGGGTCGAGCCGCGCACTGGGCCGCTTCGCACTGGGTGCCTGCGTGCCGGTGCTGATCCTGGTGCTGTGGCAACTGGTGGGCCAATCGAGCGCCATGTCGGGCGTCGTGCCCGTGCCGATGCAGGTCGGCCGCGCCTGGTATGACTGGATGTTCGGGAATCCGGGCATGGGCTTGAACCCCTACCTGGGCACCTGGTTCGGTAACGTGCAATACAGCACGATGCGCGTCGCGCAAGGATTCATCCTGGCCATGGCGCTGGGCATTCCGATCGGGCTGGCCATCGGCTGGAGCCGCGTCACGTCATTGATGCTGGACCCGCTGGTGCAGGGCATGCGCCCGATTCCTATCACTGCCTGGCTGCCGTTTTCGATCGCCGTGTTCGGCATCCGCGACATGGGCTCGATCTTCCTGATCTTCCTGGGCGGCTTCTACGCCATCATCGTCAACACCACCCAGGGCGCGCGCGACGTCGACCGCAATCTGGTCCGTGCCGCCCGCATGATGGGCGCGTCGTCGGGCCAGGTGCTGCGCCGCGTGGTGTTGCCGGCTGCCATGCCTTCGATCTTTACCGGGCTGCGCATCGGCCTGGGCATTTCGTGGACGGCCGTGATCGTGTCCGAAATGGTCGCGGTCAAGTCGGGCCTGGGCTATGTGCTGTGGGACGCGTATTACGTGGGCCGCATGGACATCGTGCTGGCCGACATGGTGTCGATCGGCCTGATGGGTTTCATCAGCGATCGCCTGATCGTGCTCATCGAACGTCGCGTGCTGGTCTGGCGCATTCTGCAAAATCATTGAGCCCCAGATGTCAGACATTTCCATTTCGCAACTGAGCAAGACCTATCCCGGCGCCACGCCGGTCCACGCCCTCGACAACATCGACCTGCACGTCCAGGCCGGCGAATTCGTGGCCCTGCTGGGCCCGTCGGGCTGCGGCAAGTCCACGCTGCTGAACATGATCGCGGGCTTCGAGTCGGCGTCGGGCGGCAGCCTGCTGGTCGGCGGCAAGCCGGTCACCCGGCCAGGGCCGGAACGGGGCGTGGTGTTCCAGGAAGCCGCGCTGTTTCCCTGGCTGAACGTATGGGAAAACGTGATCTTCGGCCCCAAGACGGCGGGTCTGCCCAAGGCGCAGTACGAACAGCGCGCCAAGGACATGCTCGAGATCACCGGCCTGTCGGCCTTCACCAAAGCCTTGCCCGTGCAGTTGTCGGGCGGCATGCGCCAGCGCGTGGGCATCGCCCGGGTGCTGACGCTGGGCTCGCAAGTGCTGTTGATGGACGAGCCGTTTGGCGCGCTGGATGCCCAGACCCGCCTGACCATGCAGGAATTGCTGCTGTCGGTCTGGCAGAACCTGCGGACCACGGTGGTGTTCGTCACGCACGATATCGATGAAGCCATTCTGCTGGCGGACACCATCTACGTGATGTCGGCCCGGCCGGGGCGGATCGCCACGCGGATTCCCGTGCCGATCGAACGGCCGCGCACGCTCGACCTGATCACGGGTGACGTGTTCAACGAGCTGAAGCGGGACATCCTGCAAAAGATGCGGCACTGAGGACGTGGCCATGGCTGCCCTGACCGCCGGGACCTTGCCCATGGCCCGCCAACTGGCCGACATCCTGGCCCGGCCCGTGGCCGACGCCGATCGGCGCCGCGCCTTCCGGCACCTGTCGTACTGGACCGGCGCGGCGGCCCGCGTCGCCGCCGCGGAACTGGGCGAGCCGCTGTGGCAGGCCGCGAGCCTGGGCCTGCCGGTCATGTCGTCCACCGACATGGCCCACTTTCTGTTCGAGGCTTCCCTGGGCAGCCTCGATGAACTCGACGACACCCATCGCGCGGCCCTGGTCCATCCCGGCCCGGTCGTGATTCCGGTCGTGCGGCATCTGGCCCGTGTGCTCGGCAGTTCGGCCGCGGACATGGCCGATGCCATCGTGCGGGGCTACGACGCCGCCATTCGGGCGGGGCTGTCGGTCGGCCCGGCGCATTATGTCCAGTGGCACACGACCGCCACGTGCGGCGGATTTGGCGCGGCCGCCGCCGCGGCGTCGATGTTCGGCCTGGATGCGGCCGCCACCGCGCACGCGTTGTCGCTGGCCGCGACGCGGGCGTCCGGGCTATGGCAGATTCGCCTGGAACCGAGCGACGGCAAGCCGTGGCATACCTCGCAGGCCAGCCAGCTTGGCCTGGCTGCCGCGGCAATGGCGCGCGCCGGCCTGCGCGGCCCGGCGCACGCGTTCGAGGGTGACAAGGGCTTCTTCAAGGTCATGTGTCCCGACGCGCAGCCCGACCGGCTGGTGTCCGATCCGCAGGGCGCATGGCGACTGCACGAGACCAGCTTCAAGCCCTGGCCGGCCTGCCGCCACGCGCATCCGGCGATGGCGGCGGCGCTGGCGGCACGCGCCGCGTTCGGTGCCACCGGCGCGGCGTCGCCGGCAAGCCGCGGCGTCAGCCTGGACTCCGGCCGTGCCGCGACGCCAGAAGCCACTCCGCCCGCCACCCCGCCCGCCATCACCTCGATCATCGTCCAGACCTACCCCGACGCCATTGCTTTCTGTGATGCGCCGTCGCCGACCGACCTGCAGCAGGCGCGCTTCAGCCTGCAGCACGCCGTGGCGATCACCTTGCTGCGCGGGTCCCCGGGCTTCGACGCCTTTGAAGCCGGGGCGCGCCAGGATCCCGACGTCGCCCGGCTGCGCGCCAAGGTCACCCTGGCTGTCTCCCCAGCCATGACGCAGGCCTACCCCGCCCACTTCGGGGCAAGCCTGGCGTTCACGATGGCAGACGGGACGACCCGTTCCTTCGACGCCCCCGACGCCCCAGGCGATCCGGAATGCCCGCTCTCCGATGGCGAACTGGATGCACTGATCGAGCGCCTGCTGCGCGCCGGCGCCTGGTCGGACGACGCCGTGCGCCTGCACCAGGATCGTTACGCCGACCTGTGGACGCCAGCCGGCGCATCAGGCGTAGTAGACGGATTAGGCGATGGCGCAACACTTGCCATGCCGCTGCGCAGCCACGCCTGACCCCTGCTGATCCGTGGGAAATGCAGTGCTGGCGCGGACTGCGTCAGGGCACGCCTTGGCACCCGTTGATCCGGTCGCCTCGCCGTAACGTACTGGGGCTTCATCCCGCTTCAACCCATGGATTATCCTTGTGGCTACCATCATCGGATACCACCGGGACATCATGCGCGACGACGCAGAAAGGGAACAGGCGCGCCTGGATGTGTTGCACGCGCTCGATCTGCTGGACATCGTGCATGACGAGAATTTCGATCAGATCACGCGGCTGGCGGCCTTCTGT
The DNA here is from genome assembly GCF_013408655.1 of Pigmentiphaga litoralis. NCBI lineage: Bacteria > Pseudomonadati > Pseudomonadota > Betaproteobacteria > Burkholderiales > Alcaligenaceae > Pigmentiphaga > Pigmentiphaga litoralis. Next base: position 674,321 of record NZ_JACCBP010000002.1, read on the forward strand.
TTCGACATGCCGGTAGTGCTCATTTCCCTGGTGGATCGCGATCGGCAGAAGTTCATGTCGCGGGTCGGGACCGACTTGACCGGCACGGCGCGCGAAGTCTCCATCTGCGCCCACGCCATCCAGCAACGCGGCCTGTTCGAGGTCGCCGACCTGACCACCGACACCCGCTTTTCCAGCAACCCGCTCGTCATTGACAGCCCCGGTATCCAGTTCTATGCCGGCGCCCCGCTGGTGACCGACTCGGGGCATGCCATCGGCACCCTCTGCCTGATCGATTTCCGCCCTCGCAGCCTGACGGATATCGAGCGTACACACTTGTTGTCCCTGGCCCAGATGGTCATGACGCAGGTGGCGCTGCGCCAGGTGGTGGGCCATCGCGACGCGGTCAGCGGCCTGCCCAACCGCCAGCAGTTCGTGCGCCACCTGCAGGCGCTTCCCACCCTGTACCGCGGCGAAGACCGGTTGCTGGTGCTGATCGAAGTCATGGATCTGGCCCGCGCCATCGACATGGGGCAGGCGCTCAGCATCAAGGCGGTCGAAACCCTGATCTACGAAGTGGGCGTCAATGTCAGCAAGCATCTGGCGGGCGTCGCCACGCTGTATCACGTGGGCACCAGCCGCTATGCCTTCGTGATGGCGAACGATCGCACGACGGATCATCACGCCTTCCTGACCGAACTGATTGCCGTGGCCAGCCGCACGCTGGTGATCGAATCGGTGCCGCTGCAGCCCGATGTGCACCTGGGCCTGGTCGAACTGCGGCTGGAAGACGGCGGCCTGGGGGATGCGCTGCGGCAGGCCATGAGCGCGGTCACCGCGTCGTTGAAGGAACACCGTCCGTGGACCTGGTACGACGCCGATCGCGACGCGCGCTTTCGCCGCAACTTCCGGCTGGCCGTCGACATGCCCCGGGCGTTGGCCGAGCATCAGCTGTATCTGGTCTACCAGCCGCGGGTGGACCTGACCTCGGGCCGGGTCACGGCAGTCGAAGCCTTGCTGAGGTGGGCGCATCCCAGGCTAGGGGAAGTCGGCCCGGCCGAATTCATTCCGGTGGTCGAGCGCACGGCCCTGATGCAGCCGCTGACCTTGTGGGTCGTGGACGCGGCCCTGGCGCAACTGGCGCGGTGGTCTTCCACCTGCCCGGACCTGCGTGTGTCGGTCAATCTGTCGGCGCGGGATTTCGACGGGGACGCCTTGCCGGATGCCTTGCGCGACGCCTGCGCACGGCACGGCATTGCCCCCGATCGGCTGGAAGTCGAAGTGACGGAAGGGGAGTGGCTGTACCGCAATGCATCCGTCGCGCGGCAACTGGCCGACATGGTGGCCGATGGCGTGAACCTGGCGATCGATGACTTTGGCACGGGCTACAGCAACTTCGGCTACCTGAGCGACATCCCGGCCAGCATCGTCAAGCTCGACCAGAGCCTGGTGCGGCACCTGCCCGACATCCCACGCGACCAGCACATCACGCGCGCGATCCTGGACCTGGCCCGCGACCTGGGCTATCGCACCGTGGCCGAAGGCGTGGAAGATGCGCGCACCCTGCGCCTGCTGCAGGACTGGCAGTGTGACGAGGCGCAGGGCTATTACCTGTCGCGGCCGATCCCGGCGTCAGACATCGACGCCTTCGTTCGCGAGTATCGCGGCGGATAGCAATCTGCCCGCGTTTACAGGATCGTCAGGGTGACGTCGATGTTGCCGCGCGTTGCGTTCGAATACGGGCACACGATGTGGGCGGCGTTCACCAGGCGTTCGGCTTCGTCACGGGCGAGGCCTGGCAGGGCGATCTGCAGTTCCACCTGGATGCCGAAGCCGGTCGGGATCGGGCCGATGCTGACTGCACCATGGACGGTAGTCGCAGCCGGAACGGCGATCTTGTCGCGGCCGCCAACAAATTTCATGGCGCCCAGGAAGCATGCCGAGTAGCCCGCCGCGAACAGCTGCTCCGGGTTGGTGCCTTCGGCGCCGTTGCCGCCCAGTTCGCGCGGGGTGGTCAGCTTGACGTCGAGCACGTTGTCGGAAGACACGGCACGGCCTTCACGGCCTCCGGTAGCGGTAGCGTTGGCGGTATACAGGACTTTATCGAGCGACATGGTGATTCCTTGAAGATTATATTGTTGGTGAATAAATCGCGTGCTATTTAAATAAGCCAATAAAAAACCGGGTGGGTCGGCCCGGTCAGCCGTTCTGGATCAGTCGGGCACGCAGGCCCGCCAGTTGGCGAGTCATGGTGTCCAGTTCATCGATACTGCATTCGGTTGCGCAAAACACACCCGTCGGGACCCCGATGGCCTGCTCGCGCAGGTCTCGCCCGGTGTCGGTCAATGACACGATGACTTGACGTTCATCGTGCGCAGCCCGCACCCGGCTCACCAGACCCGCCGCCTCAAGCCGCTTCAGCAGCGGGGTGAGCGTGGCCGAGTCCAGGAACAGATGCTCGCCAATCTCGGACACCGTCACAGCGTCTTTTTCCCACAGCACCAGCATGACCAGGTATTGCGGGTAGGTCAGGTTCAGGTCCTTGAGCAGCTTGCGATACACCTTGCTCATGGCCAGCGAGGTGGAATACAGGGCAAAACACAGCTGGCCGTCGAGCGCCAGAAGATTGCGGGTTGCCGGATCGGGCAATGTCTTCGTGTCCATGGCTTGCATATTAGATAGCGTGCGATTGAATGTCAAACGATTTGATTGTGCAGAGTCGGAAAGGTCGTCGGCACGGTGGTCGTTGCGGTCGTCGTTCATGACAGGGCCGTATCCAGCAGCATCATCACCACAAAGCCCAGCATCAGGCCCACCGTGGCGCAGGTCTCGTGCCCCTGGCGATGCGATTCGGGAATGATTTCGTGGCTTATCACGAACAGCATGGCGCCTGCGGCCATGGCCAGGCCCCAGGGCAGCAGGCCTGCCGACAGGCCGATCGCCGCGGCGCCGAACACAGCCGCGATTGGTTCGATCAGCCCCGACAGAATCCCCAGCCCCACGGCGGTCAGCTTGCGGTAGCCCACGCCGCGCAGGGCCATGGCCACGACCAGGCCTTCCGGCATGTCCTGAATCGAAATGCCGGTGGCCAGCGCCTGCGCGCCCAGCGTGTCGGTGCCGCCAAAGGCCACGCCGATCGCCATGCCTTCAGGCAGGTTGTGCAAGGTGATGGCCAGCACGAACAGCCACACGCGTTTCATGGCGCGGGCGCTCGGACCTTCCAGACCCTTCACGAAGTGTTCGTGCGGCACCAGCCGGTCCAGCAGCAACAGCAGCAGGGCGCCCACCAGGATGCCGCCGCCCACGATCCCGCCCGCACCCCACGCCCCGGCGCCTTGCGCCTTGGCCGCGGCAATGCCCGGGATCACCAATGAAAACGCGCTGGCGGCAAGCATCACGCCCGCGCCAAAGCCCATCACGGAGTCGGACACGCGTTGGGAAAAAGTCTGGGACAGCGCCACGGGCACGGTGCCCAGGGCCGTCGCGAAGGCGGCAAGCGAACCCGCCAGCAACGCGTCCTGCACCCGCGGGTTTTGCGCCGCGAGCCAAAAATAGAGGTCGCCCAGCAGCACCATGACACCGGTCGCGACAATGCCGAAGCCGAGCAGCCGCCGCCACGTCCAGGCGGAAGGATGATCCGGGCGTTTACCGGAAGACTCCAGGGCAGAGCTGTCCATGTCGGACTCCTCGCTGACGGGTGGTCAGGGTGTGCGGGGAACGTGCGGAAAAAAGGGCAGGGCGCGCGGCGGTGCAAGCACTTGCCGCGCGCCATCCTTCATGACATCAGTTAGGCGCGCTCATCGCAAGCGTTCCGTTGACCCCTGCAGGGAAAAACCCACCCTGCGTCACGGCGGCCTTGTTCAGGAACACGATGTTCAGCACCTGGCCCGGCGTGCGGCTGTAGGCGATGCCATTGGCATCCAGCGGCACGATGTTGGACACGGTAGCGGTCCCGATGCCCTGGTCCAGATCGGTGGCACCATCCAGCGAATCGCGGGCATCCGAAATGGCTTGCGCTTGAGATGTCAGGCCCTTCGAGTACAGCACCGCGCGGACCAGGCCGGCGTGATAGGCCTCGGCCGCCAGGATGCCGGCCGCGGCTTCCAGGAAGGTCTTGTTCTGGATCAGCGGCGATGCGCCCTTGTACGCCGTCACACCCACGTCTTCGAAAATGTAGGCGCCCAGCAGGAAGCTGTTGTCGTCGGCGTACGGATCGAAGGTCTGGCCGGCGGTGATCAGGCCGGCGGCACGCGCCGCGACCGAGAACGCACCGGTTGCACTGGCGCCGTCAATGTTGATGGCAGGTTGCGCCACGGCAGCCGAGCCCAGGGCGGCACGCAGGAAAGCGACGTGAGCGACTTCGTCGTCCGCGATTTCCTTGGCGTATGCAGCCACCAGCGGATCCTTGAACGGGACGATGTGCCCGCCGCTGACCGCGCCTTGGCGTCCGGCACCCGTCAGCAGGTTGGCCGGCAGGGTCCGGCCGTAGGCGGCCATCTGATAGAACTGGGCTTCCAGGTATTCCAGGTTCAGTGCGAAGTTCAGGATTTCGGGATCGGTTGGGCCGGTCTGCGCGACAGCGTCGTCGCCTGAACTGCCGCAGGCGCCAAGGATGACACCCGTTGCCAGCCCGGCGGTCAGGCCGGCGGACTTCCGGAAGAAGTGCCGGCGTTGCTCTTGTTTGCGTACCCGCTTGTCGAGCAGGTCGATGATGGCATTGTCGTTGTCGTTCTGGAACATCGTGGATACTCCTGGAGAACTCACTGAGAGACACGGTGCGCAAGGGCGCGGAAGGTCTCTTTCGCCGGATGGCGGGCCAGGCGCAGACGGGTCCGGGGGCGCATCGCGCGTGTGCGAGGCAGCCGCTCGGGCGGGCCGGTGTCGGTATGAGTGCTAACCGCCAGGAAACGGCGCAGATGCAGGGGTAAACACCATGAGATGGATCGAAATGCTACGACTTCTCACCTGGAGGTCACGCAAAGGGCAACCGGGATGACGGGGGATGCGCCGTCATGCATAAAAGTGCGCTCCAGCGGTTCAGCCGTGGTAGGCACCCGTGCCGCGTGAAATCACGGTGTCCGTTGGCAGCACCTGCCCCGGGGCCAGTTCTTCGCGCTGCCACACCCGTTCGTATACCGGCGCAAAGTCGATGCTGGCCAGGTCCAGGACCGCTTCCAGGCTGTCGACCACAAAATAGGTCTCCTGGAAGTCATCGATGCGGTACCGGGTCGCCATCACCCGTTCCAGATCGAACGCCACGCGGTTGGGCGACGGATCGTCCAGCGCGAACCGGGTTTCCGTCAACGACGACGCAATCCCGGCGCCATAGATGCGCAGCCCGCCCGCCTCGCGCATCAGGCCGAATTCCACCGTGTACCAATAGACGCGCGCCAGTTGCGCCAGGGTGCCAAGCTGCTGCGCGCGCAGTCCGCCCTTGCCGTAGGCCTGGATGTAATCGGCAATGGCCGGATTCATCAGCATCGGCACATGGCCGAACACGTCGTGGAAGATATCGGGTTCTTCCAGATAGTCGAGCTGGTCGGGCCGCCGGATGAACTGGCCCGCCGGAAAGCGGCGGTTGGCCAAATGATCGAAAAACACTTCGTCGGGCACCAGGCCCGGCACCGCCACCACCTGCCAGCCGGTGCGCGCCATCAGCACCTCGCTCAGCGCATCGAATTCGGGAATCTGGTCGGCCGCGATCGGCAGATCGCGCATGCCCTGCACGAATGCGTCGCAAGCCCGCCCCGGCAGCAGCCGGGATTGCCGCTCGAACAGCGTCTTCCAGGTGGCATGGTCTTCCGGGCCATAGCGGGACCAGTCTTGCGGAATGGTCCAGTCAGGCCGCTCGGGCGGCGGGGCGTCGGCGGCAGCCAGGCCGTGCTTGGCCGCGGGGGATGTCGGCATCCGCATGATGGCTAGCGCGCAAAACGGGCGTAGGCTTCGTCGGCAAACTTGGCGAGGTCGATGTCCCGATGGGTCAGGCCGTTGGCTTCGTGGGTCGTCAACAGGATGTGGACCTTGTTGTAGACGTTGGACCACTCGGGATGATGGTCGCGCTTTTCGGCGGTGATGGCGATCTGGGTCATGAACGCGAACGCCTGCGCAAAATCCTTGAACTTGAAGTCGCGGGTGATGGCGCCCCGGGCTTCGTCGAAATGCCATTGGGGCAGGCTGGCCAGCTGAACGTGTGCGGTATGTGCCGTCATCTTTTCCATGATTCTCTCCTGACTGGTGGGGCAGCCGGCGGTCGCACTAAGGCGGTGCGCATTGCCGGCCTCGACCCTGCCAGTTTCCTCCAGGCTCGGCCGTCAAGGCCAGACATCGTGGCATTTGATTCAAAAAACCGGCCCCAGGACAGATTTGCCCATGCTGCACCGCCACTAACGCCCCGGGTCACCGTACTATGCCCAAGTGCGCGCGGAAGGTCCGCGTGTGTGGTCTGGATTGGCATGCTTTCTGCTTGAATCCACGCTCTTGTCTTAACGGTATCGTCACCCTCGGAGCCGCTCGTGGCCATTCAAGTTGCCTTAAAACACGTCACGCATTACCGCTACGACCGTCCCGTTACCCTCTCGCCGCAAGTCGTGCGGCTGCGTCCCGCGCCGCATTCGCGCACGCCCATCCTGTCGTATTCGCTCACGATCGAACCGGCCGAACACTTTGTGAACTGGCAGCAGGACCCGTTCGCCAACTACCTGGCGCGGCTGACCTTCCCCAGCAAGACCACCGAATTCAAGATCACCGTCGATCTGGTCGCCGAAATGTCGGTGCTCAATCCGTTCGACTTCTTTCTTGAACCCGAAGGCGAGCACTTCCCGTTCAAGTACGACGACGCCTTGGCGCGCGAACTCGCGCCTTACCTCGTCAAAGGCGAACTGACGCCGCTGTTCAAGAAGTTTGTCGACCGGATCGACGTCAGCCCGCGCCGCACGATCGATTTCCTGGTTGCCCTGAACCAGCTGGTGCATGACGACATCAGCTACCTGATTCGCATGGAACCGGGCGTGCAGACGCCTGAAGAAACCCTGGAACTGGCGGCGGGTTCGTGCCGCGATTCGGGCTGGCTGCTGGTTGAAGCCCTGCGCCAGCTGGGCCTGGCCGCGCGGTTCGTGTCCGGCTACCTGATCCAGCTCAAGCCCGACGTCAAGTCGCTGGACGGCCCGTCGGGCGCCGAGGCGGACTTTACCGACCTGCACGCCTGGTGCGAGGTCTATCTGCCGGGCGCAGGCTGGGTCGGCCTGGATCCCACGTCGGGCCTCTTCGCGGGCGAAGGGCACATCCCCCTGGCCGCGACGCCGGAACCGAGCAGCGCGGCCCCCGTGACCGGCGCGGTCGACAAGGCCGAGGTCGAGTTCGAACACACCATGGAAGTCACGCGGGTGTTCGAAACGCCCCGGGTGACCAAGCCGTATACCGAAGACCAGTGGCAATCGGTGCTGAAGCTGGGCGAACAGGTCGATGCCGACCTGAAGGCCATGGACGTGCGCCTGACGATGGGCGGCGAGCCCACCTTCGTGTCGGTGGACGACCGCGACGGCGCCGAATGGAATATTGCCGCGCTGGGCCCGACCAAACGGGGCTTTGCCACCGAACTCGTGCACAAGCTGCGCGCCAAGTACGGCGCCGGCGGCTTTCTGCACTTTGGCCAGGGCAAGTGGTATCCCGGCGAACAGCTGCCCCGCTGGGCGCTGTCCATCTACTGGCGTGCCGACGGCAAGCCGTGCTGGGAAGATCCTTCCCTGTTTGCCGACGAACGCGAACCGGGCAATTACACCGAAGCCGACGCCAAGCGCTTCATCGAAAGCCTGACCACCTTGCTGGGCCTGGGCACCAGCACGATCGCGCCCGGCTATGAAGACGTCTTCTATTACCTGTGGCGCGAACGCCGCCTGCCGGTCAACGTCGACCCGTTCGACGCGCGGCTGGACGATGAAATGGAACGTGCGCGTCTGCGCAAGGTGTTCGAGCAGAAGCTGGACAAGGTGGTCGGCTACACGCTGCCCATTCGCCGCAACGACGCCAACACCGGCCCGGCGTGGCTGACCGGACCGTGGTTCTTCCGCGACGAACGGATGTACCTGTTCCCGGGTGATTCGCCCATGGGCTATCGCCTGCCGCTCGATTCGCTGCCGTGGGTGTCCGAAGCCGACGCCGTGCAGCAGTTCGACCGTGATCCTTTCGCACCCCGTGGCGGCCTGGCCGACCCGGTGCAGATCCGGGCGCAGCTGCCGGGCATGGCCGCGGAACGCAATGCGGCGGGCGATCCGTCGCGTGCCAGTGCCGCCGCGCCCGCTGCGCCGGGGCGTGCGCCCGATGCCGGCCGCAATGCCGGAACGGGTATTGCCGGACGTGATGGAGCGACAGGTGCTGGTGCGGGTGCGGGTGCTGGTGCTGGTGCCGGCGCCGCCCCGTCCGAGTCCGACCGCGTGCCGGCGCCGTTCGAGTCCGCCTCGTGGATCAACCGTACGGCGCTGTGCGTCGAAGCGCGCCAGGGCATCGTCTATATCTTCATGCCGCCGCTGGCCGACGTCGAACACTATCTGGAACTGGTCGCCGCCGTGGAAGCCACGGCACGCAAGCTGGCCATGCGTATCGTGATCGAGGGCTATCCGCCCCCACGCGATCCGCGCCTGAAGCTGCTGGCCGTCACACCGGATCCGGGCGTGATCGAGGTCAACATCCATCCGTCCAGCAATTGGGCTGATCTGGTTGATCACACCGAATTCCTGTACCAGGCGGCGTTCGAGACGCGGCTGTCGACCGAAAAATTCATGCTCGACGGCCGCCATACCGGCACCGGCGGCGGCAACCACTTCGTGCTGGGCGGCGCCACGCCGGCCGACAGCCCGTTCCTGCGCCGCCCCGACGTCCTGACCAGCCTGATCGCGTACTGGATCAACCACCCGTCCTTGTCCTATCTGTTCTCGGGCATGTTCATCGGGCCGACCAGCCAGGCGCCGCGGGTGGACGAAGCGCGCAACGACCAGATCTACGAACTCGAACTCGCCATTCAAGAGATCGACAAGCAGATGGCCGCCAATGGCGGCAACTGCCCGCCGTGGATGGTCGACCGCGCCTTGCGCAACATCCTGATCGACGTCACCGGCAACACCCACCGGTCGGAATTCTGCATCGACAAGCTCTATTCGCCCGACAGTTCCACCGGCCGCCTGGGCCTGCTGGAACTGCGCGCGTTCGAAATGCCGCCGCATGCCCGCATGAGCCTGTCGCAGCAGTTGCTGCTGCGGGCCCTGGTCGCCTACTTCTGGAAGCGGCCGTACAAGGCGCGGATCACGCGCTGGGGCACCGAACTGCACGACCGTTTCCTGCTGCCCACCTACGTGGCCATGGACTTCGACGACGTGCTGGACGAACTGAACGAGGCCGGCTACGCGTTCGACCGCGCCTGGTTCGCGCCGCACTTCGAATTCCGCTTCCCGCTGTTCGGGGAAGTGGCGGCGCGCAGCGTGCAGCTGCAGATCCGGTCGGCCCTGGAACCGTGGCATGTCATGGGCGAAGAAAGCTCGTCCACCGGCACGGCGCGGTATGTGGATTCGTCGCTGGAACGGGTCGAGGTCAAGGTCACCGGCCTGAACGACAACCGCTACGTGGTCACGGTCAACGGCCGCGCCTTGCCTTTGCAGCCCACGGGCCGCGTGGGTGAATTCGTGGCAGGCGTGCGCTACAAGGCCTGGGCGCCGCCGACCGCGCTGCACCCGACCATCCCGATCCACACCCCGCTCACGTTCGATATCGTCGATACCTGGACGCAGCGGTCGCTGGGCGGCTGCCAGTATCATGTCGCTCATCCGGGCGGGCGCAACCCTGAAACCTTCCCCGTCAATTCGTACGAAGCCGAAAGCCGGCGTTTGTCGCGCTTCCTTAGAATGGGCCACACGGCCGGGCGCATGGTGGTCGAACCGGCCATCCCCGGACGTGAATTCCCGTATTCACTCGATCTGCGGCACGATTGACCTGATGGCAGGCCGGCGGCATTGCCGCCGCGCCGCCGCCGTCCGGATCCGTTCCGAGGGCAACGCCAGGGCTCGCTCCCTGGGGCCCAAGCACACCGAGTAGACCGATGGCTTCTATGCTTTTTCCGACCGAGGCGTCCCAGGACGCCGTGGCGACTGCGCTGCATCTGGCGCTGGCGGCACGCACCGGCCATTACGACGAACTTCGCGACGCGGCGCGCGGCAAGGCGCTGCGTCAGCATTGGCAAAGCTTCTTCGAGCATCTGGGGCCCGCCGGCTTTTCCGATCTCGATGAACGTGCCGATGCGGTCGCGCGTCAGATCCGCGAAAACGGCATCACCTACAACATCTATGCCGATGCCGATGGTCCCACCCGGCTATGGTCGCTCGACCTGCTGCCTTTCCTCATTCCCGACCACGAATGGCAGGGCCTCGAAGCCGGCCTGACCCAGCGCGCCACGCTGCTCAACCGCATCGTGGCCGATATCTACGGGCCACAGCATCTGCTGACCGAGGGCCTGGTGCCGTCGGCGCTGGTCTACGGCCACCCGGGATATCTGCGCCCGTTGTGCGGCTTCACACCGCCGGGCGACACCTATCTGCACATCGTGGCGTTCGACCTGGCGCGCGCGCCCGATGGCAAGTGGTGGGTCGTCTCGCAACGTACGCAGGCGCCGTCCGGCATGGGCTACGCGCTGGAAAATCGGCTGGCCATTTCCAACCTGTTCAACGAGGCGTTCCACGAACTGCGGGTGCAGCACCTGGCGGCCAGCTACCGCACCATGGTCGACATGCTGTACCGGCTCAGCCCATTGAACCTGGCGCCCGGCACCCCGCCGCGCATCGTGCTGCTGACCCCGGGGCCGTACAACGAAACCTACTTCGAGCAGACCTTCCTGGCACGCTATCTGGGCCTGACGCTGGTTGAAGGGGGCGACCTGACGGTGCGCGACAACCAGCTGTTCCTGAAGTCGCTGCATGGACTGGAACGCGTGCACGCCGTGTTGCGGCGTCTGGACGACGACTTTTGCGACCCCCTGGAATTGCGGTCGGATTCCACGCTGGGCATTCCGGGCCTGCTGCAGGCGATGCGCGCGGGCAATGTGCTGGTCGCCAATTCGCTCGGCACCAGTTTCCTGGAATCGCCTGCCTTCAACGGCTTCCTGCCGGCCATCGCGCAGCGGCTGATGGGCGAGGACCTGACCTTGCCGTCGCTGGCGTCGTGGTGGTGCGGCGAAGAAGCCGCCCTCAAACAGGTGCTGCCGTATCTGTCGACCCTGGTGATCAAGCCGACCTATCCCGAACGCAAGGCCAATGCCGCGTTCGAGCCCATCATCGGCGCCTACGCGTCGCCCGAAGAGCTCGAAGAATTGCGCGAGCGCATCGCCGCGGACCCCGACGCCTTCACGCTGCAGGCCTATCTGCCGCTGTCGCAGGCGCCGGTCTGGAGCGGCGGGCATCTGCTGCCGCGCGCGGCCATGGTGCGCATGTTTGCCGTGGCCGACGGCCGGGGCAGCTGGAGCATCGTGCCGGGCGGCCTGACCCGGGTCGGCGGGCGCGACCAGCGCGTCGTGTCCATGCAAAGCGGCGGCAGCAGTGTCGATACCTGGGTCATGACCTCGGGCGTGGTCGACATGTTCTCGATGCTGCCCGAACAGCTCAGCCCCGAAGACCTGTCGCAAAAGCGCCGCCCGGTGTCCAGCCGGTCGGCCGAAAACATGTTCTGGCTGGGCCGCTATACCGAACGCGCCGACACGGGCGTGCGGCTGGGCCGGCTGACGCTGGAGCGCTTCGGCAGCGGCGCCGTCGATTCCGGTGAGATGTTCGTGGCGGTAGCCCGGCTATGCGAACGCAATGGCCTCATTCCGTCCCCCGCGCCCATGGAATCGCCGCGCGCCTTCGAACAGGGCTTGCTCAAATATCTGGCGGACGAAACCGCCACCATGGGCGTGCGCTACAACCTGCGCGCCCTGGCCAGTTCGGCCGGGCAGATCCGCGACCGTTTGTCGCCCGACCACTGGCGCCTGATCCTGGCCGCCGGCGACGACTTTACGGCTGACCTGGCCGACGGCCCCGATGACGACGACCGTGCCGACTACTCGGCCCTGCGGGCGCAGGAAGCCCTGCAACGCCTGGCCACCCGCCTGTCCGCCATTACCGGAGCGCAGGCCGACCGCATGACGCGTGACGACGGCTGGCGCCTGCTGACCATTGGCCGGCAGACCGAACGCCTGTCCGTCATGTCGCGGTCGCTCGACTGCCTGTTCACCGATAACGCCGTGCTGCTCGAATCGGGCTTTGCCTTGCTGCTCGACGTGTTCGACAGCACGATCACCTATCGGGCCTATTACCAGAGCCGGCACGAAATTCCGGTGCTGCTCAATCTGCTGGTGCTGGACGAAGACAATCCCCGGTCGCTCGCCTGCATCGCCGCCGAACTGCGCAGCGAACTGGCGCGCTTCACCAAAAGCGATCCGTCGCGGCCCGATCCCATGCTGGCTTTGCTGCCGCCGGAAGGGCTGGGCGTAACCTTGTCCAGCCTGTGCGAGCGCGATGCCGATGGCCGCTATGGCGCCGTGCTGGCCCTGGCCGCGCAATTGACACGCGCAGCCAGCGCCATTTCTGACGAGATCGGCCGGCGGTATTTCAGCCACGCCATCGACTTTCCGCGGGCGGTCCGGGCATGACAATCATGGATCCCAACGCGCCGCCCGATCAGAACCTGCCGTTCGATCCGCAGCCTCAGTTCGAGCAGAACCCGCAGTTCGCCTTGAACCCGCAGTTCGATCCCAACGGCCCCTTCTACGCCTACCCGTCGCCGGGCGGGCAGATGCCGACGCCGTTTCAGCCCGACATGCCCGAACAGCTGCAGATGCCGATGCAGACCCAGATGCAGGGTCAATTGCCATCGCAGGAACAGGTGCTGGGCAACATGCGGCAAAGCCAGGGCCCAGATGGGCAGTCGCAGTCGTTCCCGACATCGCCCTGCGGCGCCCTGGTGTCGTCCGATGCCCCGTCGTCCCCCGACGATGGCAGCGTCGCGCTCACCATCATCCACGAAACGCTGTATCACTACGCCGCGCGGGTCGAACAGGCGCATCACCTGGCCTACCTCAAGCCGCTGGATCAGCCCTGCCAGCGGCTGGAATCGTTCGCGCTCGACATCGAACCGGAACCGTCGCACTGCACGACCGAGACCGACGTCTACGGCAACGCCCGCAGCATTTTCGAGATGTACGCCCCGCACGACGCGTTGCGCGTCAGCGCCACCAGCCGGGTCATCGTGCGTCCGCGATTCGAAGGCATCACGCCCGAGGCCACGCAGCCCTGGGAAGAGGTTGCCCACGCGCTGCGCTACGTGGCGGGCGGCAGCTTCCGCCCCGAAGTGGAATTCACGTTTGCGTCACCGTACGTCGCCATACTGGCGCCCTTGCGCGATTACGCGCGCGCGTCCTTCACCGCGGGCCGGCCGGTGGCTGAGGCGGCCATCGATCTCATGCAGCGGGTTCATGGCGACTTCACCTATGCGTCGTGCAGTACCGACGTCTCGACGCCCATGATCGATGCGTTCACCCAGCGGCGCGGCGTGTGCCAGGATTTCGCGCACGTCATGCTGGGCTGCCTGCGCGCCGTGGGCCAGGCCGCCAGATATGTCAGCGGCTACCTCATGTCGCAGCCGCCCCCGGGGCAGGCGCGGCTGATCGGCGCCGATGCGTCGCATGCCTGGGTCGCGGTCCATTGTCCCGGGCTGGGCCGGCAGGACGACTGGCTGGACCTGGACCCCACCAACGGCATGGTGCCGGCAGCCAGTCACGCCATGCTCGCCTGGGGCCGTGACTATGGCGACGTGACGCCCCTGCGCGGCGTGATCCGCGGCGGGGGCGGCCACGACCTGACGGTGCGCGTCACGGTCGCGCCCGATCACGAGCGCATCGAACCGACACCAGATCAATCATCGCAAGCTCTACAGACGCAACATCAACAGGACACACCATGAGTCATCTGCATTTCATCGGCGGCGAAAAAGGCGGGGTAGGCAAGTCGCTGGTCGCACGCGTTCTGGCGCAATACTTCATCGATCGCGAACGCCCGTTCGTCGGCTTCGATGCGGATCCGTCGCACGGCGCGCTGATGCGCTTCTACGCCGACTACACGTCGCCGGTGCGGATCGACCAGTACGACAGCCTGGACCGGATCGTTGAAACGGCCGTGGCCCAGCCCGAATCCGAAGTGCTGGTGGACCTGGCCGCGCAGACGCAAGACGCGTTGCTGCACTGGATCGAAGAGTCCAGCCTGCTGGAACTGTCGTCGGAAATGGATCTGCCGCTCACGTACTGGCACGTCATGGACACGGGACGCGACTCGGTCGACCTGCTGCGCAAGCTGCTTGATACGGTCGGCGGCCGGCTGGACCTGGTGCTGGTCAAGAATGAAGTGCGGGGAGGCGACTTCCATGTGCTGGACGCGTCGGCCGAACTGAAGCGCGCCACGACGATGGGCGCCAAGGTGGTCACCCTGCGCCGCCTGCAGGACAGCACCATGCAGAAGATCGACGCGCACAGCAGCAGCTTCTGGGCAGTCACCCATCCGTCATCGCCCAGCCAGGTCGGCTTGCTCGAGCGTCAGCGGATCAAGAGCTGGCTCAACAAGACGTACGCTGAATTCGAACGTATCGGCGTGTGACGATGAGCCGAAAAGCCCGATGCATCGGGCTTTTCGCGTGGTGATCTACTGACAGTTGCACATGCTTGCTTACACCCTGACGGCAAGCGGGTCTTTACAGTGCATTCTCGACATCACGCGCTTGCCGACCGGCAGGCGCGACCCCTGATACACCATCGCGCAAGGCACCATCATGAGCAGTTTCTTCGATTCCATCAGCGCCCGCGTGGCCGACTCCGGCAAGAGGAAACGCGACAATTCCCGTGGCAAGATCTTCCATTGCGACTGCGGCCAGCCCGTGTTCTTCCACAACACGGCCTGCCTTGCCTGCCAGGCGCAGCTGGGTTACGAGCCCGACCTGGGAGAAGTGCGTTCGCTGGCCGAAGGCACGGAACCCGACACCTGGGTGCTGGCATCCGAGCCCAAGGGCCGGATCTTCAAACGCTGCGGCAACCTGAACACCCCGGCTGCATGCAATTGGCTGCTGCCCGCGGATTCGGCCGAGACCTTGTGTCTCGCCTGCCAGCTCAACCGTACGATTCCCGACCTGTCGGTCCCGGAAAACGGTGAACTCTGGCGCAAGATCGAAGCGGCCAAGCGCCTGCTGATCGCGCAACTGTTGACGCTGGGCTTGCCGGTCAAGCCCATGGTCGAAGAAGGCGACGGCGGGCTGGCATTCGACTTCGTGGGTACGTCGGTTGACGGCGTGGCGCCCCTGACGGGCCATGCCAGCGGCCTCGTCACGCTCAACATCAAGGAAGCGGACGACGCCGAACGCGCCAAGATGCGCGAGCAGATGCACGAGCCCTACCGCACCCTGTTGGGCCACTTCCGCCATGAAATCGGCCATTACTACTGGGACGTGCTGATCGCCGACGGCCCCTTCCTGGAACACTACCGGAAGGCCTTTGGCGACGAGCGCATCGATTACGGCGAAGCCCTGAAGGTGCATTACGAAAATGGCGCGCCGCCGGATTGGGCCAACCACTTCATCAGCACCTACGCGTCGTCGCATCCGTGGGAAGACTGGGCCGAAACCTGGGCCCATTACCTGCACATGATGGACACGGTGGACACGGCGCTGAGCTACGGCATCTCGCCCAAGGCAGTGCAGCGCGACTACGAGCCGTTCACCGAAGCCGTGCTGACCGACCCCGATGATCCGTCGGCGCAGGACTTTCTGCGGATCGTGAACGCGTGGGTCGCCCTGACCGGCGTGCTGAACGAACTGTCGCGCGCCATGGGCCAGCGGGATTTCTATCCGTTTGCGCTGCCGGCACCCGTGGTGGGCAAGCTCCAGTTCATTCACCGCGTGGTCAAGGCTGGCAGCGAGCAGGTCAGCCGCGACGAGACCGTGGCCGTGACGATCGACGAACCGATGCTGATGGCGGGCGCCGCTGCTGCGCAGAACATGCAGACGCAAGAGCAGGGCGATGCGGGCCAGTCGCAAGGCGACGGCATGGGCAACAACCAGGGTCAGAACCTGGGCCCGTCGTCGACGCCTGAGGGTGCGCCCGCGGTGGGGGCGGCGCCTGCCGCTGCGCCGCTGGACAATGCGGTTGCACCGGTCAACAACAACGTTGCTCCGGTCAACAATCCCGTTGCTCCGGTCAACAACAACGTTGCTCTCGTCAACAATCCCGTTGCGCCGCTCGACAATACCGTTGCACCCGTCAACAATCCGGCGCCCGTCGTGAACGGCGTCAATGCCGACGGCACGCCGGCTAACCCGACGACGCCGCCGCAAGCGGCTCAGCAGCCGGTGCCCGCACCGCTGTAAATCGCGTTCAGCGTGGACCCGCCCCGGCTTCGACCTTGTGTCGTCGCCGGGGTTTTTTTATGGTCGCTGAAAAAGCTCAGTGCCCGATCACGCGTTCGCCGGCGTCCGGCTTGTCATGCACGCCAAACTTGTCCACCAGCGTGCTGCTCGCTTCATTCAGCCCCGTCACGTCCACCTGTGTGCCGGCCTGGCGGAACTTCATGACGACCTTGTCCAGCGCGCCCACCGACGTAATGTCCCAGAAGTGGGCCTGGCTCACATCGATCGTCACCCGCGACAGCGCTTCCTTTACGTCGAAGGCATCGGCAAACGCGTCGGCCGACGCAAAGAACACCTGGCCGCGCACGCGGTAATCGCGTTGGCTTGCGTCGTTCGACAGCTGGCTTTCCACCCGGAACAGACGGCTGACCTTCCTGGCAAAGAACAGCGCGCTCAGCACCACGCCCGTGCCCACGCCCTTGGCCAAGTCATTGGTTGCGATCGTGACGATCACGGTGGCGATCATGACGATGCTGGAACTGGCCGGATGCGTGCGCAGGTTACGGATGGACGCCCAACTGAAGGTGCCGATCGACACCATGATCATCACGGCGACCAGCGCCGCCATCGGGATGCGCGCCACCCACGGACCAAGAAACACCACCATCACCAGCAGCAATCCGCCCGCCACCAGCGTGGACAGGCGCGTGCGGCCGCCCGACCGCACATTGATCACGGACTGCCCGATCATCGCGCAACCCGCCATCCCGCCCAGCAGCCCCGACGCAATGTTGGCAATGCCCTGGCCCGCGCATTCCCGACTCTTGTTGCTGGGGGTGTCGGTCATGTCATCCACGATCGTTGCGGTCATCAACGACTCGAGCAGGCCCACGATCGCCAGCGTGCAGGCATAGGGCAGGATGATCCACAAGGTATCCAGCGTGAACGGCACATCAGGCAGCAGGAAAATCGGCAGGCTGTCGGGCAACTGGCCCATGTCGCCCACCGTACGGATATCCAGGCCCAGGAACAGCGACACCGCCGTCAGCACCACGATGCAGACCAGCGGCGACGGCACCGCCCGGGTCACATAAGGCAGGAGATAGATGATGCCCAGGCCGGCCGCCGTCATCGCGTAGACCACCCACGACACGCCGATCAGTTCAGGCAATTGCGCCGCAAAGATCAGGATTGCCAGCGCATTGACGAAGCCAGTGACCACGGAACGGGACACAAACCGCATCAGCACGCCCAGCCGCATCAGGCCTGCCACGATCTGCAGTGCCCCGGTCAACAAGGTTGCCGCCAGCAGATACTGCAGGCCGTGATCCTTGACCAGCGTCACCATCACCAGCGCCATCGACCCGGTCGCCGCCGAAATCATGGCCGGCCGCCCGCCGGTGAAGGCGATCACCACGGCAATGCAGAACGAGGCATACAGCCCCACTTTCGGGTCCACGCCCGCGATGATCGAAAAGGCAATGGCCTCAGGAATGAGCGCCAGCGCGACCACGATGCCGGACAGCAGATCGCCGCGGACGTTGGACAGCCAGTCCCGGCGGAAGGAATGGGAAGAGAACATGGGAATCACCTGGCCGGTGCACGGGGCAGCGGCGCGGCCGGGCCTACTGACCGGGCAGTTGAAGAAAGAAGAGGAATGCTTACGGCCGGCGAGTTTACTTCACACGCTGCGGTAGACGTGAAGCTGCGCGACACCGGCAGGTTGCCCCACGGCGCAGGCTGCAGACATCACTTCTTTGAATCGAACTTCGCCGCTCGTCGCAATCGTATCGGCCCTCGAACCGGCTGGTTCAGGTCGATGGTGGTCTGCCCCTGCGTGACGCGAATTACGTCGGCATCGGCAAGGCGCGCGGCCACGTCGCGGATCCGCGGCATCAGCCCCCGCCATATGGCCTCGTCGTCGGACAGCGACCGGGCAACGTCCGACGGGCAGATCGACACGTCCGGGCGACGCTCGGCCAGCAGCGCGACGATGCGGTCGGCCAGTTGCGTATCGGTGAAGTCGGCGTTGTTGTTGCGCATGCTGCCGAGAGTAACCGAGCGGTGCCGCGGCCCGGCAAGGCGCACTGCACAGGGATACACTTTTCGGATCCACTGCCCACCCACCGTCGCATGGCCAAACGCGTCACCGAACCCTGGTATCAACCGCCCGTCGAAGAGCGCTGCGCGCTTTGCGGCCGGGTCGTGCCTGGCGACCAGCGTGACAAACACCATCTGATTCCCAAGTCGGAAGGCGGCAAGGAAACGGCCGTTTTGCACCGGATCTGCCATCGCCAGATCCATGCCCTGTTCACCGAAAGCGAATTGGCGCACGATTACGCCACCATCGACGCGCTGATGACGAACGATTCGATCCGACGATTCGTGAAGTGGATCCGCACCAAGCCACCCGGTTTTTACGAGCGGACGCGGCGCAGCAAGCGGTAGGCGGCGAAAAGGTGACGTGGACTCCACGCACCGGACGGCCCCAGTCGCCTTTGTCCTGATCTGGGGATGTTCGGAGGCACCAAGCGGGTTGCGACTGTCACGGGCCGGACATCTGCCTGCGTCATTGTCATTCCTGTTTCGATGTCGCCGGCCTCGCGTTCTCATTTGCCTGTCTCGACTTCCTGCCCCGACCTCTGCCGTCCTTGCTCCAGGAGAACACCATGCGCCTTGCCGTCTACAACGTCGAAAACCTGTTCGATCGCGCCAAAGCCATGAACCTCGGCACGTGGGCGCAGGGCCGTGAGGTGCTCGAACAGTTCGCCGCGCTGAACCGCCTCCTGGGCCAGATCCGCTACCGGCCGTCCGACAAGACAAAAATGGCCAAGCTGATCGTCGACCTGGGGATGGCCGCGTCCGACACCGGCCCGTTCGTGCTCCTGCGGCGCAATCGCGGCGGCCTTCTCAAGCGCCCGAAAGGCGGTGGGGTCGAAATCGTGGCCGAAGGCCGCGCGGACTGGGTCGGCTCGCTGGAACTGCGCGATGAACCCATCGACGAACAGGCCATGCGCAACACCGCGCGGGTCATCAACGACCTGGGCGCCGACGTGCTGGGCGTGGTCGAAGCCGAAAACCGGCCCGTGCTGTCGGCCTTCAACGGGCAGATCCTGCCAGCCATCGGGGGCGATGCCTTCCGGCAAGTCATGGTGATTGACGGCAATGACGACCGTGGCATCGACGTCGGCCTGCTGACGCGCGAAGGCTTTCGCATCGGCACGATGCGCAGCCATGTCGACGATCGTCTGCCCAATGGCGAGACGGTGTTCTCGCGCGACTGTCCGGAATTCGAGATCACGACCCCGGATGGCGCCCGATTGGTTGTCCTGGTCAACCATCTGAAAAGCAAGGGCTACGGCGGCAAGGCGTCGTCCGATGCACGGCGCAAGGCGCAGGCGACGCAGGTCGGCGAGATCTATCGCCGTCTGCTGAAAGAGGGGGTCAAGCACATCGCGGTCATTGGCGACCTGAACGACACGCCCGACAGCGCGCCGCTTGCGCCGCTGATCACTGGCACCACACTGAAGGACGCCTTCACCCATCCGGCGTTCGACGACGGTGGCTATCCCGGCACCTACGGCGCCTGTAACGCCTCGAACAAGATCGACTACCTGCTGCTGTCGCCGGCGCTGTACGCCACGGTGCAGGCGGGCGGGGTGCTCCGGACCGGGATGTGGCCCGGCGTCCGGCCACGAAAGTGGGAGACTTTCCCCGAACTGACCCGTCCGGAAGACGCCGGGTCGGATCACGCGGCGGTGTGGGTCGATCTGGACCTGTAAATGTCGGCAGGAGTGGGGCAGGGTCCCAGAGGCGGAAGCCCGCGGGTAAGTGCCTACTACCGGCCGCCACGCAGGGTGTGGACAATCCCCGGACATAACAATGAGACGGGGACGGCTGTCATGACCATGTATTTGCGGGAAGCTCGCTCGGGGCGGAATTGCGACACGCGACCAGACCAGGCCGCCCTGGCCGCCGCCTTGCTCACCGCGCTGTGCGTCTCCGCGACGCTTCCGACCACCGCGCACGCCCAGACCGGCCCGTACCCCAACCGGCCGATCAAGATGATCGTGCCGGTTGCGCCAGGCGGCGGGGCGGACGCCGTTGCGCGCATGGTGGCCGACAAGATGTCGCAATCCCTGGGCAAAACGATCGTCGTCGAAAACAAGGCGGGCGGATCTGGATCCATCGCGTCAATCGAAGTCGCGCGTGCCGAGCCGGACGGCTACACCCTGGTCCAGTGTTATGTCGCCACCCACAGCACCAACCCGGCCGTCCTCAAACTGAGCTACGACCCGATCGCCGACTTTGCGCCGGTCGGCATGATGGGCAAAACGTCCAACGTGCTGGTGGTTAGCAGCGATTCCACCGCCAAGACCCTGCAGGACTTCATTTCCCTGGCGCGCGCCAAGCCCGGCGTGCTGAACTTCTCATCGGCGGGCGCCGGGTCCGCCACTCACTTGATCATGGAATACCTGGAAAACCAGGCCAAGGTGGATCTGACCCACATCCCCTACAAAGGCGCCGCGCCCGCCATGCAGGACCTGCTGGCCGGCCGGGTCGATGCCATGTTCCCCAGCCTGACGACCGCCTTGCCGCATATCAAAAGCGGCAAGCTGCGTGCACTGGCAGTTGCGTCCGAAGCGCGGGACCCCGCCGCGCCCGAGGTGCCGACGGTTGCGGAACAAGGCTTTCCGGGCTTCAGCGCGATTCAGTGGTGGGGCCTGTGCGCGCCCGCCAAGACGCCGGCGCCGGTCGTTGCGACTCTCAACAAAGCGTTGAACGACGCGTTGGGGCAGCCGGCCATCCAGGCGCGGTTTGTCGAAATGGCTGCGGAGCCCACCCCCATCTCGCCCGCGCAGTTTGGCGCGTTCCTGAAAGAAGAAGCGGGCAAGTGGAGCAAGCTGGTGAAGGACACGAACCTGAAGGTGGATTGATTCGCTGACGCCGGCCCGGCGATGGCCTTTCGCGCGATCGCGCGGCGTCAGCTGAGGTCAAGCGTCTGGCGTATCGTCCGGCAGCCGCTTCCCATAGGCCTTGCCAAGGCCGATCCCGAACCCCGCCCACACCAGCGCCAGTGCAGCGCCGACCAGCGCCGCGGGCCCGGCGCCTGCACCCAGCGCGTCGATCCCGGCCTTCGCCCATCCGCTGACGGCATCGCCCGCGCGGTACACGGCCGTGTCGATCACGTTCTTGGCCTTGTACTTGGTCTCGGCATCCACCACGGTAAACAGCATCTCCCGGCCCGGTCGGATCAGCGCGTATTCGCCCACGCGCCGCACGATCATGACGATCACCAGCACACTGAAGATCGGCATGACGGCCAGGGCGACAAAGCCCAGCGCGATCGCCAGCGGGATGGCCGCGAGCAACATCCGCAAGCCAAAGCGCTGGGCCAGCCGGCCGGTCACGCCCAGCTGAATCAGGATGGTCAGCGCCTGCACAACGGCATCGATGGTGCTGAAAATCTCGGCCTGCCGCACGCGATCCGGAAACTGTTCCGCCACCAGACGTGCCTGTTCGAAATACAGGAAGGTGCTTGCCGTGGCGAGCAGAATCACGAAGGCGCTGATGCCAAGCAGGTAGGGGGAACGCAGCACGCTAACGAATCCCGCCCACGACGATCCGCCCAGGGGGCGCGCGGGATTGTCGGGCTCGCCCTGGGCCGCGGCGCCGTGCCGCGTGCGCCAGCCCAACAGCCAGGCGACGCAGGCCAGGCTGGCGCCCAGCAACATGGCTGACAGCAGCAACAGACCCGAAAAGCCGATCGCCCGCACCAGCAGTCCGCCCAGCACCGGGCCGACCAGACCGCCCACGCTGGCCCCCGCGGCAATCGGGCCGAACAGGCGGCGCGCCTGGCCGGGCTGGCAGACGTCGGCCAGGAAGCTCCACGCGACCGACACCACGAACAGGTTGTAGACCGACACCCAGACGTAGAACACACGGGCGAGCACGACGCTGTCAGCAGCGACGTAAAAGGCCGCGGCGAACGCGGCCAGCTGCACCATGAATGCCGCGTACAGCCACGGCACCAGGCGTGCCCGGCGCACCCTGGCGGCGAACGCGCCATAGATCGGCACCGCCACCAGCATGACCACGAAAGTTGCGGTGAACAACCATTGCAGATGCTGCACGCCGCCCGTGATGCCCATGGTTTCGCGCACCGGCCGCAACATGAAGTAGCCGGCGAACAGGCAGAAGAACAACAGGAAGCCGGCGACGACGGCGGGGCGTTCGTTGGGCAGCAGGCCGGCCAGGCGCGCGCGCAGGGCAGGGGGCGACTCCGCATGCGAGAAGGAGGACGGCAGACCGGAGGGAAGAACGGGGGGCGACGGGTCGGGCACGGGAATCCGGGAGCAGTGACACTGGATCGACGGTAGCGTGCATGGGTCTCGACGACAAGCCTCGATCGCCGGGCCTGCACCTCTGTTGCCGCCAGCGCGAATGGATGAGCATGCTCACGAATCTTGCCTGTCCGAATCCCCTATCATGGCGCGATCAGGCAGCGGCGCTGCCACCCCCCTGACAAGGACGTGACCAATGACGACATCCACCGTGGGAATCTGCATTGCGGGCGAAGGCGCGATGGGCGAAACGCATGCCAAAGTGCTGTCCGCCATGCCGGGCGTCCGGCTGACGGCAGCCGCAGTCGGCGACCCGGTGCAGGGCGCTGCCTTTGCCGCCAAGTACGGCATCCCCTTTCATTCCACCCACCTGGCGGAATGCGTGGCCCGACCGGACGTTGACGCCGTGGTGCTGGCAACGCCGTCGGGCCTGCACACCGACCACGCGCTAAGCGTGATCGGCGAAGGCAAACCCGTGCTGCTGGAAATCCCCGCCGCGCTGAACCTGCCTGACACGCTGCGGCTGGCCGCGGCGCAGGAAGCGTCAGGCGTGCCGCTCATGGTCTGCCACAGCCGCCGCTTTGGCGCGCCGCACCGGCTGATCCGCGATCGCATCCGCGACGGCAGCTTCAAACTTCATCACATGGTGGTGGAGACCTACTTCTTGCGCCGCACGAACCTGAATATGTTCGGGCAGCCGCGCACCTGGGTGGACAGCTTGCTGTGGCATCACGCGTGCCATTCGGTGGACCTGGCGGTCTGGCTGCTGGATGAGCCGGACTTTGTCGTGCAGGCGCAGCAGGGGCCGGATCATCCGGAACTGGGCGTGCCCATGGACATGAGCATCGTGATGCGTTCGCCGCGCACGGGCGTGCTGTTCACGATGGCCATGTCCTTCAACAACAAGGGGCCGTTTGGCGGCTTCTATCGCTACATTGGCGAAGAAGACACCTACCGCGCGTGGCGGGACGAACTGCGTGGGTCGGATGACCAGCTGATTGCGCTGGATGCCGAGCCTGCGTTCGACCGGCAGGACCGCGCGTTCATCGAAGCCGTGCGCAATCAAAGCACGCCCGAAAGCGACATTCATTCGGTGATCCCGTCGATGCGGCTGCTCGATGCGATCGAAAGGTGCATTGGCCAAAACCAGGCTCGCTGAGACGGCCGCGTGAAGTCACCCGTGGGCGGCCCGATTATCGGGTGTGCCGCCACGCGCACCTGCTGCGCTGGACGTTCACCACGCGCATGCCGGGCCGGGCGGCTCGGCACGTAGCCGCTGCACCGACCTGGCTTCGTTACGTCGCCGTTTCTTACTTCGCCGTCGGCATCACGAACTCCGCGCCCTTGCCGATGCTCTCCGGCCAGCGCTGCATGATGCTCTTCTGGCGGGTGTAGAAGCGCACGCCTTCTTCGCCATAGGCATGCATGTCGCCGAACAGCGACCGCTTCCAGCCGCCAAAGCCATGCCATGCCATCGGCACCGGAATCGGCACGTTGATGCCGACCATGCCCACTTCGATCCGGCGGCCGAACTCGCGCGCCACGTTGCCATCGCGCGTGAAGCAGCTCACGCCATTGCCGAACTCATGGGCATTGATCAAGGCCACCGCTTCGGCCAGGTCCTTCACGTGCACGCACGACAGCACCGGGCCAAAGATCTCTTCCTTGTAGATGCGCATGTCGGGCGTGACGTCGTCGAACAGCGTGCCGCCCAGCCAGAAGCCGTCGGTGCAGCCGTCGCCCGCCGTGCTGCCATCAAAGTTGCGACCGTCAACCAATAGCGTCGCGCCTTCCTGTTCGCCCAGTTCGATGTAGCCGGTGATGCGCGCCTTGGCGGCGGCCGTCACGATGGGGCCCATTTCGGCGTCCAGGTTCGTGCCGTTCAGGATCTTCAATGACCGTGTGCGCTCGATCAGCTTGGGCAGCAGTCGCGCGCCCACGTCGCCCACCAGCACGGCCACGCTGATCGCCATGCAGCGCTCGCCAGCCGACCCGTAGCCTGCGCCGACCAGCGCGTCCACGGCCTGGTCCAGATCCGCGTCGGGCATGACCACCATGTGGTTCTTGGCGCCGCCCAGGGCCTGCACCCGCTTGCCATTGCGCGCGCCGGTTTCGTAGATGTAATTGGCAATTGGCGTCGATCCCACAAAGCTGATCGCAGCGACGTCCGGGTGCGCCAGCAGCGCGTCAACAGATTCCTTGTCGCCCTGCACGACGTTGAAGACGCCATCGGGCAGGCCCGCGCGCTTGAGCAGGTCAGCCATCATCAGGGACGCACTGGGGTCGGTCGGGCTGGGCTTGAGCACAAAGGTATTGCCGGCGGCGATCGCGACCGGGAACATCCACATCGGTACCATCACCGGAAAGTTGAAGGGGGTGATGCCCGCGACGACGCCCAGGGGCTGGCGCATTGTCCAGTTGTCGATGCCGGTGGATACCTGGTCGGTGTAGTCGCCCTTCAGCAGCTGCGGAATCCCGCAGGCGAATTCGGCAATGTCGATCCCGCGAGCCACTTCGCCCTGGGCGTCGGTAAAGACCTTGCCGTGTTCGGCGGTGATCAGGTGAGCAAGCTCATCTTTGTGCGCGTTCAGCAATTCCACGAACTTGAACATGACCCGCGCGCGGCGGATGGGCGGCGTGTCGGCCCAGGCCGGGAACGCGGCGCGGGCAGACGCCACCGCGTGGTCCACATCGGCCGAATTTGCCATCGCCACTTCGGCGCTCAGCGCGCCGGTTGCCGGATTGAACACCGGGCCGCTGCGGCCACTGGTGCCGGGCGAGGGCTGCCCCGACACCCAATGGGCCACCTGGGCAACCGTGTTGACCGGATCGTTCTTGGCAGAGATGTTCATGTCGCTTCCTTGTCGTTGATGGCGGGCGCCTGCGCTGGGCCCCCGAGCCAGGCAAGTGTAGGGCGGTCGCGGGGCTTTGATAATCCGGGTATTCTTGATTTGATTGTTCAGAAAAATGAACAGTTGATCTTGGCGGACGAAGTGCGCGTTGCCGCGCCTCGGCCACTATGCCGGCGTCGCACCGGCGCCACTGGCCCTCAAGGAATGCCCCGATGTCGACCGCCACGCTTGCCACCCTCGTGGCCGACCTGCACCTGCTGACCGTGCTGGCCGAAACGCGCAGCTTCACGCAGACCGCGCAGCGCCTGGCCATCTCGAAGGCCTCCGTCAGCATGCGCATCGGCGACCTGGAACGCCATGCAGGCGTGCCGCTGGTGCGCCGCACGACCCGGTCCGTCAGCCTGACCGAAGCCGGACAGCAGCTGGTCAACGACACGCGTCCCGCCTTTGGCCGGATCGACGACAGCTTTACCGCCGTGCAGGACCAGGCCGGCTCGCCCCGCGGCGTGGTTCGCGTCACCGCCCCCGTTGCGCTGGGCCGGCAACATATTGCCCCGCGCCTGGCCGAGTTCCTGCGCGCCTTTCCCGATATCACGGTCGAACTCGAACTGACCGACCGCTTCGTCAACTTCGCGCAAGAAGGCTTCGACCTGGCGATCCGCCACACCAGTACGCCCCCCGACACCTACGTGGCCTGGGTGCTGTCCGACACCCGATCCCTGCTGGTTGCCAGTCCCGCCTATCTCAAACGGCGCGGCACGCCCGCCCACCCGACCGAACTTGCTGCGCATGACTGCCTGCTGTACCTGGGCGGGCACGCCGACACCTGGACCTTCTCGCGGCCGGCCGCGCGCAAGGCGGGGCAGCCCCTCAGCGTGACGGTGTCGGGCCCCTTGAAAGCCAACAACAGCGAAGTGCTGCGCGAAGCCGTATTGGATGGCCTGGGCATCGGACTGCTGCCGGACTTCAGCGTCGCCCCAGGCAATGCGGGCGGCACCGGCAATGCGGGCAGCACCGGCAACGCAGTCGCGTCACGCCGCCTGGTTGCCGTCCTGCCTGCCTGGCGCGCGCACGGTTTTTTTGGCGAACGTATCTACGCCTTGCGCCCCCGCAGCCACCAGGTGCCGCGCGCGGTGCAATGTTTTGTCGAGCACCTGCGCACGACGATGGCGGGCGGCTACCCGGCGGCCTTCATGAACGACTGATCACCCCTCGGCCGCCACGTCCCGCAGCGCATCCAGCAGCTTGACCGCCGGTCCCGACAGCACCCCCTGACGCCGCCGGAACACCATCAAGCGGCGATCCCTGGGCGCGCCTTTCACGCTCAGCGCCTGCACCAATCCGGCCAGGCGCTCCGCGTCATACATGGGCCGCGGCATCCAGCTCAAAAAGCCCGCGTGTGTCACCAGGCTCTTGATCGCAATGATCGAACGCGTCTCGACTACGACATCCGGACCGGGCAAGCCTTGCTCGCGGAACAGGCCCACCACTTCGGCAAAGGGCGCCGTGCCTTGCGGCGGCAAGACCCACTTGTGGCCGATCAGGTCGGTCACCTGCAAGGGCCCGCGCGCGCGCAGCGGGTGGCCGACGGCCGCGATGACGTCGCTGGTGTCATGCCATTCGGCATCGGGGATCGCGCAGATGGCCTCGTTCTCGGTCAACGACACGCCAATGGCCAGGTCGATCTCGTGTTTGAGCAAGGCATCGGTCAGCAGGTCGCCAACCCCTTCCACGATGTGGACCTGCAGATTCGGCCAGCGCGCCAGCACCCGGGCAATGGCCAGCGGCAGGATCAGGCTGATCGCGCTGGCCACCGCGCCGACCCGTATGGTCCCCTTGGCCAGGCCGCGCAAGGCATCGATTTCTTCGGTGGCCTGATCGGCTTCGTGTTGCAGCACCTTGGCATGAGGCAGCAGGGCATGGCCAAACGGCGTCAGCACCATGCCGGTAGTGTGGCGCTCGAACAGGGGGGCGCCCACCTGATCTTCCAGCCGCTTGATCGTGCGGCTCAAGGCAGGTTGGGTGATGTTCAGCGTCTGGGCAGCGCGGCCCAGGGTGCCGTGGTGGGCCACGCATAGAAAGGCGCCCAGCTGTCGGATATCCAAAGTCATGCAAAACGGTAATGACTTTTGGTCGAAAAGGCAATATTCAAGCAAGGGAGCGATCGCCATACTGCGGGCACAGATCGTCGCCAGACGACGCCCACTCACCCTCAGGAGACACGCTTGACCGCGCCTTCCCCCGTGTCCGCACGCGCCACTATCAGCGCGACAGAATCAACTCCTTCAGCCCCACAGACCACCGTTCGGGAAGCCGTCCTGGATCTGCTGCGCGCCTTCGGCATGACCACCATCTTCGGCAACCCGGGGTCGACCGAGCTGCCGCTGTTCCTTGATTTTCCGGACGATTTCGAATACGTCCTCGGCTTGCAGGAAGCCGTCGTGGTCGGCATGGCCGACGGCTACGCGCAGGCCAAGCGCAACGCCGCGTTCGTGAACCTGCATTCGGCAGCCGGTGTCGGCAATGCGATGGGCAACATCTTTACGGCGCACAAGAACCGCACGCCCATGGTGATCACGGCCGGCCAGCAGGCCCGCTCCATCCTGCCCTTCGACCCCTTCCTGTTTTCGAACCAGGCGACCGAACTGCCCAAGCCCTACGTGAAGTGGAGCTGCGAGCCGGCGCGTGCCGAAGACGTGCCGCTGGCCATTGCGCGGGCCTACTACATTGCCATGCAGGAACCGCAAGGCCCGGTGCTGGTGTCGGTCCCGGCCGATGACTGGGCGCGCACCTGCGAGCCGGTGGCGCCGCGTGTGGTCAGTTCCGTGGTCCGCCCCGACGCCGCCGTGCTGGCGACCATTGCCCACAAACTGGATGCCGCCCAGCGTCCGGCCTTCGTGATCGGCGCCGCCGTGGACCGCAGTGGTGCGTGGGACGAGGTGCTGCAACTGGCCGAACGCCACAACGCCGCAGTGTTCGTGGCACCCATGTCGGGCCGCTGCGGGTTCCCGGAAGACCATCGTCTGTTCAGCGGCTTCCTGCCCGCCATGCGCGAAAAGATCGTCAGCCTGCTGAACGGTCACGACGTGGTCTTTGCGCTGGGCGCGCCGGCCTTCACGTATCACGTCGAAGGCTTCGGCCCGCACCTGCCCGAAGGCGCGGAACTCGTGCAACTGATCGACGATCCCTCCATTGCCGCCTGGGCCCCGGTCGGCACATCGGCAGTCGGCAACATCAAGGCCGGCGTGCGGGATCTGCTGGACCTGAGCCAACCCGCGCAACGCGATCTGCCGCCACTGCGCGTGCCGGCGCCGCGCGCCGAACCCACGCCGGTCATGTCGGCCGCCTTTGCCTTGCAGACCCTGGCCGAAGTGCGCGATGCGCATTCGATCATCGTGGAAGAGTCGCCCAGCGCGCGGCCGGTCATGCACCGCTACCTGCCGATGCTGCACAGCGAAACCTTCTACACCATGTGCAGCGGCGGGCTGGGCCACAGCATGCCCGCAGCCGTGGGCGTGGCGCTGGCCAAGCCCGATCAAAAGATCATTGCGCTGATCGGTGACGGGTCGGCCATGTATTCGATCCAGGCCTTGTGGACCGCGGCGCGTCTGCGTCTGCCCATCACCTTTATCATCATCAACAACCGGCGGTATGCGGCGCTGCAGGAGTTTGCATCCACCTTCGGTTTCAAACCCGAAGACCCGCTGGTAGGAACGGCCTTGCCTGATCTGGACTTCATTGCGCTCGCCCGCGGGCATGCCATGCGCGGTGTGCGTGTCGAAGATCCGGCCACGCTGCACGATGTGCTGCGCGAGGCACTGGCCAGCCCTGAACCGATCCTGGTCGATATCCAGGTCGGCTGATCGCTCGCGCATGCACCCATAACAAAGACAAGGAGAACTCTTGATGACCGCAATCACCATGTTGATCGACGGCGCCCGTGTGGCCGCCAGCAACGGCGCCACCTTCGAACGGCGCAATCCGCTTGATGGCGAAGTCGCGACCCAGGCGCCCGCCGCCACGGTGGAAGACGCCGTGCGCGCCGCCGATGCCGCCGCTCGGGCTTTCGAAACCTGGCGCCACGTCGGCCCGAGCGAGCGCCGCGCGCTGCTCATGAAAGCCGCCGCCGCGCTTGAAGCCAAGACCGATGCCTTTATTGCGGCGATGGCCGCGGAGACCGGCGCATCGGCCATGTGGTCCGGCTTCAACGTGCACCTGGCCGCCGGCATGTTCCTGGAAGCCGCCGCGCTCACCACGCAGATCAGTGGCGAAATCATTCCGTCGGACGTGCCCGGCAGCGTGGCCATGGCCGTGCGCCAGGGCGCAGGGGTCGTGCTGGGCATGGCGCCATGGAACGCACCGGTGATCCTGGGCGTGCGCGCCCTGGCCGTGCCGCTGGCTTGCGGCAACACCGTCGTGTTCAAGGGATCCGAAGTCTGCCCGGCCACCCATGGCCTGATCGTCGACGCGCTGGATGAAGCCGGCTTCCCCAAAGGCGTCGTCAACTTCATTACCAATGCCCCGGCCGATGCGGGCGCCGTGGTCGAAGCCGTGGTGGCGCACCCGGCCGTGCGCCGCGTCAACTTCACGGGCTCGACGCGGGTCGGCAAGATCATTGCGATGACCTGCGCCAAGTACCTGAAGCCGGTGGTACTGGAGCTGGGCGGCAAGGCCCCGCTGGTGCTGCTGGACGATGCCGATATCGACGCAGCCGTGAACGCCGCGGCCTTTGGCGCCTTCGCCAACTCGGGCCAGATCTGCATGTCGACCGAACGGATCGTGGTCGACCGCGCCATTGCCGATGAATTCGTGGCCAAGTTCGCGGCCAAGGCCAGCGCGCTGCCGCTGCAGGACCCGCGCAAGGGCCCCGGCGTATTGGGGTCGGTGGTGGACATGAGCACGGTCGAACGCTGCAACGCCTTGATCGATGACGCACTCGCCAAAGGCGCCAAACTGGTGTGCGGCGGCAAGGCCGAAAACACGTTGATGCCCGCAACGATTCTGGATCACGTCACGGCCGACATGAAGATCTATTCCGAAGAATCCTTCGGTCCGGTCAAGGCAGTGGTACGCGTCAGCGGTGTCGACGAAGCGGTGGCCTCGGCCAACGACACGGAATACGGCCTGTCGTCAGCCGTGTTCGGCCGCGACGTGTCGCGCGCCATGCTGGTGGCGCAGCGCATCGAATCGGGCATCTGCCACATCAACGGCCCGACCGTGCACGACGAAGCGCAGATGCCGTTTGGCGGCGTCAAGGCCAGCGGTATCGGCCGCTTCGGCGGCAAGGCCGGCATCCACGAGTTCACCGAACTGCGCTGGATCACCCTGCAAACCACGCCGCGTCACTACCCGTTCTGACGCAGCACAGGCCGGCGCCTTCCGTGCGCCGGCCGGAACTTCCGCACGCGGCCATCCAGTGCCGCGGCTTACAAGACCTTCAGCAGGAGACAACCATGCTTACCCCCAACACTTGCCGATCGCTCAGCGGGCGCATCGGTGCGATGGCGCTTGGATGCGTCACCCTCGTATCGGCCGTCGCCGCGCTGGCCTTGCCCGCCGTGGCCCATGCCCAGGCCTGGCCCAACAAGCCCGTCAAGGTCGTCGTCAACTTCCCGCCGGGCGGCGCCGCCGACCAGATCGCGCGCGCCATCACCGGTCCGTTGCAGGAAGTGCTCGGCCAATCGGTCGTGGTCGAAAACAAGGGCGGTGCGGGCGGCAACATCGGCGGCGAATCGGTCGCGCGCTCCACGCCCGATGGCTACACCCTGCTGATGAGCTCGGGCGGCATGGTGTCGGTCAACCCCTTCATCTACCCGAAGATGTCGTTCGACCCGTCCAAAGACCTGGTGCCCGTCGCTGCCGCCGCGCGCGTCAAGGTGTTCCTGGTCACCAAGCCGGGCAAACTGCCGGGCGACATCAAGGGCTTCATTGATTACCTGAAAGCCAACCCTGGCAAACTGACCTACGGGTCGCCCGGCAACGGCAGCTCGCCGCATCTGGCGGGTGAGATGTTCCAGAGCGAAGCCAAGGTGACCGCGGTCCATGTGCCGTATCGCGGCGCCGCGCCCGCCCTGGTGGACCTGCTGGCCGGACAGATCGACTTCGTGTTCGATCCGGGCATCGCCATGCAGCACGTACAGGCCGGCCGCCTGACGATGTTGGCAGTGGGCAGCATGACGCGCTCGCCGCTGTTCCCCAACGTGCCGACCCTGAACGAGGCCGGTTTGAAGGGCTTCGACGCCGACACGGTGTTCGGCTTCTACGCCCCCGCGGGCACGCCGCAGGACATCGTGACGCGCCTGAATACCGAGATCAATCGCATCATCGCAACCCCGGCCTTCAAGGAACGCATGCTGGCCTTGGGCGGCGACCCCGCCCCGATGAGCCCGGCGCAATTCCACGACAAGGCAATGGAAGACGCCAAGCGCTTTGGCGCGATCATCCAGGCGAAGAAGATCGTGGGTGACTGAAGACTGAGGACTACGGACTGAGGACTGTGAGTTTTCCTGACGGCCGGGCAGATCTAATCGATTGTCCGGCCGTTGTGCGTATCGCACCATGGCGTCTCTTCAGGAGACACCATGACACGACCCAGCGAAGTCAAACCCCGCGAAGGAGACCTGCCCGCCGCCCTGTACAAGGACTGGCAGGTGGGCGCCGAGTTTCCCGAGCTCGCCTTTACCATCACACCCGACATCGTCAATGAATACCTGTCGGTGGTCGATGGCGACCCGTCGAACTATCGGGTCGATGGCCGGCAGGCCGCACCCCCCAATGTGCTGGCCGTCTACATGATGGCCGTGATGTACCGCAAATATCCGCCGCAACAGGGCGGCATCATGATCGGCAATACCTTCAACTTCTATCACCCGATCTGGGCGGATGAGCCCACCCACGTCGTTGGCAGCGGACGGCTGACGGACAAGTATGAAAAGAAGGGACGCAAGTACATCTGCTATCAGGTCGATTTTCATCGCGCCGACGGCACGCGGTTGTGCAGCGTCAGCCATACCTCGGCCTTTGCCGAGTGAGCTCGCCCACGTTCCAGGAGATCAGCATGCTGAAGAAGACGATTACGCAGACGCAGGAAAAGTTCGACAACTACGGTAAGCTCAACGGCGATAACGACATCCTCCACTACGACGATGCCTATGCCAGAGAACGCGGTTTTCGCGGCACGCTTGGCCACGGGCTGATGTACACCGGCTACGTGGCCGACCTGGCGGCGAAAAAGTACGGCGCCGACTGGCATTACCGCGGTGAACTGACCGTCAAATTCGTGGCCCCCGTATGCCCGGGCGATGAACTCGAGGTCCTGCTTGCCGACGATGGCAAGGCCGAATGCCGTTCGCAATTCGGCACGACGCTGGTGGGGTCAGCCACATTGAAAGACTGAGGAAGGGACACCATGGCAGACACCGGACCCGCCGCGGATCGCGCAACTGATACGCGACCCGCAACTCGCATTTCCACCTCCGACGCAACGTCCATTACGGTAGGCGGGAAGGATCTGATCAACGAGCTGATCGGCGAGTACAGCTACACCGAAATGCTGTATTTCCTGACCTGCCACCGCCGGCCCGATGCGGCCCGGGTGCGGGTGCTGGATGCCTGCCTGGTAACGCTCATGGAACACGGCCTGACGCCCAGTGCCGTCATTGCGCGGCTGATGGCCGATAGCGTGCCAGGCGAGCCGCAGGTAGCGATTGCGTCGGGCCTGCTGGCCATCGGCAGCGTGTTTGCTGGCACCACCGAGCAGTGTGCGGCGCTGTTGGTCGACTTGCAGGCCGAAGAAGCGGCGGGCAATACGGATGCCTTGCGGCTGCGTGCGGAAGCCTTCCGCGACAGCCGCAGTCCCATCCCTGGCTTTGGTCATGCGACCCACAAACCTGACGACCCGCGGGCAATCCGCTTATTCGAGGTGGGCCGACAGGCGGGCGTGTCGGGCGCACACGTCGAAACCTTGCAACGCTTCGGCGCGGCGGTCGATGCCGCGTCGGGACGGCATCTGACCATCAATGCCACTGGCGCGATTGCTGCGTTGCTGCTCGAGATCGGCGTGCCGATCGCGGCCATGCGCAGCTTTTCGGTGGTGTCGCGTGCAGGCGGACTGGCAGGGCATTTGCTGGAAGAAGCGGCTAGGCCGTCGGCGCGGGCCATCTGGCGCGCGAGCAAGGCAGCGGTGCGGTACGAACCGCCGGAACAGGGCTGACCCGGCAGGCCTTCAGCGAGCCTTCTGCTGCGTCGTCATCCTGCTGCATCGTGCTCCGGCGTCGTCCGATGGCGTCGTCCGGTGGCAAGGTGCGGCAGTCACGCCATGCCATCGCCCATCACGGAACTCGACAGGCGGCGCGCTTCCTGCCCCTCATGATCCAGCCACGCGCAGAACGCGCGGGCCAGTTCCGGGTTGCGCGTGACGGGCGACACGACGTGGCAGTAGTCGCGCTCGAACACGCCGGGGACATCCAGGATCCGCTGCAGCCGTCCGGCCGCCAGATCATCGACCACCAGGGCCGACGGCACAAGCGCCACGCCCAATCCATCCAGCGCCGCCTGCACCGCATAGAACATTTCTTCCAGCCGCAGGAACCGGGTGGGCGTCGGCATGCTGCCGCCTGCGCGTGCAAACCAGTCCGGCCAGCCCACGACATTGGTCGCCGCCTCGATCAGGCGGAAGGGAGCGATGTCGTCGAGACTTTGCACCGGGCGCGTACCGATCAGGTCTGGCGACGCAACCGCTACCAGCGCGCCCGACAGAAACGGCGTGGGCCGAAGCGTCTCGGCATCGTCATCGTCCGCCAGGCGCCGGATCACCACGTCGTAGTCGTTCATCTTCAAGGTCTGGGGCGACCCGGTGCCGGTGGCCAGCCGCACTTCGGCATTCTGATTGGCCCGCTGGAACCCGGTCAGCCGAGGGATCAGCCAGCGCATGGTGAAGGTAGGCGGGGCGTTGACCGACAGCACGCGCGCGGCCGTGCTGTCCTGCAGGCTGTCCATGGTTGCCGCGATGCGATCCAGCGCGGGCGCCACCCCGGTGAACAGGCGGGAGCCTTCGTTGGTCAGCCGGATGCGCGAACCTTCACGATGGAACAACGGCATGCGCATCGAGGTTTCCAGCGCGATGATCTGCCGGCTGACCGCACCGTGCGTCACGCCCAGTTCCGCGGCCGCGCGCGTAAAACTCAGGTTGCGCGCTACCACTTCGAAGGTGCGCAGCGCGTTTAAAGGCAATGCCCGCCGTTCCATCGGATGTCCCCGTCGCATGATCGTGCCGATGCAGAGGATAGCCGGACGCTGCCTATTCTTCTGCCTTGATATGCGCCCGGGTAATCACCTGGGTCCACTTGTCCCGATCGCTTTTGATCATCGATGCGAAGGCTTCCGGCGTGCTGCCGACGGCATCGCCGCCCAACGTGCTCATGATCTGCTGACGCACCGCCGGGTCGGCCACGGCGGTGCGCAGCGCGTCGTTGATCTTTGCAACGATCGCCGGAGGTGTGCCGGCCGGGGCAACCAGGCCATACCAGACACTGGCGTCATAGCCCGGCATGCCACCCGCTTCGGCCACGGTAGGAATGTCCGGATAGCCGGACAGCCGCTGCGCCGACGTCACGCCCAAGATCCGCACCTTGCCGGTCTTGGCGAATTCCAGCAGGTCGTTGCCGAAGACAACCTGTATGGAACCGGCGGACAAGTCGGTGTTCCGCGTCGCGGTTGCCTTGTAGGGCACATGGACCATTTGCGTGTTCGACATCGACGTGAACAGTTCGCCCGCCAGATGCGACGAGGTGCCTTGGCCCGACGACCCGTAGTTGAGACCACCTGGCGCGGCCTTGGCCGCCGCGACCAGTTCGCGCACCGACGTGATCGGCAGGGCGGCGTTCACCCCCAGGAAGAAAGGGGTCGAAGCCACGATCGATATCGGCGCGAAATCCTTGATCGGGTCATAACGCATCTTGGCGTACAGCGCGGGGTTGATCGACAAGGTCGTCACCGTCGCCATCAATAGCGTGTAGCCATCGGCGGGCGATCGGGCGACCTGTTCCGCGGCAATCATGGTGCTGGCGCCGGGCCGATTTTCGACCACCACGGGTTGCCCAAGCGTGGTCGACAACTGCTGCGACACGATGCGTGACAGCTGGTCAGCGGCGCCGCCGGCCGCATGCGCGCACACCAGCCGGATCGGCTTGCTCGGAAAGGCCGCGGGCTGGGCCTGGGCCGCCGGCGTCAGCGCTGCCAGGGGCAAGGCAGCCAGAGGCAGAGCCAGCGCGACGAAGGTGGCGCGCAGCGTTGAAGGCCATACGGCAGGCAGCAGGGACGGAAGGTGGGTCATGGTCATGTCTCCTTGTTCCGCCTCTTGGGACGGAACTGTGTTGGAACAAGCAGGCACCGGCGGGACCCGCGGCCAGGACCGTGCCCCGGATCCATTCACGCTCAGACGGACTTTCCGGTCGCCACAACGCGCTGGCCGGTCAGGTCGGCGATTCGCGCGGCGTCATAGCCGCATACCCGCGACAGCACGGCCTGCGTATCCGATCCCAACGACGGAGGATAGGACAGGGGGTGGGCCGAGGGATACTTGAACGGGTTGCCCAGAAACCGCAAGGTTTCGCCGGTGGCGGGGTGGGGCAGGTCTTCAACCATCTTGCGCAGATGCGCCAGGGGTTGATCCACCGCCTGCGCCACGTCATGCACCGCGCCCGCCGGCACGCGCGACGCAAACAACCGTTCCTGCCAGTCGGCCGCCGTGTAGCGGCGGAAGACGTCCTGCAGGATCGCGGTCAGGTCATCGACATGTCTGACGCGGTCCTTGGGCAAGGCAAAACGCGGGTCGTTAATCAGGTCCTTGCGGTCGATCGCCGCGCAAAACGTCCGCCAGAACTGCTGCCCGGTAGGCGAGATGGCAATGAATTTGTCGTCCAGGCAGCGGTAGATATCGCTGGGGGCGATCACCGGATGACGCGCGCCATTGGCGTGCGGCACCTCGCCCGACACAAAGTAGTTCTGCGCCTGCCACGTCAGCAGCGCCAGCTGGCAATCCAGCAGCGACACCTGCACCAGTTCGCCGCGGCCGGTCTTCAGGGCCTTGAGCATGCCGCCCAGGCAGGCCAACGCCAGGTACAGGCCGCCCGCCAGATCGGCCACCTGATAGCCGACACGCACCGGCGCGCCACCGGGTTCGCCGGTGATGCTCATGACACCGCTCAACGCTTGGACCACGAGGTCGAAGGCGGGGGCATCCGCATACGGCGGCTGGTCGTGCAGGCCGATCATCTGCGCAATGCACAGGCGCGGGTTCACGGCCAGCAAGGCATCGCGGTCCAGGCCCAGGCGCGCCGGCACGCCCGGCGCAAAGCCATAGACGACTGCGTCGCACTCCCGGACCAGGTCGTAGAACACCTCGCGGCCTTCCGGCGATTTCAAGTCCATCGCAATGCTGGACTTGCCGCGATTCACCGAAAGAAAGAAGCCCGAGTCGCCTTCGAATTCGGAACCGTGGCGCGACACCTGCCGCGACAGGTCGCCTTCCAGCGGCTCGACCTTGATGACCTCGGCGCCCAGCTGCGCCAGCAGTTGCCCGGCAAACGGGCCGCCCAGCACCCAGGTCAGGTCAAGAACGCGAAAGTCGGACAGCATGCGGGCTACCTCTCTGGACGGTTGAATGACACAGGTCGCAGTGTGCAACCGGGCCATCGAACGATCCATCGACAAGCTTTCACAGCCGGTCAGGAAAACTCACAGCACCTCCGCAGGCCCGAAGAACTCGTAATGACATTGCGCCGGCGGCACGTCCAGCGCGCGCAGGTCCTGCAGCACCGACGTCATGAAGGGCTTGGGACCGATCACATAGGCATCGACATCGCGATGGCCAGGCAGCCATTCCGCCAGGTGGGCCCGATTCAGCCGGCCGACGGCGTGGGGCGCCGAGGCGCGCCGTGACGCCGCATCGTTGTGGCCGTCATCGTTGCCACCATCAACGTTGTCACCGTCCACCCTCCCGTCATGCCGCTCATAGCAATAGAACGTGCTCAATGCCGGATGGTGCTCAAGATGGCCGTCCACCCAATCGCGAAACGCATGCACGCCGGCATCCCGCGCGCAGTGGATGAAACGGACCTCGCGGCCGGCGGCCAGCGCGGCCGACATCAGCGGCAGCATGGGCGTGATGCCGACGCCGCCACTGATGAGCACGACCGGCCGCGAGCCGGCTTGAAGCGTCAGGTGGCCTGCCGGCGGAAACAGGTGGACGGTGTCATCGATCCCGACGTGATCATGCAGATGGTTGGACACGACGCCGCCCGGTTCGCGCTTCACGCTGATGCGGTAGTCGCGCCCGTTGGCCGCTGCCGACAGCGAATAGTTGCGCCTGACATCAACACCGTTCACGAACAGCCGCAGCCCGATGTATTGGCCCGGCGCGAAAGCCAGGACGGGCAAGCCATCGGCCGGTGCAAAGGTGAATGAGGTGATCTCTTTGCTTTCCTCGCGCTTGTCGGCAACGCGGAACGCCCGCCCGCCGCGCCATCCGCCGGGTGCGGCGGCCAGCGCATCGTAGGCCTGGCCTTCCGCCGACGTCAGCATGCCCGCCAGCAGCCCATAGGTGGCAGCCCAGGCATCCACCACGTCATCGGTCGCCAGATCGGGCCCGAGCACCTCGCGGATCGCCTGCAACAACGAGGCGCCCACCGCCGGGTAGTGCTCCGGCTGGATCTGCAAGGACACATGCTTGTTCACGATGACCGCGAACAGGTCGCCCAGGACGTCCAGCTGATCGATGTGACGCGCCACTTTCAGCAAGCCGTTGGCGAGTGCGCGGGGCTGGGCGCCGTCGGCCTGATGCGCCGGATTGAACAGCGGCCGGACCTCGGGGTGGTCCTGCAACAAGATGCGGTAGAAGTGGGTGGTCAATGCTTCGCCGCCCTGTTCAAGCACAGGCACGGTGGCCTTGACGATGTTGCGGTGTGGAACGGAAAGCATGGGACGGTCTCCAATGACAGGGGCTGCGGGAAGGGATACCTCACCCTTTCACGATCCGTGCCATCTCGGAGCGCAAGCATTGACGCCATTTCTTACGTTTCGGGAGTCGATTCGACACACGCTGCTTTAGGGTCATAATGACCAATTGCGTGTCGGATCGACCCTGTGCCGAGCCGCCTCATCGTTATCGAACAGGAGTCTTCCATGTCCCACTTTTTTCATCGCGCTCTGGGCAACACCGGCCTGACTGTGTCGCCCATCTGTTTTGGCGGCAACGTGTTCGGTTGGTCCCTGGATGAAGCGGCGTCACTGGCCATGCTGGACGCGCTGCCCGATCACGGCATCAACTTCATCGACACGGCCGACGCGTATTCGGCGTGGGTCGACGGCAATCAGGGCGGCGAATCCGAAGCGCTGATCGGCACCTGGTTCAAGACGCGCGGCCGGCGCAGCGACGTGGTGCTGGCGACCAAGGTGGGCAGCCCCATGGCCACCAGCCCCGGTGGCCTGAAGGCGGACACCATCGTGCGCGGAGTCGAAGCGTCGCTGCAGCGCCTGCAGACCGATTACATCGATCTCTATCAATCCCATCGCGACGATGCCGATACCCCCATCGACGAAACGCTGGAAGCCTTCGACAAGCTGGTGCGTGCAGGCAAGGTGCGGGCCCTGGGCGCGTCGAATTTTTCGGCCGACCGCCTCAAAGCCTCGCTCGATGCCAGCGCCGCGAACGGGTGGGCCGCGTACACCACGTTGCAGCCGCTCTACAACCTGATGGACCGCGAGGCGTTCGAGCAGGATCTGATGGCCGTCTGCCTTGAGAACGACATCGCCGTCATTCCGTATTTCTCGTTGGCCAGCGGCTTCCTGACCGGCAAGTACCGCACCGATGCCGACATTGCGGCGAACCCGACACGCGGTGAACGGGTCCGCAAGTACCTGACGCCGCGCGGCCAGCGCGTGGTGGCCGCGCTGGATACCGTGGCGGCCGAGACAGGCGCCAGCCCGGCATCGGTCGCACTGGCCTGGCTGATGGCGCGGCCTGCCATCGGGGCACCCATCGCCAGCGCCACGTCCTTGACGCAATTGGCGGCCTTGTCGGCCGCCATGTCGCTGACCCTGACCGAACCGCAGCAGGCCTTGCTGACGACGGCCAGCGCGCCATGAATACCGGCGGCCTCCTTGCCGCGCTGGTGCCCCTGGTCGACGACCTGTCGCGCGACCTGCCGGAAGGCGAGCGTTACCGGCGGCTGCTGCAGGCCTTGCGCGCCGTGCTGCCGTGCGACGCCGCCGCGCTGCTGCAACGGGAAGGCGAGTGGCTGCTGCCGCTGGCGGTCGATGGCCTGTCGACCGACACGCTGGGCCGGCGATTCCGCATCGACGACCATCCGCGTTTCAAGGCCCTGCTGGAGGCGGACGGCCCGCTGCGCTTTGCGCCTGATTGCGATCTGCCCGATCCCTACGACGGCCTGGTGGACGGCCCGCCCGAAGCGCTGGAAGTCCATGACTGCATGGGCTGCGTGCTGATGGTGGGCGAACAGCCGTGGGGCCTGCTGACCCTGGACGCGCTGGACCCCGAACGGTTCGCCATGGTCGACCTTCCCTCGGTCCAGGCGTTCGCAAGCCTGGCGGCCGCGACCGTGACGGTGGCGGACCGCATCCACTCGCTGGCGTCGCGGGTGGAAGACGAGCGGCAGCGGGCCGAGGTCTATCGCCTGGCCGCGGGCCAGCAACCGCCGCGCGACCTGATCGGCAACAGCCCCGCCAATCAACGCCTGCTGCAGGACATCGCCGTGGTGGCCGACAGCGACCTGACGGTGTTGATTACCGGCGAGACCGGCGTCGGGAAGGAACTGGTGGCGCAGGCCATTCATGCGGCGTCCGGCCGGGGCGCGCAGCCCCTGATCAGCATCAACTGTGCGGCGCTGCCCGAAACCCTGGTCGAAAGCGAGCTGTTCGGCCATGTGCGCGGCGCGTTCTCGGGCGCGGTGGGCGACCGCCGCGGCAAATTCGAACTGGCCGATGGCGGCACGCTGTTCCTGGATGAAGTCGGCGAACTGTCGTTGCCGATCCAGGCCAAATTACTCCGTGTACTGCAGAACGGCCAGCTGCAGCGACTGGGGTCCGATCGCGACCACCGGGTCAACGTGCGGGTGATCGCGGCCACGCATCGTGACCTGGCCGAAGACGTGCAGGAAGGGCGCTTTCGCGCCGATGTGTTCCATCGCCTCAGCGTGTTCCCGGTCCATGTCGCGCCGCTGCGCGACCGGCAGCGCGACGTGCTGATGCTGGCCGGTTTCTTCCTTGAAGAGAACCGCGTCCGCCTGGGCCTGAGCGGGCTGCGGCTGACGGCTGATGCGCAGGCCGCCTTGCTGTCCTACGCTTGGCCCGGCAATGTGCGCGAGCTTGAACATCTGTTGAGCCGCAGTGTACTGAAGGCCTTGGCCAGGCAGGGGCGCCGTCCGCGGATCCTGAGCCTGT
Source organism: Pigmentiphaga litoralis (assembly GCF_013408655.1). Classification (NCBI taxonomy): domain Bacteria; kingdom Pseudomonadati; phylum Pseudomonadota; class Betaproteobacteria; order Burkholderiales; family Alcaligenaceae; genus Pigmentiphaga; species Pigmentiphaga litoralis. The sequence continues at coordinate 715,353 of NZ_JACCBP010000002.1, forward strand.
CGGAAGCCGAGATCGACCTGCCGCGCGTGGGGCCCGCCCAGGCGCCTGAGGACGACCCTGCCGACCTGGGCAGCCTGGCGGACGCGTCCGCGCCGATCAGCCCGCCAGCGATCGATCCTTCGGTCGGGTTGCGCGCCGCCGTGGACGACTACGAACGCCGCCTGATCCTTGATGCGCTGGTCCGCCACGGGCATAACTGGGCATCCGCCGCACGGGGGCTGGGGCTGGACCGCGCCAACCTGAACCGCCTCGCCAAACGGTTGGGGATCAAATAGCCGCGCTTCGATTATGATTGTGTTTCACAACTAGTTGGTCCGCCCACGGACCCGTTGAGGAGACACGATGAGTCCGGCAGGTTCCCCGCACGACCACGACGACCCTTCCCGCGCGCCGCTCGCGGGCATCCGCGTGCTGGACCTGACCTCGGCCGTGGTCGGCCCGTATGCCGCCAAGATCATGGCCGACTATGGCGCCGACGTGATCAAGGTCGAAGCCGAAGAAGGCGACGTGATCCGCTGGATCGCCGGCCCGTCACCCGGCCCCGGCATGTCGGGCAAGTTCGTGCACCTGAACCGCCACAAGCGCAGCATCGCCCTGGACCTCAAGTCCGACGCCGGCCACGAGGTGGTCACGCGCCTGATCGCGCGCACCGACGTGCTGTTGATCAACATGCGGCCGCGCCCGATTGAACGCCTGCGCCTGGACTACGCCAGCCTGGCGCCGCAGAACCCCCGGCTGATCCACTGCGCCATGAGCGGCTTCGGCCCCGGGCCCTACCGCGACAAGCCCGCCTACGATTCCATCATCCAGGGCGGGTCCGGCCTGGCGGCCCTGAACGAGATGTATACGGGTGTGCCGCGCTATGTGCCGTATGTGGTGGCCGATCGCACCGTCGGCCTCATGGCCCTGAACGCGGTCATGATGGCCCTGTTCCAGCGTGAACGCACCGGCCGCGGCCAATCGGTCGACGTGCCCATGTTCGAGAACATGGTGTCGCTGGTCCTGAGCGAACACCTGTATGGCGCCACCTACGATCCCGCCCTGACGCCGCCCGGCGACCTGCGCCTGATCGATCCGCAAGCGCGGCCCGTACAGACCAAGGACGGGTATGTCTGCCTGACCACCAACACCGACGCCCAGGCCTTCCGCTTGATGGAGGTGATGGGCTACCCCGACATGCGCAACGATCCGCGCTTTGCCACCAAGGCCGCCCGGGCCGCCCACAGCGCCGACTACTTCAAGCTGCGCGCCGACGCCATGCTGACCCGCACCTCCGCCGAATGGCTGGAATTGCTCGAAGCCGCCGACATTCCCTGCATGCGCTACAACACGCTGGACAGCCTGATGACCGACCCGCAGGTGTTGGCGTCGGGCTTGCTGGAACGGGTCGACCACCCCACCGAAGGCCGCATGTGGGACCTGCAGGACGTGACGCGCCTGTCAGGCTACGCGCCCGCGCCGCGCCGACCGGCGCCCACGGTGGGGCAGGACGCGGAGGGCGTGCTGGAAGAGGCGGGCTATGACGCCGACGCCCGGGCGCGGCTGTATGACAGTGGCGCGGTACGCCGGCCGGAGCGGTAATCCGGCCCGGCCGCGGATCCGGCCAGCACGGGATCACCGGGCGGAAGGGGCGCGTCCTGGCCGCGGCCTGGCCTGCGTCGCGCGCGGCTGGAACATGCGCGTCTGTTCCTGCAACCATGCCCGGAAGAAGGTCAGATGCGGTTCGTCGGCCTTGTCTTCGGGATACGAAAAATAATAGGCGCCCTCGCTGCGCACGGACACGTCGGACAGCACCTTGAGCTTGCCTGATCGCAGCTGATCGGCAATCAGAAATCGCGGCAGCAGGGCCACGCCCTGGCCCGCGCATGCGGCGCTGATCAACATCGACTGGATTTCGAAGCGCGGCCCGCGCATCACGTTTTCGTGCGTCACGTCCGCTTCGACACACCAGGCCCGCCACGCTTCGGGCCGGGTCATCAGGTGCAGCAATCGGTAGCTTGCCAAGGTGTGGGCGTCGGGCCGCGCGTCCCCTTCCAGGAACTTCGCGTGGCCCACCGGCACCAGTTCTTCATCGAACAGGTAATCCGAAAATGCGCCGGGCCATGACGCCTTGCCGAAATACAGCGCGCCATCCAGCGTCGTTTCGCTGAACAGGAAGCGATTGCTCCGTGCACTGACATTGATCGTCATGTCGGGTCGCTCGGCATACAGGCTCGTCAACCGGGGGATCAGCCATTGCGTCCCCACCGTCGGCAGCGCGGCGATTTCCAGGATGCCGCCTTCGCCTTCGTGCGCCATGATTTCCAGCGTGCCACGTTCAATCCTGCTGATGGTCGACGCGACGTCGGCGGCGTAGACCACGCCTGCCCGCGTCAATGAAATCCGCTTCTTTACACGGTTGAACAGCCGCACCTGCAACTGGTCTTCAAGCAGCGAGATCTGTCGCGACACCGCGCTCTCGGTCAGCGCCAGTTCGTCGGCGGCGCGGGTCACGCTTTGATGGCGCGCCGCGGCGTCGAAGGCGATCAAGGCGGTCATGCTGGGGATGCGTCGGCGCATGAAGTTGATTCCAAAAACGCAAGATGTCCGCAGAATAAATTGTTTGCGACGGCCGGGGCAAGACTTCACCATGGCGGCAAGTCATATCGATATGCCCTGACCGGCGCTGCCTGGCGACGCCGGATGATGACCTTGCATTCGTGTTCTGCTCCCATGACAAATCTCAACAAGCGTGTCCTGATCGCCGGTGCCGGCCCCGTTGGCCTGGTGGCCGCCAATGTCCTTGCCGATGCGGGCATTCCGGTTTCCGTGTTCGAAGCCGAGGCGGCATTGCCGCAGACCTTGCGTGCATCCACCTTCCAGCCCTCCACGCTCGACCTGCTGTCGCGCTTTGGCGTATCGCAGCGGCTGATCGAGATGGGGCTGGTCGCGCCGCGCATGCAGTACCGGGATCGCAAGGGCTGGATGGCCGAGTTCGATTTTGGCGTGCTGTCCGATGTGACGCAGCACCCGTATCGCGTGCAGTGCGAGCAGTTCAGATTGAACGGTTTATTGGCCGATCGCCTGGCCAGCTTTCCCCATGCCGACATCACGTTCGGCGCGCGCATCGCGGGGGTATCGCAAGACGCGGATCAGGTCACGGTAGCGCTGACCGGAGAGCAGGGCGACACCTCGGCCACCGGCGCCTGGCTGATCGGCGCGGATGGCGGCCGCAGCAAGGTGCGCGATGAAATCGGCGTGTCGCTGGGCGGCTTCACCTGGCCCGAACGCTTCCTGGTTGCCAGCACGCCCTTCGACTTTCCGGCGGTCATTCCCGACCTGTGCGAGGTCAGCTATTTCGCCGATCCCGAGCAATGGTTCTTCTTGCTGCGCGTGTCGGGACTCTGGCGCGTGATGATGCCGATCGGCGCCGAAGACAGCGATGCCGACGTGCTGTCGGACGCGTACATCCAGCAGCGCCTGCACCGTGTGCACGACAAGGCCGGCGATTTCGAGATCATCCACCGCACCATCTATGCCGTCCACCAGCGTGTGGCGAACAGCTACCGCAATGGCCGCGTATTCCTGGCCGGGGACGCCGCGCACCTGAACAATCCGCTGGGCGGAATGGGCATGAACGGCGGCGTTCACGATGCCTTCACGCTGGCGGACCAACTGGTCGCGGTGCTGCAAGGGGCGGCCGACGAAGCCACGCTCGACACGTACGAGCAACGGCGCCGCCCGGTGGCGCTCGACTACGTGAACACCATAACGATAGCGAACAAACGCAACCTCGAAACGCGTGATGCCAACGAACAGAGGAAATGGCGTGAGGAGATGACCCGCATTTCTGGCGACAAGCGGCTGGCCAGGGAGTACCTGCTCAAGGTCTCGATGATCAGCAGCTTGCGGGGCGCAACCATCGCCGCTTAGCCCGCCAGGTGTTTGCCCGGCGTCTTCCTCCCGTTCCTTTCGCAGGTGATCCCATGCTCTCCAAGTTCCTGATGGCAAGTGTTCTCGGTCTTTCCGCTGTGGCGGCGCACGCCGACGCCGGGTATCCCAACAAGAACATCGTTCTGGTGACCCCATTCCCGCCGGGCAGCACCAGTGACCTCATCCCCCGCCTGGTGGCGCCCCTGATGTCGCAGTCCATGGGCGTGACCGTGGTCGTGGAAAACCGGGCCGGCGCCAATGGATCGCTGGGCGCCGCGCGCGTGGCGACGGCCGCGCCCGATGGCTACACGTTGCTGATGGCAACGACCGGCGTGCTGGCCATCAACCAGTGGATCTATCCCAAGCTGCAATATGCGCCCGACAAGGATTTCGAGCCGGTGATCAATGCGGCGTCCACGCCCAACATGCTGGTCGTGAATCCGTCGGTCAAGGCGTCCACGTTGAAGGAACTGGTGGCCCTGGCCAAGGCGCAGCCCAACACCCTGACCTATGCGTCGGCCGGCAATGGCAGCACCAGCCATCTCTGTGGGGAGTCGCTCAAGGTGGCGTCGGGCGTGGACATCGTTCATGTGCCGTACCAGGGACCGGCGCCCGCGATGCAGGATGTGTTGAGCGGCCGCGTGTCGATGATCTGCGACAACCTGTCGAACGTGATCCAGAACGTCAGGGCAGGGCGCCTGCGCGCCATTGCGGTGACGGGCAAGGAAGCGAGTCCGCAGGCGCCCGGTGTGCCGACGTCCGCGCAGGCTGGCGTGCCGGATCTGGAGGCGGGCATCTGGTACAGCTTTGTCGCGCCGGCGGGCACGCCGAAGGCCGTGGTGGATCGCTTGAATACCGAATTTTCCGCGGCCTTGAAAGACCCCACCGTCACGTCCCGGCTCGAGTCCTTGGGCCTGAGCATCGTGGCCGACAAGCCCGAGCAGTTCAAAGCCTTCATCGCCGATGAAGCCGCCCGCATGCAGAAGGTCGTCGCCGCAGCGGGCGCGCGCGTCCAGTAAGGCCCGGCGTCAACCCCCAATCGAGTCCCTTCATGTCCACCACGCTTGCACTCAATCTGATTCGCCCATCGGGCACCCGCGCGCAAACGGTCACGGTCACGCAGGCCGTGATTGCCGGCTGGACCGGCCGCGACCGCGACGCGATGGAAAAACATATCGTCGAACTGGAAGCCTTGGGCGTCGCGCGCCCGGTCTCCACGCCGATGTACTACCGCGTCAGCGCATCGCGGCTTACCACGGCGGCGAGCATCGAATGCAGTGGCGAGGCCTCCAGTGGCGAGGTCGAATTCCTGCTGCTTCAGTTCGACGGCCAGCTGTGGGTGGGCGTCGGGTCGGACCATACCGACCGCGAACTCGAGACGCGCGGCGTGGCCATCTCCAAGCAGGTCTGCGACAAGCCCATGTCGGCCGACCTCTGGTGTTTCGATGACGTGGCGGATCACTGGGACCGCCTGCGATTGAGCGCCCGCATCATCGAAGACGGCGAGGCGCGCGTCTACCAGGACGGTCCTGTCACCACCATGCTGGACCCACTGGCGCTGATCGCCGGTTGGCGCGCGGGCGCATCCACGCTGCCAGAAGGCACGGTCATGTTCTGCGGCACCCTGGCGGCAAAAGGCGGTATCCGTCCCGCCGGACGCTTCGAGTTCGCGCTGGAAGATCCGGTGCTGGGCCGCACCCTTTCCCATGCCTACGACATTGACGCGCTGCCCGTTGCAGGCTGAAGCGCGACTTTTCTTTCATCTTTAAGGATCCCTCATGGCAGTCAACAAACAACACAAGGAATTCCACGCGATCGATCTGCAAGGTGGCTGGGAAACGCCGCCGGGGTATCCGCCCGGTGTCGACGTGCACCAGAAGATCCTGGCCGGCGGACTCGATGAATCGAACAAGCAGGGCTCGCAGACGCGGCTGCTCAAGTTCGGCCCCGGCGTGTTCACCACCAAGCCGTTCGTGCATGACTACTGGGAAGAGGTCTACCTGGTGTCGGGCGACCTGACGGTAGGCAATGACGAGCAGGGCCAAGGCGGCGAGCCCTTCAGCCCCAACACCTATGCCTGCCGCCCGCCCGGCGCGGTGCATGGCCCGTTCAAGTCACAGAACGGCTGCATGCTGCTCGAGATCCACTACTACGATCCGGCATGATGACCCGCGCGTCCGATCTTGGGGCGGGCGGCTCGCTCGACGCCCTGCGCGCCGACCTTGCCGCCGGACGCACGACGTCGCGGGCGCTGGTCGAGACCTGTCTTGACCGTGCCGGTACGGGCGAAGGGCCGCGTGTGTACCTGCGTGTCGACGCCGACGCGGCACGCTTCGCCGCCGATGCGGCGGACCGCTTGCGCCGCGAAGGCATCGAGCCATCGCCGTACGCGGGCATCCCGATATCGGTCAAGGACCTGTTCGATATCGGCGGGCAGATCACCACGGCAGGGTCCCGCGTGCTGGCCGACGCCGCGCCCGCAGCGTGCGATGCGGGTGCGGTCGCGCGATTGAAAGCGGCGGGGTTCGTGGTGATCGGCCGCACGCAGATGACCGAGTTCGCCTATTCGGGGCTGGGCCTGAATCCGCATGACCGCGCGCCGGCCAATCCCTTCGATCGCGAGGTGGGACGTATCCCTGGGGGATCGTCGTCGGGGGCCGCCGTGTCCGTGACGGATGGCATGGCGGCGGCGGGCCTCGGGACGGACACGGGCGGGTCCTGCCGGATTCCCGCGGCGCTGACCGGCCTGGTGGGCTTCAAGCCCACCGCGTCGCGCATGCCGTCGGAAGGGGTGTTTCCGTTGTCGACCAGTCTGGATTCGGTCGGCACGCTCGCGCCGACCGTGACCTGTTGCGCGATGCTGGACCGCGTGCTGGCCGGGGAAGCGCTACGTCCGTTGGCCGGAACCTCATTGCGCCGCTTGCGTATTGGCGTACCGCAAACGGTGGTGCTGGACGGACTGGACGCACACGTTGCCGCCGCATTTTCCCGCGCGCTGACACGCTTGTCGGGTGCAGGCGCGCAGATCATCGATCTGCCGATGACCGAATTTGCCGAGCTGGCCGCCATCAATGCCAAGGGTGGCCTGGCTGCCGCGGAGGCCTATGCCTTGCACGCGGCCTTGCTTGCCGCCCGGGGCGATGAGTACGATCCGCGCGTCCGGGTGCGCATTGAAAAAGGCGCATCGCATACGGCCGCGGAATACCTGGCGGTGCAGGCCGCACGCAGGGACTGGATCATGCGCGTGTCGCGACAGATCGACAGCGTGGACGTGGTGGTGTGCCCGACAGTGCCGACGATTGCGCCCACGTTTGCCGAACTGGAAGACGATGACGCATTTGGCCGCATCAACCTGGCCATGCTGCGCAACCCGACGTTTGCCAACTTCCTGGATGGCTGCTCGGTATCAATACCGTGCCATCGTGCTGGCGACGCACCGGTCGGGCTGATGCTGATGCAGCGGGGCGGCCAGGACGAACGAGTGCTGTCGATCGCCCGCGCCATGGAAGCCGCGCTGACGGGGCACGGGGACTGACCTCCGGGTGTACGCCCCCCGCCCCCCGCCCCCCTGCTCATGAACGCCCTCAGGCGTCCGCCTTCACCACCATCTTCCCGAAGTTCTTGCCTTCGAGCAGACCGATGAAGGCCTGGGGCGCGTTCTCCAGGCCGTCGACAAGGTGTTCGCGGTACTTGATCTTCCCCTGCGCGACCCATTCGCCCATCTGCTGCGCGAATTCGCCGTAGCGGTTGCCGTAAGAGTCAAAGATGATGAAGCCCTGGATGCGGATGCTGCGGGTCAGGATGTCGCGCAGCATCTGCGGGCGCAGGTCAGGCGTGGGCGCGGCGTCGGCGGTGGGCACCTGGCTGTATTGCGCGATCAGGCCGCAGACGGGCACGCGGGCATGGCGGTTCAGCAGCGGCCAGACAGCCTCGAACACCTTGCCGCCCACGTTCTCGTAATACACGTCGATGCCGTCGGGGCAGGCGGTGGCCAGGCGTCCGGCCAGATCCGGTTCGCGATGGTCCAGACAAGCATCGAAGCCCAGGTCGCGCACGGCGTACTGGCACTTGGCCGCGCCGCCTGCAATACCCACAACCCGGCAGCCCTTCAATTTGGCGATCTGGCCGACGTTCGCGCCCACGGCGCCGGTGGCCGCCGCGACCACGACGGTCTCGCCGGGCTGGGGATTGCCGATGTCGAGCAGGCCCATGTAGGCGGTAAATCCGGGCATGCCCAGCACCCCGAGCGCCCAGGACGGATGTTGCAGGTTGTCGGGCAGGCGCATCAGGTCCTTGCCGTTCGACACCGCGTAGTCCTGCCAGCCATTGTTGGCGAGCAGCAATTCGCCTGGCTGAAAGTCGGCATGGTTGGATCGGACCACTTCGGCCACTGTGCCGCCAACCATGACGGCGCCCACGGCGACCGACGGCGCGTAGGATTTGGCGTCGCTCATCCGGCCACGCATGTAGGGGTCGAGCGACAGGTAGCGGGTGCGAAGCAGCACTTCGCCGTCACCGGGCTCGGGTACCGGACCGTATTCCAGCCGGAAGTCGAGCAGGGTAGGGGCGCCGACCGGGCGTCGCGCCAGGACGATGCGGCGATTGGTGTCGGGAGAGGCGTTCATCGGGGTCTCCTTGTTGGAAGGGCGGGCACGAATGATGCTGCTGACTACGTTCTCCGGCGTGATCGCAACGCCGTCTTTGACACGAAGGAGCCACCATGACTACTACCGTACAACCGAAACAGTCGACGCCCAAGGAAATGAACCCTGAGCATGACCTGAACCTCGATCGTGAACGCGAACAGCAGATCGTGGATCGTATCAACGACAAGAATACCTCGGCCGACTATGGCAGCCGTTCCGGGCGCACCAACAAGACGTCGGGCAGCGGCATCGATATCGCCGGCCCGGGCGGCAAATAAGCCGCTGATCATTTCGGGACCAGCAAGGGGTAGGGATTGACCGCCCCGTTGCGGGTGTACACCCCGTAATGCAGATGGTGGGGCGTGCCGCGCGCATTGCCGGTGTTCCCCACGAATCCCAATACCGTGCCGACGTCGATACGCTGTCCGGCACGGACATTCGCGTACGCGTTTAGGTGCGCGTAGTAATGGCGCTGGCCACCCGGCCCCATCACCCACACCACCTTCCCACCCAGCGAATTGGTGCCGACCCGCGTCACGATGCCTTCGGTCGAGGCAATGACGGGTGTGTCGACGCGCGCGAAGATATCGATGCCTTCGTGACGGCGTCCGCCACTGCGTGCGCCGCCCCAGGAGTCTCGCAGGTTGGCCGGACGCACGCCTTTGACGGGGACGGCGACCTGCTCGGGCGCGGGCATGCGCAGCAGGCGGTAGGTATAAATGGGGAGTTCAAGCGCGTGTTCGATCACCGGCCAGCCAAACCAGGCGGTCAGCGCAAGCAGCAAGGGAAAGATGAAGCCGCGCCGGGTAGCGCGCGCCGGGGGCGCAGAATGACCCGCGAGTTCCATGTGCGATCCAGAAGACACCATCCAGGTTCGACCGGACGGAGGCGCCAAGGTTCGGCGGCCACGGCCAGCCGATGCTAGAAGTCGCTGTTCGGTGGCTGGCTCAGGTCCACGACCCGCAGGAGCGCCAGGCGGTCCCGAAGGATCCGGTACACCTCATAGTCGAAGTCGGGCCGGCCACTGTCGAGCAATGCCCAGAGCCCCTCATCCTGATACGCCGTGCCCAGAAAGTGCCAGTTGTTGATCACGTGAATGGCATGCCCTTCCCGAATGCCGATCGCGCCGGCATAGGGCCAGTCGGCGGTCACGTCGGTGGCCCGGCGGCCGCGCCGATTGTGGCGGGGCGCCAGCCGCTGCACCATTTCCATTTCATGCAACAGCGCACCGATGGCGCCGCCGGTTTCCTTCCAGTCGATGTGCCGCGTCTGTTCCGCCATCCGCACGGCTTTCGCCGGCGCGCCCGCCACCTTGAAATGCGCGAGCACCTTGCTGCGGATGTTGTCGGCCCGGCCGACGAACAGGGGCTCGCGCTGATCGCCATACAGCACGTACACGCCATGCGCATCGGGCAGCACGTCCGGCAACGCCGGGTCCAGGTAGTCGGGCAAGCGCACACGCGCCGACAGCACGTCGGCAATGCCCTGGATATGCTCGGCCGGAAACTCGCCGTGGATGGATTGCCAGAACTGCCACACCAGCTTGGCGTCGCCCAGCGCGCGGTGGCGATCCTGTTCCGCAATCACCAGGCTGTGCCGCTCGATCAATGAGTCGAGGTTATGGCGCCGGTGCTCGGGATACAGCCGCCGCGACAGCCGCACGGTGCACAGCACGCCGGGCCGGAAGGGCATGCCGACGCGTTCGAATTCCGCCCGCAGAAAGCCGTAATCGAAGCGCGCGTTGTGGGCGATGAACAGGCAGCCTTGCAGCCGTTCGGCCACTTCGGCGGCCACATCGGCGAACGGCGGCGCACTGCGCACCATCTCATTCGAGATGCCGGTCAATGACTGGATCATCGGCGGGATGGGCCGACCGGGATTCACGAGCCGGTGCCATTCATTCACGCCGGTTTCGTCGACGCGCACGATGCCGATTTCGGTGATGCGGTCAAAGGCAGCGGTGGTGCCCGTGGTTTCAAGGTCGACGAAGGCTAGGGGGAGGGACATCAGGGAAGGCAAGAAGGACAGAGGAAGGTGCGGCAGGGGTCCAGTCTACCAAGTGGGGCCGGAAGGCGATCATGCAAGGGACACTGTGGCCACCCTCCCGCAATCGGGTTATCCCTTGGCACCCGAGGCCCAACCTGTCTGGAAAGGCGGACATTGCCGCCAGGTCGATTCCGGAATCCTGCACAGGCTTGCGAAGATCGCGTCAGCACCTGCCGCGCCCAACCGCGCAGCCGTTGGTCTTGCCGCCATTCTTCACGGATTCTCGCGCGATGGCACGACCATTGCTTTGCCTCCCCGCAGTCTGACGAGCGGGGCGACTCACGGCATCGTCCCCGCCGACCTGCGGTACCGCCGTATCCATAACAGCAAATAGAAGTCCAGGAGATTGGGATGAGACAGCACCAACACACGCAACGGCGCGGCTTCACGCGGGGCCAGACCCTGCTGGCCACGGGGATCGCCAGCCTGTTCCTCGCCGGTTGCGGCGGCAGCGACGATTCGGATACGCCCGCGCAATCCCTGCGCGTCAGCACCGTGTCCTCGATGCCCGAGTACGTGAGCGGCGGCGACGCCTTGGTCGAGATCGCACCACCCGCCGGCGCGACCGGCACGCCCGTCGTGACACTCGATGGCCGCGACGTTTCGACCGCCTTCAAGGCCACCTCCACCGGCACCTACCTGGGCAAGGTCGAAGGCATGGCGGTGGGCGAACATACGCTGGCCGCCCGGATGGGCGAGGCGACCGGATCGTTAACACTGACCAACTATCCCGTGACCGGCCCGATGATTTCGGGTCCGCATGAATCGCCGTACGTGTGCGCCACCGCCACCTTCGCGGGCATCCCCGTGGGCAGCACCGGCCTGGGCAATCCGCTGGACGCCAACTGCTCGGTGCCGACCCGCGTCACGTACGTGTATCGCAGCACCGCCGCGGGCCGTCCGGTCGTGGCCTGGGCGCCACCGACCACCGGCATCCCGACGGCAACGCCGGTCTATCCGGCCGACATGGAATTCCTGGTGATGGATGGCACCAACAAGCGCGTGCCGTACCTGGTGCGTGTCGAGACCGGCACCATCAACCGCAGTATCTATCAGTCGATCATTCTGCATGACCCCCTGACCGAACCCGCACCCAGCCCCACCACCCGTCCGGCCAACTGGAACGGCAAGCTGATGTATCCGCTGGGCGGCGGCTGCCAGGGCGGCTGGTACATGCAAGGCAACAACGTGTCGCTGTCGATCAACGACACGTGGTTCAAGCGCGGCTATGCGGCCGTCACGTCCACGCTCAACACCTTCGGCACGAACTGCAACGACCTGCTGTCGTCCGAAACCGTGGCCATGACCAAGGAACGTTTTACCGAAGCCTATGGCAAGCCGACCTACACCATCGGCACCGGCGGATCGGGCGGCGCATACCAGAGCTACCAGACTTCCGACAATTACCCTGGCCTCTTTGACGGCATCATCGTGAACTCGGTGTTCCCCGACGTGACCACGGCCACCATCTTCAAGATCTTCGATTCGCGCCTGCTCAACAACTACTTCAACACCGGCGGGCGTCCGTTCACGGTCGATCAGCGCAAGGCCATTTCCGGCTATCTGCAGGTCGGCCAGATCGCGAACATGAGCGGCAGCGCGGCGCGCCTGGATCCGGTCGTGTCCTTCCCGGCCGGTTTCCCGAACGAACTGAAGTACAACCCGACGACCAATCCGACCGGCACCCGCGCCACCGTGTACGACCACACGGTCAACGTGTACGGCAAGGATGCCCGCGGTTTCGCCCAGCGCCCGATCGACAACGTGGGGGTGCAGTACGGCCTGAAAGCCATGCTGGCCGGCGCGATCACGGTGGACGACTTCCTGGACCTGAACGCGCGCATTGGCGGTTTGGACCCGGATATGAAGCCGCAGGCGGCGCGCACGTCGGGTGACCTGGGCGCGATCCGCCGGGCCTACCAGTCGGGCCGGATCCTGAACGGGGGCGGGGGCCTGGCCACCACGGCCATCATCGACCGCCGCGATTACTTCGATGACGCGGTCAATGGCGACATCCACCAGAAGATCCACTCGTACTCGGTGCGTGAACGCCTGACCAAGGCCAACGGCAACTTCGACAACCATGTCATCGTCGGTCCGGGCAACATCCTTGACGACACGCTGGGGCTGATGGACACGTGGCTGTCGGGCATGCTGGCCGACACGACGGCAGCCGCCAAGCGCGACAAGCTGATCAAGGCACGGCCCGCCGCCCTGGTGGACGCATGCTGGATCGGCACGACCAAGGTGATCGAGCCTTCGACCGCCGCGGGCGCCGGGCAGTGCAACACCGCCTATCCGGCCGGCACCACGCCGCGCCTGGTAGCCGGTGGCCCGCTGGCCGACGATATCGTCAAGTGCCAACTCAAGCCGGTCAACCTGGCCGACTACGCGCCGATCACGTTCACCGATGCCCAGGCCGCCGCATTGCGCGCGACCTTCGCTACCGGTGTGTGCGACTGGAGCAAGCCGGGTGTGGAACAGCAGGCGCTGAAGTCGACCTGGGCATCGTTCGGCCCGTCGAAGAAGAACCTGGTGTTCGACATCACCAACCCGACCGCAACGCCTTGAGCCTGCTCACGCGCTGAGCTGACGGCCAAGGCCCCGGCCTGGTGTCTCCATCATGATAAATTCCGCGGGAGGTTGAATGCCCATCCCTCCCGACATGCATGGAGACACCTTGCCCGGGGCCCCGCCGTCGATGTCCTTGCGCCGCCGCCTGATCACGGGCGGCCTTTCCGCACTCCTGATCGCCACCGGTGTCGTGCTGGCGTACCTGTGGGGCGAGCAGACGGGTGTGCGCGCGTTGCGCCAGACCATGGCGCACCGGCTGGATGTGTATGCCGTGGGGCTGCACAGCGAACTGACGCGCTACGACTACCTGCCGGGCATCCTGTCCTTGAACAAGGATGTGATCGCGCTGCTGCAATCGCCCGATGACACCGTCATGCTGGACCGGGTCAACCGCTATCTGCATACCGTCAATCAAAAAGCCGGATCGTCCGACATCTATGTGATGAACATGGAAGGACTGACCCTGGCCGCCAGCAACTGGAACGCCGCGAACAGTTTCGTCGGCAAGAATTTTTCGTATCGCCCGTACTTCACCGATGCGGTGAAGGGCCTGCCGGGCCGCTTCTATGGCATTGGCACCGTCAGCCAGGCGCCGGGCTATTACTTCTCTTACGGCATCTATCGCGACAACCGCATGGCGGGCGTCGCCGCCCTCAAGGTCGACCTCGACAAGCTCGACGATGCCTGGCTGCGCGCCGATGAACGGGTCGTGGTCGTGGATGAAAACGGCATCGTGTTCCTGACATCCGTGCCCGACTGGAAGTTCAAGGCGCTGGCGCCGTTGAGCGCGAGCACGCAGGCCAGGCTCGCCCTGACGCGCCAATACCATCTGGCTGGCGAGCCCGGGCCGATCGGCCTGAACGAAGTGCGGGTGCTGGCCGACGACGCCAGCATCGTGCGGGGCGGGCCGGCCGACCCCTTGTACCTGGCGCAAAGCCGGCCTATCCCTGGCACGGGCTGGAAGCTGATCGTGCTGTCCGACATGGGGCCGATTCGCGCCCGCGCGCGCATCAGTGCGATCAGCGTCGCCTTCGCACTGGCCTTCCTGGGCATCAGCGCGCTGTATATCCGGCAGCGCCGCCGCGCGATCGCGCAGAACGTGGCCGCGAAAGAAGCGCTGCAACGGGCGCATGATGAACTGGAACGCAAGGTGGCGCTGCGCACCGGCGACCTGAGCAACGCCAATTTGCATTTGCAGACCGAGATCGCGGAGCGCAAACGGGCCGAGGTGGTGTTGAAGGCGGCCATGGAAGAGCTGGTGCAGGCCGGCAAGATGGCCGCGCTTGGCCAGATGTCGGCCGGCGTCACGCATGAACTGAACCAGCCGCTGGCCGCACTGCGCACGCTGTCCGACAACGCGATCGTGCTGCTGCAGCGGGGCCAGACGATCGAGGTCGAAGCCAATCTTGAGCTCATCAGTGACCTGATCACACGTATGGGCAAGATCACCGGGCAACTGAAGAAGTTCGCGCGCAAGTCGCCAGCGGAACTGCGCCCGACTTCGGTCAGCACGGTGATTGCCGACGCCGTGTTCCTGATGGGGCAACGTTTTCGGGAAGCCCACGCCGACCTGGACACGTCCGATGTGCCGTCTGACATGCATGCGTATTGCGACGCCAATCGGCTGGAACAGGTGTTCGTCAATCTGTTGGGCAACGCATTGGATTCGATGGCGCAGTCCGACCCGCGGGTGGTGACGGTGTCGGCGCGGGAGGACGGGCCGGTGGTGCGTATCGCCGTGCGCGACCGCGGCGCGGGCATTGCGCCCGAGCATCTGCCACGGCTGTTCGAACCCTTCTTCACCACCAAAGAGCAGGGCGCCGGCCTGGGGCTGGGCCTGGCGATCTCGGCCGGCATCGTGCGCGAATTTGGCGGTACGCTAAAAGCCCGCAACCATCCGGACGGCGGCGCCGAATTTGTCATACAGTTGCGATCTGCAACTATCGAGGAAAGCGCGGATGCATGACAACCTGACCGTCCTGTTCGTCGAAGACGACCCTGCGGTGCGACTGGGTGGCAAGCAGGCGCTGCAGCTGGCCGGCCTGACCGTGCAGGTGTTCGAGTCGGCCGAACAGGTCGCGCGCCATATCGTCCCGGGCATGCCCGCCGTGCTGGTCACCGACGTCAAGATGGCCGGCATGGATGGCATGGCCTTGCTGCGCCATGCGCTGCAGATCGACGCCAGCCTGCCCGTGATCCTGGTGACGGGGCATGGCGATATCTCGATGGCGGTGGAAGCCATGCGGCTGGGCGCCTACGACTTCATCGAAAAGCCGTTTTCATCCGAACACCTGACCGAGGTCGTGCATCGCGCGCTGGATAAACGCAGCCTGACGCTGGAGGTGCAAACCCTGCGCCAGCAATTGGCGAACCGGCAGGCGATCGAGTCCCTGATCCTGGGCCGATCGCCCGCGGTCGAGACCCTGCGCCGCACGATTCTTGACCTGGCCGACACCGATGCCGACGTGCTGATCGTGGGCGAGACGGGCACGGGCAAGGAACTGGTGGCGCGTTGCCTGCACGACTACAGCGCGCGCCGCGACCAGCACTTTGCCGCGCTCAATTGCGGGGGCATGCCCGAGTCGCTGTTCGAAAGCGAGGTGTTCGGCCACGAGGCGGGCGCATTCACGGGCGCGGCCAAACGCCGCATCGGCAAAATCGAATACGCGCAGGGCGGCACGCTGTTCCTGGACGAAATCGAAACCATGCCGATGGTGCTGCAGATCAAGCTGCTGCGCACCTTGCAGGAACGCAGCTTTGAACGGCTGGGCTCGAACGACCCCTTGCCCATGACGAGCCGGGTCGTGGCCGCCACCAAGGCCGACCTGCTGGCCCTTGCAGCGCGAGATGGCTTTCGTGCCGACTTGTATTACCGCCTGAGCGTGGCCGTGCTCGAACTGCCGCCCCTGCGCGAGCGGCGCGAAGATATCCCGCAGCTGTTCGAACACTTCCTGATGCAGGGCGCGCTGCGCTACGGCCGCGATGTGCCGACCGTATCGAGCGCCCTGATGGGCGAGCTGATGTCGCAGACCTGGCCGGGCAACGTGCGCGAACTGCGCAATGCCGCCGACCGGTATGTGCTGGGTCTGCTCAAGGACAAGACGTCGCTGCCCGCGTCCACGCCGTCCCGGTCGCTGGATGAACAGGTGTCCCTGTTCGAGCGCCACCTGATCGAAGATGCGCTCAAGTCCTGTGCGGGCAGGGCGACCGCCGCAAGTGAGCTGCTGGGCATGCCGCGCAAGACGCTGTACGACAAGATGCACCGGCTGGGACTCAGCACCGACGCCTTCAAGGCCTGACGGCGGGTTGGAAGGCGATCGCAGCAGATATCGGCACGATGTCATCGCATTGTCATGCGTTTGTAAGTTGCGTCAGGGTTAATCCGCACACTGCACTTTTGACAACGTAGGTGCGTCGCGTTAGAATCATTCGAGTTGAAATGATTCGACGCAACAAGATTTGACTCAAACAGGTTCGACCCAGATGGACCAGCCCACCTCGCATTCCCCCAGCAGTTACGACTTGCGCATCCTGCGTGCCTTGCGCCGCATCACGCGCAACGTCGCCCTGCATTCCAAGCAGCTGGCGGCGTACAGCCACATCACGGCGCCGCAACTGGTTTGCCTGTTGGCGGTGATCGAATCCGGTCCCGTCACGGCCACCGCGCTCAGCCGCCTAATCAGTGTCAGCCCCAGCACGGTGGTCGGGATCCTGGATCGCCTGGAAGACAAACAGCTGATCCGCCGCGAACGCAGCCGGGAAGACCGCCGTACGGTGTTCATCACGGCCACCGATCCAGGGCGGACACTGGCTGCCGAAGCCCCGTCGCCCTTGCAAAAGACGCTGGCCGACGCGTTGAACGCCTTGCCCGAACTGGAGCAGGCCACGATCACGCTGTCGCTGGAACGCATCGTCGACCTGATGGAGGCCCGCCAGGCGGACCCGTCGCCGTTGCTCGATATCAATGCATCGGAAAATTCACCGGAGTCCGGCCTGGCGGTTTGACCTCGGCCACATGAACCACGCCGGTTGCCCAAGGCTGCCGGCGGCAAAGAAAGAGGAGGATCACGGTCTGAACGCGATAGACACGACCCCCGTCCCCGCAGTACCCACGTCAGCCACCCTGGCCACGCCGCCAGGCTGCCGTTTCAGGAAGCCCGAGTTGTCCGACGGCGCGGCCATCCAGCAGTTGATCCAGGATGCTCCGCCGCTCGATGTGAATTCGACCTACGCGTATCTGCTCCTCTGCCTTCATTTCCGCGACACCTGTGTGGTCGCGGAACGGAACGGTCAATTGGCGGGTTTCATCTCCGCCTACGTGCCCCCCCGACATCCCGATGTGCTCTTCGTGTGGCAGGTTGCCGTGCATCCGTCGGCGCGCGGCCAGCGCCTGGGCGCGGCCATGCTGACCGAGCTTCTGGCGCGCGATGCCGCAGCGCTGGTGCGGTATGTCGAGACGACCGTTTCCCCCGATAACGCCGCGTCGCGCCGCATGTTCGCGCGACTGGCCACTGACCTGAACGCGCCGCTTGATGAGCAGGCGCTGTTTCCACCCACTTTGTTTGGGGGGGCCGATCACGACGACGAACGACTGTTGCGGATCGGTCCGTTTTGACCAAGGCCAGGTACGCCATGTACCTGTCCCGGCGCCATGCCGGGTTCGCCGAACGTTGTTTTCAATACGCAAGACAGAAGGGATAACCGATGGATCTCAATATTTTCGACCGCCTAGAATCCGAAGTGCGCGGCTATGTGCGCTCGTTTCCGGTGGTGTTCAGCAAGGCAAAAGGCTCATTGCTGTTCGACGAAGAAGGCAAGCAATACATCGATCTGTTCGCCGGTGCGGGCACCTTGAACTACGGCCACAACAACGACGTCTTGAAGCAGCCCCTGCTCGACTACGTTGCCTCCGATGGCGTGGTGCACGGCCTGGACATGGCCACCTCTGCCAAGAAAGCGTTTCTCGAGACCTTCGAGCGCGTGATTCTCAAGCCGCGCAACATGCAGTACTCGATGCAGTTCACCGGGCCGACCGGCACCAATGCCGTTGAAGCCGCGCTCAAGCTGGCCCGCAAGGTCAAGCAGCGCCAGAACATCGTGTCGTTCACGCACGGCTTCCACGGCGTCAGCGGCGGCTCGCTCGCCATGACCGCCAATTCCAAATACCGTGATGCGGCCGGCGTCAGCCTGGCCAATACCGCCTTCATTCCGTACGACGGCTACTTCGGTCCGGACGTCGACACCATGTCCTACTTCGAGCGCATGCTGGAAGACCGCAGCAGCGGCCTGGACGCGCCTGCCGCCGTGATCGTCGAAACGGTGCAAGGCGAAGGCGGCGTCAACGTCGCCACGCAGCGCTGGCTCAAAGAACTGCAGCGCCTGTGCCGCCGCCACGACATGCTGCTGATCATCGACGACATCCAGGTCGGCTGCGGCCGCACCGGCACTTTCTTCAGCTTTGAAGCCGCCGGCATCGAGCCCGACCTGATCACGCTGTCCAAGTCCCTGAGCGGCTTCGGCCTGCCCATGGCCATGGTGCTGATCAAGCCCGAACTGGACATCTGGAAGCCCGGCGAACACAACGGCACGTTCCGTGGCAACAACCTGGCCTTCGTGACCGCGGCCAAGGCGCTGGAAACCTACTGGGCCGACGACCGCTTCACGCAGAGCATTGCCGGCAAGGCGACCCTGCTGCGCGACTTCCTGGAAAACATGGTGCACAGCCATCCGGCAGCGGGCTTGTCGGTGCGGGGCCGTGGCCTGATCCAGGGCCTGGTCAGCGACATTCCGGGCTTCAGCAACAAGGTAGCCGCGCAGGCGTTCAAGCATGGCGTGGTGATCGAGACCTCGGGCGCGAACGACGAAGTGCTCAAGTTCCTGCCCGCATTGACCATTGAAGAAGTGCAATTGCGCCAGGCGCTGGACGTGCTGGATCGCAGCGTGGCCGAGGTTGTGGCCGCCCAGCCCGAGCAGAAACAGGCCAATGCCCGCGTGATCAAATTTGGAGGGAAAGCACGATGATCGTCAGAAACATGAAGGATATCGTTGGCACCGACAACGAAGTGTCGACCGACACGTGGACCAGCCGCCGCGTGTTGCTCAAGCAGGACGGGATGGGTTTCTCGTTTCACGAGACCATCATCTTCCCGGGAACCGAGACCCACATTTGGTACAAGAATCACGTCGAAGCCGTGTTCTGCATCGAGGGTGACGGAGAAATCGAAACGGTGGCCGACGGCAAGAAGTATGCGTTGGGACCGGGCGTGGTCTACGCGTTGAACGACAACGACGAACATTACCTGCGAGGCGGCAAGGAGCCGCTGCGGGTGATCTGCGTGTTCAACCCGCCACTGACCGGCAAGGAAGTGCATGACGCCGACGGCGTCTACCCCCTGCCCGAAGCCGAGGCCGCCTGATTTTTCCCGCTTTCCTTCTTTACGGAGACGATATTGATTACCCCAGCACGAGATAGATATGCGAGCCGTTCGGATCGCGGCGCGGCGATTGTCCAGCGACACGATCCGGTGGTGTACGGCCGCCCCGACGATGCCCCTGCGTCGGGACTGGATACGACGCAACTGGCGTCGTACGAGCGCGATGGTTTCATCATGCTCAAGAACTTCTTTTCCGCCCAGGAAACCGCGGCGCTGATGCACGAAGTGCAGCGCCTGACCGTCGACCCCGCCATCCGCCGCCGCGAAGAAGCGATTACCGAACGCGGCAGCGATGCCGTGCGGTCGGTGTTCATGGTGCACAAGCTGAGCAAGGTGCTGGCGCGCC
Organism: Pigmentiphaga litoralis; assembly: GCF_013408655.1. Taxonomy (NCBI): domain Bacteria; kingdom Pseudomonadati; phylum Pseudomonadota; class Betaproteobacteria; order Burkholderiales; family Alcaligenaceae; genus Pigmentiphaga; species Pigmentiphaga litoralis. Next base: position 735,311 of record NZ_JACCBP010000002.1, read on the forward strand.
TGTCGCAAGACATGCGGCTGGTGAATATCGCGCGGCAGATCCTCGGGTCGGACGTGTACATCCACCAGTCGCGCGCGAACATCAAGCCGGGTTTCAAGGGCAAGGAGTTCTATTGGCATTCGGATTTCGAGACGTGGCATGTGGAAGATGGCATGCCGGCGATGCGGGCGCTGAGTTGTTCGGTGCTGTTGACGGACAACAATGCGAGCAATGGCCCGCTGATGGTGATGCCCGGTTCGCACAAGCAGTTCGTGTCGTGCGTGGGCGAGACGCCCGAGGAGCATTACAAGGCGTCGTTGAAGAAGCAGGAGTACGGCGTGCCGGATACGTTGAGCCTGAAGCTGCTGGCGGACCAGGGGGGCGTGGAGACGCTGATGGGGCCGGCCGGGTCGGTGGTGTTTTTCGATTGCAATACGATGCACGGTTCCAATTCCAACATTTCGCCGTCGCCACGATCCAACGTGTTCATGGTCTACAACTCGGTGGACAACGCGTTGGGGTCCCCGAAGTTCGGGCTGACTCCACGGCCTGAGTTCATCGCCACGCGCGAGAGCTTTGCGGCGATCAAGCCGGTGGAGCCTGGGTATTTGCGGGCGGTGGGGAAGTAAGGGATTCTTGATCGCCGTCGCTTTGGGTTCTTGCGGCCGGCTTCTTGGGTCTGTCGTTGATGTCGAGTTCTAGCGGCGGGGTTCTTGGTGCTGCCGTGGTTATCGAGTTCTTGCGCGGCCGCCGCGGGGGCTCGCGTTGGAAGGCCGAGCTCGCTGGGTCCCGGCCTACGCCGGGCCTGGGCTTAGCAAAGCCTCCCAACGCGAGCCCCCGCGCCGGCCTTTGTGCGTCTTGCATTCGCGTGCCGCGCGGTGTCTTGGTGCGAGCATCGGGTATGTGGTGAGATGCTTGATGCCATGCTGCGCCCGTGGCATCCAGATGCCGCCACGTAATATCCCCCCTCCACCCCACCTACAGTGCGGATCCCTCCATGCATGCCACCTTGTTCGTGCGAACAGGGACGGAGCGGACAGTCCCCTGGGGAGGTACTTGCAATGCAAGGCCCGGCGTAGGCCGGGACTTCGCGAGCTCGGCCTTCCCAGGGGACTGTCCGCTCCGGCCGGGCTCCAAGCACCAAACTCTTCCAATCCCAAACCGAACCCCAATAAGTTATAAACCCCGTCTCACACAGCACTTTTGGACCCCCCCTTATGCAACGCGTCATGCTTCGCGCCAAGATCCACCGTGTCGCGGTGACCCAGGCGGATTTGAATTACGAAGGTTCCTGCGGTATCGACGAAGACTTCCTCGACGCCGCCGACATGAAAGAGTACGAACGGATCGAGCTCTACAACATCAACAACGGCGAGCGCTTCTCCACCTACGTCATCAAAGGCAAGCGCGGGTCCGGCGAAATATCGTTGAATGGCGCGGCGGCACGGCGGGCGCAGATCGGGGATCTGATGATCATCTGCACCTACGGCCCGATGAACGAAGAAGAGGCCCATGCCCACAAGCCGAAGGTGATCCTGGTCGACGAAAACAATCGCATCAAGGAAATCATCGAGAAAAACTCGAACGGCTGATTGTTCCTGACCGCCGCCAACCGCCGCTGATCGGCCATGTTGCCCAACCTCCTTCTCTTCCTGGCGGCCTCGCTGGCCGTCACGATCGCGCCGGGGCCTGACAACGTGCAGGTGCTGGCGCGGGCCATGAGCCAGGGCAGGGCGGCGGGGGTGGCGGCGGCGTTGGGGTTTGCGTCCGGATGCGTCTTTCATACGACGCTGGCCGTGGTGGGCATCGCCGCGGTATTGCGCGCGTCGCCCATGGCGTTCGACGCTATCAAGCTGGCCGGCGCCGCTTACCTGATGTGGCTGGGCGTGCAGGCGCTGCGCAGCCGCGGCGGGCTGTCGGTAGGCGGGCCGGGTGGGTCGGGCGCGCCCGTGTCGCGGTGGCGCATTTTTCGCCAGAGCGTCCTGGCGAACATGATGAACCCCAAGGTCACCCTGTTTTTTCTGGTCTTCCTGCCCCAGTTCGTGAACCCGTGGCTGGGGCATCCCGACGGCCAGATGGCGATCCTGGGCGCGGTGTTTGCCGTCCAGACGGCCGTGGTGTTCGGCGCGATCGCGTGGGGCGCGGGCTATGTGGGCGAGTGGCTGCAGCGCCGGCCCGGCGCCGCCGTGTGGCTGGATCGCCTGGCCGGGGTGGTATTCCTGTTGCTGGCGCTGCGGATCGTGTGGTCGTCTTGATGGATGGCGGGGAATGATCCTGACAGGACGGCGCATCGGCTGGCATCAGCACCAGGCGCGTCCTGCCGCCTGGCCGCCTTCCCGACTTGACCGCTATTCCTTTCGATACCAGTCCTGCAACGCCGTCTCCACCGTCGGATAGGCCAATTTCACTCGTAACTCGTTGACCAGTCGCCCGTTCATCAACCGGCGCGACTCGTTCATGAAGGACCACATGGCCGGGCTGACCGCGGCCTTGACCTCGTCGGCCGACTGCCGGGGGGGACGGGGCAGGCCGGCGGCATCCGCCACCGCATCGAAATAATCCCCCATCGACAATTCCTGGCCGTCCGCCGCGTGCACGACGCGTTGCGACTTGCCGCGCCACAGGGCCGCGATCACGCAGCGGGCCAGGTCGTGGATCTCGATGTGATTGGTAAAGACGTCTTCCGATGGATGCAGCCGGGGCATCGCGCGTTGCAGGCGTTCCAGCGGCAGGCGGTCCGGCCCGTAGATGCCCGGGATCCGCAGAATCGTGCTGCGCCAGGGGGCGACGTCGGCCTGACATCCGCGCGCCAGCCGGGCCCGGTCCGGTCCCAGGGCGCGCCACGTTGTTTCGGCGCTGACCCGCCGGCGGGCGCGGTCGGTTTGCGGACGGGCAGGGCGCGTCTCGTCGATCCGTGCGCCCCCGACATTGCCGTACACGCCCGACGTGCTGGCGTACACCAGACGCTGCGCGGGCCGGCCCCCCAGGTGTTGCTGCGACGCCCATTGCCGCGGCGCCCCCGGCCGCCGCGCACCGGTCCAGGCGGGTTTGGCTACAATCAGGGCGTGTTGCAGGTGGCGCTGTCCGCTGCAAGGCTGTGAAGACCGGCTCATGCTGGCGCGCAGCCGGGCCGCAGGCCGACGCAGCACCGTGGCCAATCCGGCCGACCGGGTATCCTCGGGCCCCTGCGAAGGCGGCGGCGCCAGCATCAGGGTCCAGTCGGCCAACCCGCGCAGTCGTGCCAGGCTGCGTGGTTGATCCAGGTCCCCCACCAGCGGAACCACACCGGCGCGCCGCAAGTCGCCGGCGCGTTCCGGATGCGAGGTCAAGGCGAATACCCGCAGGCGCCCGGCCAGTTGCGCCAGCACATGCATGCCGGTGTCGCCACAGCCGACGATCAGCAGGCGCGGCTTTCCGAGGCGGGCTGGACGTGGGGAAAAAACGTGCGTTCCGGCTGAAGTCGGTCCGGGTTTCATAGAACTTCCATTTTTAGGATCCAGGTGATGAGTCATCAGGTCACCGTACTGCCGAGCGGCCATCAATTCGCAGTCGAAGCCGGCCAGACCGTGCTCGACGCGGCCCTCCAGGCAGGCGTCATGTTGCCCTATAGCTGTAAGAATGGCGCTTGCTCATCGTGCAAGGGCAAGATTACTGCAGGCGAGGTTGAGCTCGGCCCGCACCAGTCCGCGTCGCTGACGCCGGACGAGATCGCGCGCGGCATGTCGCTGTTCTGTGTGGCCAAGCCCCAGACCGACCTGACGATCGAGATCCGCGAAGTGCAGGGCATCGGCGACATCCCGATCAAGAAGCTGCCGTGCCGCGTCCAGAGCATCGAGAAGGTGGCGCCCGACGTCGTCATCCTGAAGTTGCAACTGCCTGCGACCGAAAAGCTGCGCTTCAACGCCGGCCAGTACATCGAAGTCATTCTGAAAGATGGCCGCCGCCGCAGCTATTCGCTGGCCAGCGCGCCGCACGAAGAAGGCGCGCTTGAACTGCACGTGCGGCATCTGCCCGGCGGCGCGTTCACCGACCACGTGTTCGGCGCGGGCGCCACGCAAATGAAAGAGCGCGAAATCATGCGCTTCGAAGGCCCGTTCGGGTCCTTCTTCCTGCGTGAAGATTCCGACAAGCCCATCGTCATGGTCGCCAGCGGCACCGGCTTTGCTCCCATTCGCGCCATGGTCGAGCACATCAAGGCCAAGGGCATCACCCGCCCGGTCACCCTGTATTGGGGCGGCCGCCGTCCGCACGACCTGTATTCCGACGCCATGGCCAAGGGCTGGGCGCAGGAACTGCCCAACTTCACCTACGTGCCGGTAATTTCGAACGCGCTGCCCGACGACAACTGGACCGGCCGCACGGGCTTCGTGCACCGCGCCGTGCTGGAAGACTTCAAGGACCTGTCGGGCTACCAGGTGTATGCCTGCGGCGCACCGATCGTGGTCGAGTCGGCCGGGCGTGATTTCGGCGCCGAAGCCGGTCTGCCGTTCGATGAGTTTTATGCGGATTCGTTTACCTCTGAAGCAGACATTGCAGCAAACACGGTGTAAGGTTTCCTACCCGACCCAGTCGGTTCTTGTTGTGTTTTTTGCCCGTCCGGGCACCTTAGGAGTTTGAGTCATGGAATTCGGCCAGTTCAACGTCAACGCCCTCATGGAGATCACGCAGCGCCCGGAAATCGTGTTCGTCCGAGGGCAGGGGTCGTGGCTCGAAGACCATGCGGGCAAGCGCTATCTCGACTTCATCCAGGGCTGGGCCGTCAACACCCTGGGCCACTGCCCGCCGGAAATCATTGCCGCGCTGGACAAGCAGGCGCGCACGCTGATCAACCCGTCGCCCGCCTTCTACAACCAGCCCATGGTGGAACTGGCCGAACGCCTGACCAGTGCATCGTGTTTCGACCGCGTGTTCTTTGCGAACAGCGGCGCCGAAGCCAACGAAGGCGCGATCAAGCTCGCGCGCAAGTGGGGCCAGGTCAACAAGAACGGCGCATTCAAGATCATTACGTTCGACCACAGCTTCCACGGCCGCACCTTGACGACCATGTCGGCGTCGGGCAAGCCGGGCTGGAGCACCATCTTCGCGCCCCAGGTCGAAGGTTTCCCCAAGGCCGACCTGAACGACATCGCGTCGGTCGAAGCCCTGGTCGATGACCAGACGGTCGCCATCATGCTCGAACCCGTCCAGGGCGAAGGCGGCGTGATTCCTGCCACCCAGGAATTCATGCAGGGCCTGCGCCAGCTGGCCGACAAGCACAAGCTGCTGCTGATCGTCGACGAAGTCCAGACCGGCATGGGCCGCACCGGATCGCTGTTCGCCTATCAGCAGTTCGGCATCACCCCCGACATCATGACGCTCGCCAAGGGCATCGGCGGCGGCGCGCCGCTTGCGGCACTCCTGGCGCGCCAGGACGTGTGCGTATTCAAGCATGGCGATCAGGGCGGCACCTACAACGGCAACCCGCTCATGACCGCCGTCGGCATCGCGGTGTTCGACGCGGTGACGGCGCCGGGCTTCCTGGAAGGCGTCAACGCGCGCGGCAAGCAGCTGTCGGACGGCCTGTTGCAGCTGTCCGAAAAGTACGGCATGAAGGGCGAGCGCGGCATGGGCCTGCTTCGCGCCCTGAAGCTCGGCACCGACCATGGCCCCGCCATCGTCGAAGCCGCGCGTGACCAGAACCCCGAAGGCCTGCTGCTCAACGCCCCCCGCCCGAACCTGCTGCGTTTCATGCCCGCGCTGAACGTCAGCGCCGAGGACATGGACAGCATGCTGAAGCAGCTGGATGTGCTGGTGGAGCGGATCTGCAAGTAAGCTGCTCTGGGTGAAAAAGGAAACGCGTCCTGAGGGACGCGTTTTTTTTGCCTTCGGATCGTGCTGGCCCACGAGAGCAACGCGATGTTTGTCGCCGCATCGTGGGTGGATAGGGATGTCCTGGTGCCCCCTGATCGCGCGAATCCCCAGCTTCCCTCATTCGGCCTTTGCTACCGGCTGGCCGAGCATGGCCGATGCGGGTGGAGCGGGGACGAGGACGAAGGCGTCGCCTTCGGGCTTTGACACATAGCCGCTACCTGCCAGGATCGCGTCGAGTGCGGCCTGGGGGGCGTGCTGCCCTTTAAGTCCGGGGCTGGTCAGGCCATTGAGCTTGGCAGCATCGAAAGACACGCGAACCCCTGCTTGCTGCGAAAACGCCTGCAGCACCTGTGGCAGGGTGCCCGACGGGATGTTGTAGCTGCGGCTTTCGGCGGCGGCCACCCGAGCTGCCGGAGCGGGGGTGACGGTGTCGGCCAGCGCGGTGGTGGTCCAGGCCGTGGCGGCCAGGGCGACCGACAGGGCCAAGGCGGGGAAGGCACGGCGAAGGGTCGGGCGCGCCAGCGTGGAGTGATTGACGAGGGTGTTCATGAGCGTCTCCCAGCAAAAGTTGCCCCGTGACAGCCGGGGTCTATGCTGAAAAAAGTAGCACGGCCGTGGCCGGCACACCGTCTGCAATTGCCATCTGTTACCGCGGGCAAGCTGCCAGGCGCGGCAGACTGCAGCCTGTCATTGTCGGGCCGTGCAATGCGGACGGGCCGCGGGCGTGGGTGTCACACCTCGCCTCCTACGGCGTGGCAGGTGTCCCGTCAACGTCTATGCCCCCTACGGCGCGACAGGTGTTCCGTCCACATCCTCACCCAGATACGCTGCGCGCACCTTGGGATCATCCAGCATCCCCTTGGCGTCGCCGGCCATCGTGATCACGCCGGACTCCATCACGTAACCGCGATCCGCCGCCATCAGCGCAAGCCGGGCATTTTGCTCGACCAGCAGCATCGTGACGCCTTCTGCGGCGATCTCGCGGATAACTTCAAAGATCTTGTCGACCATGATGGGCGCCAAACCCATTGACGGTTCGTCCAGCAGCAACAGCTTGGGCTGGCTCATCATGGCGCGGGCCATCGCCAGCATCTGCTGTTCGCCGCCCGACATCGTGCCTGCCAGCTGGGTGGCGCGTTCCTTCAGGCGCGGGAACAGCGTGAACATGCGGTCGACATCGCGCGTGATCTGCGCCTTGTCGTTGCGCAGATAGGCGCCCATCTGCAAGTTCTCGATGATCGTCATGCGCGCGAACACGCCGCGGCCTTCAGGGATCATTACCAGCCCATCGGCCACGCGCTGGTCGGTGCGTCGGCCTTTCAGCGGCGAGCCAAAATAGGTGATCTCGCCGCGCAAGGGTGTCAACGAACCGGCAATGGCATTGAGCGTGGTGGTCTTGCCGGCGCCATTGGCGCCGATCAGCGTGACCAGCTCGCCCTTGCGGATCTGCAGGTCGATGCCTTTGACAGCCTGGATGCCACCATAGGCAACCTGCAGGCCAGCGATGTCCAGGACGAGATCCGGGGTGGTGGCCGGGGTGGTATTTGACGCCAGGTCTGAAGCGATATCCTTCACGGCGTCCCCTGTTGGCCGGTGCCCAGATAGGCAGTAATGACAGCAGGATCGCTTTGCACCTGCGCCGGGGTGCCTTCGGCGATCCGCTTGCCGTAGTCCAGCACCGTCACGCGATTGCACAGTCCCATCACCAGCTTCACGTCGTGTTCGATCAGCAAAATGGTGCGGCCGTCGCTGCGGATGTGGTCCAGCAGGTCGCGCAGGCCGACCTTTTCGGTTGCGTTCATGCCGGCGGCGGGTTCGTCCAGCGCCAGCAGTTTGGGATCGGTGGCCAGGGCGCGCGCGATTTCCAGCCGGCGCTGGTCGCCATAGGACAGGGTCCGGGCACGGAAGTCGGCGTAATGCGCGATTTTGACGTATTCCAGCAGTTCCATGGCCCGTTCACGGATGGCGGCTTCTTCACGCCGCACCCCGGGGGTACGCAGGATCGCGCCCCACAACCCGGCACGGGTGCGAACGTGGCGGCCGACCATCACGTTTTCCAGGGCGGTCATGTCGCCAAACAGACGAATGTTCTGGAAGGTCCGGGCGATGCCCGCCTGGGCGACTTCGTGCACGGCGGATGGCGTGTACGGCTGGCCGCCCAGCTCGAAGCTACCGGAATCGGCCTGGTATAGCCCGGTAATCACATTGAAGAAAGTCGTCTTGCCGGCGCCGTTGGGTCCGATCAGGCCGTAGATCTGGCCTTGCTGGATTTCCATGCCCACGTCCGACAAGGCCTGCAGGCCGCCAAACCGCTTGTTGATGTTGGCGACTCTGAGCAAAGGCGCGCTCATAGACTGTTCACCGTATCGTTGGCTTGCGCCGCCTTGGGCACCGCCCGGCCAACGCCATGCAGCGGCGCAGGCCACAGGCCCTTGGGCCGGAACAGCATGACCAGCACCATGGCCAGGCCAAAGATCAGCGTCCGGCCGACTTCGGCGTCCAGGATGGCGCCGCCCGGGCCAAGAATGGCCTCCTGCACCGGCACGATGAAGTGCCGCAGGAATTCGGGCAGGCCCGCCAGCAGGAGGGCGCCCAGGATCACGCCGGGCACATGGCCCATGCCGCCCAGGACCACCATCGCCAGCACCACGATCGATTCCATCAGGGTGAACGATTCCGGACTCACAAAGCCCTGGAAGGCCGCGAACAGCGCGCCCGCCACACCGCCAAAGGACGCGCCCATGGCAAAGGCTAGCAGCTTCAGGTTGCGGGTGTTGATGCCCATGGCCTTGGCCGCGACTTCGTCTTCACGGATGGCAACCCAGGCGCGGCCGATGCGCGAGTTCTGCAGGCGCAGGCAGATCACCAGAATGACCAGCGCCAGCGCCACGAACAGGTAGTAATAGGCGGTCAGTCCGGAAATGGAAAAGCCAAAGATCTCGACCATGCCCCGGCTGCCGCGTTGACCCGCCAGCGACGTGCCAAACAGGCTGATCGGGTCGATGCGCGAGATGCCTTGCGGACCATTCGTGATGTTGAGTGGCGCGTTCAGGTTGTTCATGAAGATCCGGACGATCTCGCCGAATCCCAGGGTGACGATTGCCAGGTAATCACCGCGCAGCTTCAGGGTCGGGGCGCCCAGCAGCACGCCGAACAAGGCGGCCACGGCGGCGCACAGCGGAAGCACCAGCCACACGGACATGTGCAGGCCGTCGGGGAACATCTGTGCGATCCACTCGAAGTTCTGGACCAGGTGGGGCGACGCCAGCAGCGCGTACAGATAGGCGCCCACGGCATAGAAGGCGATGTAGCCCAGGTCCAGCAGGCCGGCAAATCCCACCACGATATTGAGCCCCAGCGCCAGGATCACGTACAGCAGCGCCATGTCCAGGATACGGATCCAGCTGTTGCCGAACGATCCCATGATCCACGGCAGGGCGATGACCAGCACGCCGAACGCGCCCAGCCACAGTTGTCGTTTGCGATCGTCGGTCATGCGCGGTCCGCCACCCGTTCACCCATCAGGCCCGACGGCCGGATGGTCAGCACCAGAATCAGCACGATGAAGGCGAAGATGTCCTGGTAATGGCTGCCCAGGAAGCCGCCGGTCAGGTCGCCGATGTAGCCCGCGCCCAAGGATTCCACCAGCCCCAGCAACAAGCCCCCGAGCATGGCCCCGTACAGGTTCCCGATGCCGCCCAGCACTGCGGCCGTAAAGGCCTTCAGTCCGGGCAGGAAGCCCATGTAGAAGTGCGTGACGGCATAGTTGGCGGCCAGCATGACCCCTGCCAGCGCGGCCAGCGCGGCGCCCAGCGCAAACGTCATCACGATGATGTGGTTGGAGTTCACGCCCATCAGCGCGGCCACTTTGGGGTTTTCAGCCGTAGCCCGCATCGCCCGGCCCAGCCGGGTGCGCTCGACCAGCAGCGTCAGGCCCAGCATGGCCAGCGCCGCGATCACCAGGATGCCGATCTGGGTGGGTGTGACCAATGCGCCGCCCACGTTGATGGAGTCATTGGGCAGCAGGTTGGGGAACTGATGGTATTCGCGGCCGAACACGATCATCGCCATGGTCTGCAACATGATCGAGATGCCGATCGCGGTGATCAGCGGCGCCAAGCGCGGCGCGTTGCGCAAGGGCCGGTAGGCGATCCGTTCGATCAGGACGTTGACGATGATGCAGGTCGGTATCGCGGCGGCCAGGCCAGCCAGCAGCACCAGCGGGCCGGGCAGGTCGGGAAAGGTCGTCATGACCCAACGGACCGTGACCATGGCCGTCATGGCGCCCACCATCAACACGTCGCCGTGGGCGAAGTTGATGAGTTGCAGGATGCCGTAGACCATCGTGTAGCCCAGTGCGACCAGCGCGTAGACGCTGCCCAGGACGAGGCCATTCAAGATTTGCTGAAGTAGGGTTTCCAAGCGGGTTCCTTGCGTTGGCGTCAGCATAACCGTTGGCACGCGGCATGACGAGTCACGGACGGGTCTAGAATGTCGGCGCAAGGCGGCCGCCTTACGTGGTTCACATCCAGCGGTCCGCATCCAGGAGTCAGGATGAGAGTTGTTGTACTTGGCAGTGGCATTATCGGCACTGCCAGCGCATGGTGGCTGAACCGGGCGGGGCATGACGTGACTGTCGTCGACCGGCAATTCGGCCCGGCGCAAGAGACCAGCTTCGGCAATGGAGGCCAGATTTCTGTCTCGTATGCCGAGCCATGGGCCAATCCCGATGCCCCCCTGAAGATCTTGAAGTGGCTGACCCAGCCCGACGCGCCGCTGCTGTTCCGGCCGCGCGCCGACATCCATCAATGGTTGTGGGCCTTCGCTTTTCTGCGCGAATGCCTGCCGGGCCGGCTGCCCGTGAACATCCGCGCCCTGGTCAGCCTGGCCCAGTACAGCCGCGACACGCTGCAGGGCATGCGCCGCGAATTGGGCATCAGCTACGACCATCTGGAAAAGGGCATCCTGAATTTCTATCGCGACGACGCGCAGTTCGAAGCGTCGCAGAAGGCGGCCGACATGATGCGCGACGTGGGGGTCGACCGCCGCGTGCTGTCGACCGACGAGGTGCTGGCCATCGAGCCGGCGCTGGCCGCGCACCGGCAGGCGATCGTGGGGGGCGACTACACGGCCGCCGATGAAAGCGGGGATGTCCACCTGTTTACGCAGCAACTGGCCGACAAGGCGAAGCTGGCGGGGGTGCGTTTTCGCTTCCTGACCCAGGCCACACGGCTGATTGCGGAAGGGGGGCGGGTTGTGGCAGTCGAAACCATCGACTCATCCGGCGCTTACGGTAAACTCGACGCCGACGTTTTTGTGGTGGCAGTAGGCAGTTACTCACCAGAGCTGGTGCGCCCGCTGGGCGTGCCTTGCCAGGTGTACCCCGCCAAGGGCTATTCGGCGACCTTTCCGGTCACCGACCCCCTCCGGGCGCCTGAAGTGAGCCTGACCGACAGCGCGCACAAGGTCGTGATTTCCCGTCTGGGCGACCGGCTGCGGGTGGCGGGCACGGCGGAACTCAATGGCTATTCCCGGGCGTTGAATCCGACGCGCTGCGAAGCCTTGACCCGCCTGACCCGCGAGCTGTTTCCCGGCGCGGTCGATTTCGACAAGGTGTCGTACTGGTCGGGCCTGCGGCCGCTCACCCCGTCTAACGTTCCGCTGATCGGGCGAACCAAATTGCCGAATCTCTATCTGAATACGGGCCATGGCACCCTTGGGTGGACCATGGGATGCGGTTCGGGCAGGGCGATTGCCGATCTGATCTCCGGGCGCCGTCCCGAGGTCGATTTCCCTTTTCTATAACTCCATATCCCCATTCGGAGACGGATCAATGCAGCAACCGAATTTGTGGCGTTCCGCGGGCGTATCCGCCCTGGCGGCCGCCATGTTCATGATGGGCGGCCTGTCGGCTGTCCAGGCGCAGACCAAGCCGGCCGCGAAGCCGGCTGCCAAGGCCGCCGCCAAGCCCGCAGCCAAGCCGGCCGCGAAGGCCGCGGCCCCCGCCAAGTCGACGGGCAAGGGCAAGGCTGCGGCAGCAGCCGGTGGCGCCGCTGCGGCTGCCGCCGCAGGCTCCTCGCTGGCGGCCGACGGTTCCAAGCCGGCCAGCGGCGGGCCGATCGAACTGGAAGTCTGGCATGCGCTCAATAAGGAGCAGTCCCAGGAATTCAACGCGCTGGTGGACCGCTTCAACGCGCAGAACATCGGTTTCACGGTCAAGGTTCGCGCCGAACCGACGCAGGAAAAGCTGATCCAGGACGGCATCGCATCGATCCGCGCCAAGCGTCAGCCCCACCTGATCGAGATCGGCGACAACCATTCGCCGGAACTGATCGCCCAGCAGGGCGCGGTGCTGCCCATGTTCGAACTGTTGAACAAGTACCCGATCAAGGACCTGCGCTGGTTCCTGCCGCAAACGACGGGCACCATGCGCGATTCCAAGAATCGCCTGCTGGCGCTGCCCTTCATGGCCGAAGCGCCGGTCTATATGTACAACCGCGACCTGTACAAGCAGGCAGGCCTGGATCCCGATGCACCGCCAAAGACCTGGCGTGAAATGCAGAAGCACCTGATCGCCCTGCTGGGTGCCGGCGTCAGCTGCCCGTACGCCACCAGCTCGCAGACCTGGATCCACCTTGAGAACCTGTCGGCGCTGCACAACACGCCGTACGCGTCCAAGAACAACGGCCTGGACGGCTCGAACGGTGCGGTCCTGCTGGCCAACGACCTGCTGCACGTGCGCCATCTGGCGCTGATGATGAGCTGGGTGCGCAGCAAGCTGTTCCCGGTGCGCAGCGAAGGCGACCAGGCCGACGCGCAGTTCGCGTCCGGCGAATGCGCGATCCTGACCACCGGTACTGGCGCGCTGGCCAAGGTGCAGGCCGATGCCAAGTTCTCGTACGGCGTGGCCCCGCTGCCTTACTACGACGAAGAAGCCACCAAGCCAAGCAACCCGTTCGTGGGCGGCTCGTCGTTGTGGGCCCTGTCGGGTCATTCGGCGGCTGAACAGAAGGCCGTTGCGCAATTCATCGCGTACCTGGCCTCGCCGGTCGTGGCGGCGGACTGGAGCCAGAAGACCGGCTTCCTGCCGCTGACCGAGGCGGCCTATCGCGCGTCCGACGTCTCGTACTACAAGAGCATCCCGGGCGCCGAAAGCGTCGTGCGTGAAATGGCGGCCGTGCCGGCGCAGTACACGCGCGGCTTCCGCCTGAACAACTACTACGCCGTCAGCCGCGTGCTGGACGAGGAACTGGACGATGTCTGGAGCGGCAAGAAGCCGCCAAAGCAAGGTCTGGATGATGGCGTGTCGCGTGCTTCGCTGCTGATGAACCCGCCCGGACCGGCCACGGCCGCGGCGACCAAGAAGCCGGCCGCACGCAGCAGCAAGTGATAGTGATGGCGCAATGACGATGGTCCCGCCCGTGCATGGACCGGCCCCTCGGGGCTGGCACTATCCGCGGGTGGTGGCCCATCGCGGCGGCGGCATTCTGGCTCCCGAGAACACGCTCGTGGGCATGGATGCCGCCGTTTTTCATGGGCATGTCGCGGTCGAGTTCGACGTGATGCTGGCCGGTGACGACGTACCGGTGCTGATGCATGACGATGTGCTGGGGCGCACGGTAGCGGGGTCGGGCCGGGTGGCCGATCTGCCGTCGGACGAGTTGACAATGAAAGACGCGGGGAGCTGGCTGGCCCCGCGTTTTTCATTGGCGCGCGTCCCGCGTTATGTCGATGCCGTCGCGTGGCTGCGTCAGCAGGGCGTGTGGATGAATGTCGAGATCAAGCCTTCACCGGGGGCTGATGTCGCGACCGGCGAGATCGTCGGGCGAATCACGCAGGCGATGTTTGCCGGGGTTCATGACCTGGCGCTGAAGCCCCTGATGTCGTCGTTTTCCGTGAACTCCCTGTTGGCGGCTCGGCGCACGGCGCCGGACATTCCGCGTGCGTTGTTGCTGTCGCATGTGCCGGCAGATTGGCAGGCGCAAATGACGGCCGTCGATGCGATTGCCCTGCATTGCAATCACCGGCATCTGACGCCCGACCTTGCAGCGCGCGTGAAGGCCGCCGGATATGGGCTGTTCTGCTACACGGTCAATGAACCGGAGCGCGCACGCGAACTGTTGCAGTGGGGCGTCGATGCCTTCTGCACGGATCGCATCGATCTGATGGGGCCCGGATTTACGTAAGGCCTATTGGGCCGCCGGGATGTCCACGACCAACGCCGCATCGAATGCGGCGTTTTCATTGGGGTATCCGCCGGGATTGGCGATCACCCGGCCACGTCCGATGGGGTAATCGAAACACGTGTGTGTATGGCCGTGGATCCACAGATCCGCCTGCTCGACCATGGCATCCAGGTTCGATGAAAACGCCGGTGACAAGGTGTCGCCCTGGAACTGCTCTGGCACCGAGAGGGCACTGGGCGCATGGTGCGTGACGACCACGGTCGTGCCATCGAACGGCGTATCCAGTTGCATCTGCAACCATTGTCGGGATTGCTTGTGACGCTCCACGCTCAGTGCGGGTGTGTAGTCGCCCTCGTCGGTCTCGATGATCCGGAAGTCCGGCATCACCTGGGTCGCCATGTGTGCGGCGGCCACCGCGCCCTGCGGTCCGTACAGGTCAAAGTCGGTCCACAGGGTCGTGCCAAGAAAGCGCACGCCGTCAAGGATCACCGCATTTTTTTCCAGAAAGTGGATGCCCAGCCGGCGGGCGTCTTCGCGCAGTTGCGCCTCCAGTTCCTGCAGATGGGCATGGTAGTACTCATGGTTCCCCGCGACGTAGATGATGGGCGTATTCGGGAAGCGCCGCGCGGCCCATGCCAGGCCGTTGCATTGGGTGTGGATGTCGCCGGCGAGCACGACAACATCGGCGTCGGCAGACGGAATCGGGCGTTCGCCACCAAAGGTTTCATGGTGCAAATCGGACAGGATACGAAGTCGCATGGGCGCAAATTCCAGTGCTGGGAACCTAGGATAAAACGAGGTCCAAGGTAAGTAATTGACCCGCTTCCGGGCGGTTGCGGCGGTCGGGCACGATGGCTCCATGCTATCGCATTGCCCTTGCGATGGCGCTGTCATCGCAAGGAATGTCCATGGTCGCGCGCTTCGTTTTTGCCAGTCTTTTTGTCCCTTTGTTACCCGTGTCGCCCGCGCTTGCGCAAGCCGCCGCGCCGGCCCTGTACGACTTTGCGTATCGCGTGTCGGGCGACCGCCGCGTTGCGCCGGTGCAGGTCTTTGACGACGGGCAATCCACCTTCGTGCAGTTCAAGTCAGGCCAGACCGTGCCTGCCATTTTCCGCGTCGCCGACGGCGGCGAGCAGCTGGCGCCAAGCACGGTCCGTGGGGGCTATGTCGTCGTGGCGGGCACGGCCAACGCGTGGGTCATGCGTATCGGCAGCGTGGTCTCGGCTGCGCGGTATGAAGGCGATGCACCGGAAGGCCGGGGCGGCATTGCCGGACGCGGGCCTGCGTTCGATGCCGGCGACGACGCGGCGTGGGCCGTGACGGATGCGCGAGCGCCGCAAGACGCGTCGGCGGCGCTGCCGGGTCACGGGCGCGGCACGGCGCCGGTGTCTTCGGTGAACCCCCGTGGCGTGCCTTCCACGACGTCCGGCGCCGCGCGCAGTGCCCGCAGCGCCGCCAGCGATACGGCGGGTATGCGGACGGCCTCCGCCATGGGCCAGGCGGCGATGGCGCGGCCAGGCGTTCCCGTTTCGCTTGCGGCGTCGGCTTCCGTGCGGCCGTCGGCAGCCTTTGATGCGGCAAGTTCGGATCCCACCATGCGCGCGGTGCTGACGCGCTGGGCCAGGCTTGCCGGGTGGTCGTTCGATGCGCAGCACTGGACCGTGGATGTCGATATTCCGCTGGCTGGCACGGCATCGTTTGGCAGCGATTTCAAAAGCGCCGTGCGCGATCTGCTGGCTTCGACCGAACTGTCGACCCGGCCGCTGCAGCCCTGCTTCTATTCGAATCAGGTTCTGCGGGTCATACCGTTGGCGGAAGCGTGCAATCGCACGGCAACCATGGCGAGCGCGCGATGAATGCAATGTCTTTTCGTGTGCTGCCGCTGGTGGCGGCCTCCGTGCTGTCCGGATGCGCGCATGTTCGGCTGGGTCAGCAGGTCGACGTGCAGGCCGCCAGCGCCGCGGCTGACGTGACCGCGTTGCGTGCCGGCTTCGATGCGAAGCTGGCGGCGGCAAGCGCCCGGCGTGCTCAACAAGACGTTGACCGGCCCTGGCTTGCCGGCGCGCCGCAGCCCGTGGCGCGCGAGGTTACCTTGCCGGCCGCCTTGCGCGGCGAGGTGCAGACCTCGTTGATGTTTCCCGGTGGCCGGGTCGATCTGGTCACCTTGGGCGAGCAGGTATTTCTGGCCACCGGCATCCAGGTCAGGATTTCGCCCGAAGCCTTGTTGCCCGCCGAGGGGTTTTCGCCGCGGCTGGCCAGCAGCGCCGGGTCATCGGCCTCCGGCACGGCTACCCCATCGGCTTCCGCAGCGGCGGCGCACGCCATCGCGCCGACCGTGGCGGTTCCCATCGGTGCCCATCCTTTGCCGAGGTTGCTCGACCTGGCTGCGCATCGCCTGGGCGTGTACTGGAAGTACGAAGATTCGGTGATCCGTTTCTTCCGCACTGAAACACGGGTGTTCAACGTGCGCGCGCTGACGCTCAAGTCGTCGGCGTCCGCCAGCCTGGGGCGCAGCGGCAAGACATCGGGCGGCGCTTTTGAAAGCACGTCCGGGACGCGGATCGAAAGCGAAGGTGGTTCGCCCATCGATGCGGTCAAGGCCAAGCTCGAACCTTTCCTGACCCGTGCGGGCGTGGTCGTTGCCAACGGCGACGCATCGGGGCTGGTGGTGGTGACCGACACGCGTGATGCGCTTGACCGTGTCGCGACCTATCTGGACCGCGAAAACAAGGCACTGACGCGGCGCGTGCGGCTGGTGTTCGAAGAGATCGATGTCGTCTCCAACAACAGCAATGAACAGGGCATCGACTGGAACGTGCTGTATGCACGGACCGAGGCGGCCTTGCGGCTGTCGCCACTGACGTCGCTGGTGTCGAGTGTGGCTGGAGCTGGGTCGTCGATGGCCTCGGGCCGCCGCGAGTGGGAAGGGACGGCGCTGGTGATCAAGGCCATCAGCGAGATCGGCACCATCGTAAGGCGCACATCGGTGCCGCTGCAGACGTTGAACCGCCGGCCCGTCACGCATGCCGTGCGCACCACCTTCAGCTATATCGATCAGGTGCAGGTGACCACCGTCGCTTCGTCGGCCGGGACGTCAACCGCGCCCTCGGTCACGCAAAAGGAAGAGACGGTCGGGTCTTTCCTGACGCTGATCCCCGATGCGCAGGACGACGGCCAGATCCTGCTGTCGATCGCCTACGACAACACCGTCGCGCAGCCACTCAAGACACTGACCTTCGGGTCATCGAGCAATCAGGTCCAGCTGCAGCAGAAGACCATCGAAGGCATGGGAACGGTCCAGCAGGTCGAGCTGCGGCCGGGGCAGCCTGTCGTCATTTCCGGCTTCGACCGCAGCCATGCGCAGTACGACCGCAGGCGTATCGACGAGGACGCTTCACTCCTCTTTGGCGGGTCGGGCAAGGCGACGAAGCAGCGCGCCACGACGGTGGTGATCGTCACGGCGCAGGTCGAGGAGGGCTTCTGATGTCGAGCGACTACGCCGTGGTTGCGCTGCCCGGGCATGCAGCCGAACTGGTGTTGGGCCTGCGCTGGCACACCATCCTCGGCAGCGAACTGACCGCGCGGGCCAGGAAGAAAGCCCGCGAGCACCGCGCCACGCACTATGCCCATGGCGGCGAGCGGGCGGAAGCTGTCGGTGTCCTGCGCTTTCCACGGGGCGACCGGCCTGCCCGCGGCATGACGCGGTACTGCGCGGCGCTGGCCTTCGCGCACGGGCACGCACGTGGACTGCACGCTTGCTGCGTGGACCTGCCCGATGGCCGCACGTGGCTGGTCGCGGCGCACCAGGGCAAAGTGCTGACGCAAACGGACCGCGTCTACACGACGCCGGCGGATGCGCATTCTGCCTTGCAGGCCTTGATGGATCGGCATGGCGCGGCGCTGACCGTGCACGGCCAGGTTCCCGCGTCGCCCGCCGAGCCGTTCGACCTGACGCTGCTCGGCGCGCAGTTGTCCGCGGCCATCAGCTTGAAGCCGGTGGGCTGGGCAGTGCCCAAGCCGGTCATCGTGGCGCTGGCGGCGTGCGCGCTGACGATCGGAGGGCGGGCAGGGTGGGACCTGGTCCGTTCGTGGCGATCCGGCACGGAGCCCCTGCCATCCACCACGTCCAGCGTCTCCCCCGAGGCAGCCTGGCGTGATGCGTTGACGCGGTTGGCATCCCGGACGCGGGTGCATACCGATGACGGGGTATCGGCCGTGCTGGCAGCCGTCGCGGGCCTCCCCATGGACATTGGCGGCTGGCAATTGCGCGGTGCGCAATGTCAGCCGCACGCCGACGCCGGCTGGCAGTGCGGGGCGCAGTACGAACGGCAACGCCGCAACGCGACCAATGCCACGTTCCTTGCGGCCCGGCCGTCGGGGTGGACCGAAAGCTGGCATCCGCTCGATGGCGTCACCGCATCGTTCGTGCTGTCGGACGGCGTGGAGCCGCTTGCCATTGATCGCCTGCAGCCGCTGTCGACCCACGATGCCGGCACCTTCAGCCACTTGCAGACCGTGCTGCCGGCTTTCGCGGCCATTGCAATCGGCGAGCCTGCACCCTTGCGGATCGAGCCGCCAGTCGACGGCTTTGGTGTGCCGATGCCGGCTTTACCCGGGATGCCCTCCGTCCATGAACGGTCCTTGACGCTGGATGGGCCGTTGCGATCGCTGGCCCTGGTGCCGGCATCGCTGTCCGGTCAGGTGGCGTGGCGCCTGCTGGATGCCCGCCTCCACGAAACCGCTGAACCCGCACTTAACCGCAGCCGCTGGATGGCCAGCCTGCAAGGGACTTTGTATGCACTTCGTTGAGGGTGGTGATGTCGTTGGTCGTGGTGGCGTCGCGGCCTGGCTTGGTCTGCTGGGTTTGCTGGCTGGCGCGGTTCTTCCCACCGGCAGCGCGCTGGGTCAGACAGAGCTGAACCTGGTCCGCGACATGTTGCGCCTCGACGCCGAACGCGCGCTCGATGCGGAGCGAGCAAAGGCTGGGCGGCCCGCAGCCAGCACGACGGCAGCGCCGGTCAAACGGCCCGATCGCATCACGGTCGCAGCCATCTATGGCACGGCCGGCGCGCTGCAGGCCGATGTGCTGATGAACGGAGAACGGCTGCATTTCCGGCAGGGCCAGGCGCAGGCACGCAATGCCTCCGCGGCAGCCGCCGCGTTCCAGCTGGCCAGGATCGATGACCTCTGCGTGCATCTGACGCGGTCCGGAGAACGCGCGCCGCGAGTGGTGTGTTACGTGGCCGGGACGGCGCCGGCGGCTCCGGGAACGGTCATGACGCTGCCCCTGGGGGCGATGGCCCTTCCCCGGTGAATTCCCTTGCGCACTGAATCCCCTTCCTTCCATGACTTTGCAGAGAACGCCATGAACCTGTTTGGCCGGAAACCCCGATACACCCCGTTGTCGCTGGGAGCGACACCGACGCAATTGGCCGAGCCGACGTCCGATGCGCTTGCGCCTTCGACAGCCGCGATGACCATGGCGCCGACAACGCCACTGACGACCCCGGCGCCACCGATCCGCATCGACAGCCGAGACGCCCTGGCGCGCCTGTCGCCGGCATTCCGCCGCGCCCTTCGGTCCGAGTTCGATATCGGCACGCTGGTCAACAAGTTGTGCCCCGTCGAATTTGAAGACGGGTCGGTCGCCATCCTGACAGTCGAAGAGTATGCCGACAGCGAGCACATCGAAGAGATTGAACGGATGGTGCGACGTCGCCCACGGCCGTTGGCGCAGGCCTCCCGCATCGTGGTTCCTGCCACCTTGCTGCTGTCGATCGCGCGCGAGCAGATCACCGGCGACACCCTGCGCAACCGGCGGCGGGTACTGCTGGATCCGCTCAAGAGCTCGATGGCCGCGGCTTTCCACGACATCGTGGCCTGGGGCGTACGACATGCTGCCAGCGACCTGCACATCAATATTCGGCTGCTCGAGCCCGAGTCGGAAATCAAGTACACGGTCGGCGGCAAGTACGTCACGCCGTACCGATTCCAGCGCATGCAGACCGCCACGCTGATGGAAGTGCTTGCGGTCGCCTACATGGACATCCAGGGGGGCAACGGCGCGGTGTTCGATCCGGCGATCGAGCAACAAGGACGCATTCATCACGAAGTCGATGATCGCGGCTACATGTTGCGATGGGCGTCCCTGTCAGCCGACTGCGGGCCGTCCGTGACCTTGCGCATCCTGCATCTGGATGCCGAGATGCGGCTCGATGGCTTCGCGTCGCTGGGCTATCTGCCCAGCCAGATCGCGCTGATTGATCGCGCGCTGCTGTCCGAAGGCGGCGCGGTCGTGTTGGCAGGAGTGGTGGGGTCGGGCAAGTCCACGACCATTGCAACCATGATGTCGATGGTGCCCAAGACCCGCAAGGTCATCACGCTGGAAGATCCGGTCGAATACCTGATCCCGAACGCGCTGCAGAACACCGTGACGCGCACGCTCGATGGGGGCGGCAGTGGCGAGTTCGATGCCAAGCTCAAGACCATCAAGCGGTCCGCCATGAACGACCTGCTGATCGGCGAAATTCGTGACCATGAAACCGGCCGTGCCTTCATGGACCTGGCCAGCTCCGGCAGCAACCTCTACACGACGACCCACGCCGGCTCGGCCATTCTGATTCCCGACCGTCTGGCCTCGGACTTCATCGGGATCTCGCGCGACCTGCTCGCCACGCCGGGCATCCTGAAGTTGCTCGTCTACCAGACGCTGCTGCCGACCTTGTGCCCGCATTGCCGGCTGCCGTTTTCATCGCTGTTCGAAGACGACGACGCGTCTGGCCACTGGCAGCGCTATGCCGAACGCCTGGTCCGTCTGTATGGCATCGACATCGCCGCGTTGCGGGCCCGGAATCCGGAAGGCTGCACGCACTGCCGGACCGAGCTGTTGCCTGAATTGAGCGGGATCAGCGGCCGCACGGTGGTGGCAGAGATGATCGAGCCCACGACGGACGAAGCGGTGCTGCGCCTGATCCGCAAAGGCGATGCGCTGGGCCTGCGTGCGCACTTTCTGTCGCACCGGACTGCGCCCTTTACCAGTCCCGACATGACCGGCAAGACGGCAATGGAGTGTGCCGTCTACAAGGCCTCGGTCGGCGAAGTCGATCCCCGTGACATCGAACCGCGCTTCATGAGTTTCGAGACGGTGGCCCTGCAGCGGTCGCATCAGGCGCGCCGCGCGCGGTCGGCCGTGGCGGTGGCCCGCCGGCCGATCACGGCGTTCGCCAGCCGGCGGGCGGCAGCCACGGCGGGCCGGATCGCAGCAGGGACCAAGTCATGACGCTGCTGACCCGTTTGCGACAGGCCTTGTCCCCGGCGCGTCTGGCGGCCCTTTCGTTCCGCAAGGACCGCGCCGACTACTACGACTACCTGGCCGATGTCATGGAAGGCACGGGCGGGCGCAAGACCTTGCGCGACGTCTTCCGCAGCGATGCCGATCGCTATGGCCTGCGGCACCGCCGGGGCATCCTGTCGCACCACTGGGCCGACCTGCATCAGGAAGTCGGCGGCGACCTGTACGAGACGTTTCGCGGCACCTTGCCCGACGACGATCTGGTGCTGATCCGCATGGGGCAGCGCGGCGGTGCCGGCGCGCTCGAACAGACATTGCGTGACGTGGCTGCCGTGACGCGTGTCGTCGAACTGGCGCAGAGCACCTTCATCCGGACCGCCGCGGTCGGCGTGGTGGCCATGCTGGTGATGGTCGCCACCGTCCTGGCCATCCCGGCCTTCACGGTGCCCCGGCTGAAGCAGGCCTTCGGCATGCTGCCGGCGGACTTCGTGGGCACGCAGGCGGCACGGCTGTATGGCCTGTCGGACTTCATCGAAGCCTGGGCGCTGGGGCTGGCGATCACCAGCGCAGGGCTGCTGTGGCTGATCGCATGGTCACTGCCAAACCTGGTCGGCCCGGTGCGCCGGTGGCTGGACGAGCACCTGATCTGGCGCCTGTACCGGGACTTCCAGGGCATCCGGTTCCTGGCGTCGCTTGCCACCCTGGTCAAGAAGCGGGGCAACGTCAGCCCCGGCTTGCGCGAGGTGCTCGAGGTGCAGGCCATCGGCGCCAACGCGTGGCAGCGATGGCACATCGAACAGATGATCGCCCGCATCGACGACGGTCAGGTCGGCAGTGCGACCTTCGATACCGGTGTCGTCGATCGCGAAACGCTGTGGTTCCTGACCGACCTGATCGCCACGCGCGGCATGGATGACGCCTTGCTGCGCGCACGGTCCCGCGTCGAAACCCGCGCCGTGCACGACGTTGCCCGCAAGGCCGCCGTTGCGCGGTGGGCCATGTTGCTGGTGGCTGTCTCCGTACTGTTCAGCATTCTTTTCTGGCACTTCGCCGTCGTCAACGAAATGCGTATGGCGATGACCCGTTTCTACTCCAGTCGATGAGACCTTCCATGTCACTATTTTGCGTTCCTTCCTTCCGCACACTGCGCCGTCAGCAAGGCTTCACCCTGGTCGAAATCGCCATCGTGGCTGCCATCATCCTGATCGCCGCAATCCTTGGCATTCCCGCCATCAACGGCTACATCATCGAAAACAAGGTGCCCAGCGTCGGCCAGGAACTGCAGCGCTTCGTCGCGCGCAGCAAGTCGGCCACCCAGGGGCTGGGGCCAACGCCCTACACCGGTATCGGCATGGCCCAGCTCGCCAACGGGTTGCGAAGCAGCAGTGTGCTGACGGTCGAAGGGCAGGGCGCCAATGCCACCGTGCGTCATGGCCTGGGCGCAACGGACGGCATGCTGGTGCTGAGCCCCGGCGGCATCACGGCGGCAGGCGATGCCTTCACGCTGACCTTCACCCGCGTCAACGAAGCCGCGTGCCCCGGCCTGGCTGCCGTGCTGCAACGCGTGTCCGAACGCATCCAGATCAACGGCACCACGGTCAAGGAACCTGCCGTAGGCGGTGCGATCGGCATCTACGATGCCACCGGCGCCGAAGCCCTGTGCACGGGCGGCGACAGCAACCGCTTCGTGTTCACCGCGCGATAGGAACGGCGATGATTCGGCGCGCAGCGTTCCGGCGATCCTGGCAGCGTGGGTTCACGCTGATCGAACTCGCCATCACCGCAAGCATCCTGAGCATCGTCACGGTGCTGTCCGTGGGCAAACTTCTGCAAGGCGTCCACGACGCCGCTGCCGAAGCCACAGGCTCCTACCTGCTCGCCGTCAAAAGCGCGATGGACACCTACCTGGTGCGCCACTACGACAGATTGAGCTCGACGCCCGGCGCCGCCGACCTACCCACCGTCGCCAACCCCTATGCGCCGAAGCTGTCGGAATTGCGCGCACTGGGTCTGTTGCAAGGCGGCTTCCCCGACCTCACCCCACTTAATCAAAACGTTGCCACCCGCATCGTGACCACCGGCACCTGCCCGGGCACCGGCTGCCGGCTGGACGCACTGGCCTTCACGACCACCCCCGTGCAACTGCCCGGATCGCCCGCACCCAACACGGATCTGATCGCGCAAGTCATGATGGCAACCGCGGGGCATGGCGGCGCCGTCTATCCCGAACAGCCCGCCGTCATCCGGGGCACCGCCTTCTCATTGCCCAATCCGCTGGGCGCCGTGCCCGGCATTGTCGGCGTGCTCGCCAGCCTGGACACCACACTCTTCAACGAATTTGTCCGCCTGCGCGACCGCCGCGACCCGGACCTGCGCGGAGATCTGAGCGTCAAAGGCAAGGTCACCATCGACAACACGCTGGCCTTGCGTGCGCCCGACGGACAAACCTGCGTCGCCGCCAACCCCGACGGATCGATCACGCTGCGCTGCGCAGGCAAGCTCAATGCGAAAACCGGCGCGTTCCTGTCCGACCAGGGCGACAGCGTCAGGATCGACCCCGTCACCGGCATCGTCACCAGCCAACGCGTCCATGCCGACACCGGACTCTCGACACGGCGCGGCACCCTCTTTGATGTCGCGGACGCCACCCCGACCCTGCGCGTCAACGCGGGGCAAATGCTGCTGATTACCAGCCGGGGCCTGGCACTGACCGTCGACGGCCAGGACCTCGTCGCCCAGGGAGGTGTGTCCACCCGCCGCCTGGGCCTGCGCGACCTGGCCGTTCCTGACCAGGCCTGCCAGAGCAGCGTCTCAACCGCCGCCGGCTCGTCAGCCGAGTACGCACGCACCGCGTCCGGCGGACTGGCAGTCTGCAGCCAGGGCACATGGCGCGCCCTGGCCTCGCTGGCCGCCACCGGCAACGCCTGCACCCCCAATGGTGCGATCGCCACCGACACCGCCAGCGGCACCGGCCTCTTGTGCCGCCTCGGCGTCTGGGGCCGCGTCGACGACCTGCTGTCGAGCTACGTGCTGGTCTCGACCGTGCTGGTCAGCCACGCCGCCATCGTGCCCAAGCCCGCCTGCGGCCCCCTGGGCACCGGTACCGGCGTGCCGCTGATCTACCTGATCCCGCAACTGGAGTCATCCAAAGCCTCCGCCTTTACCCGCCGCGCTCGCGACCTGGGCGGTCACTGGGAAGTGCAGCTTGTCGACTACGACGGCACGCCCCTCTCCGCGCAAACCACCGCGCTCGCGCATCTTTACTGCAAGTACTGAGGACATTGCCATGACCAAGCTAGCCATCGCCGCAGCGATCACTGTCGCCCTGAGCGCCCTCCCGGCCGCCGCCCAACTCGCGTCTCCGCAATGGAGTCGACCTGCGATGGACTCGACGCATGTGACAGGGACGGCAGCGCGGGTGATGCCGGAGATTGTTGCGGCGCCTCCGGCGTCGAGCAGAGTCATCGAGGATATGCGAGCTCCTACGTCGATCGCAGCGTTGCTGGCAGCGATGGAGGGAGTGGTTTTAGAGATGCCGGGCAACCAGAATCAAGGTGCCTTTGAGCAGCTCATGTTTGTCTTCAGCCCGGAAAAGCTGCAAGTTCGGTTCACAGCCAACTGGGTGTGGTACGACTCATGCGCCGCAACTGCAGCGGCTCCACGTTGCATGCATGGACCTTTCGAGGTGCTGCTTTCCCCTGAGGGCGTTTTTATAGCCAGGCGTGGTTGCGGAAGCGCGAGTGGCAGCGCAGGAGGCAATGCGGAATTTAAATGGTCGGACTTCGTCGCGTTTGGGGGAAGGAATGCGTCCCCCAAACACTGGACCCTGCAGCGTGACAGTTTTTGGTCCAATTGCTACTTCGAGTCTTCAAGCGGCTGACTTTGGTCCGACAAGCAGACATTAGCGAATACGCCTCAATCGCCAGTCACGAAAGCCCAGGTTGTTTCCGAGCTGACGCCTTGCTCGATTGATGTGACGGTTACGTCGTAGGTTCGCCGCACGTCGAGCGGTGTCTTAGGTATAAGGAAGATGCACTGTTTGCTGATGTCGGCAGGGTTCGGGTCTAACAGAACGTCTGCGCGAATCGCTCCACTCACCGAGGCAGTGCCATGTCTCAATACATACACGGGTTGGGGGGCTTGGGTCAGGCGATCAACTAATTTGGCGCTGGTGACAGTCAGGGGCGCCTTCAAATCGAGCCGACGGCAATACATCACTGGTGATCCTACGGTAACGGAAAAGTTCGTGGCTATATCCGGCAGCGGGTTGGGTCTTTCGATCGCGGGAACGAATTGCCTGGCGGTGTTAATGGCTTTGTCGGCGGGCCACACGATCGGATATTTGACCGGCATCAGGCGTGAGTCGGTGGTGCCTGTTGTGATGCTGAGACTGACCTGCCCAATAGCGGAAGGCCAGCTAACGCCAATGCCGATCTCGTTAGCGTTTGGTAGCAATGCACCGAGCAGATGGTAAACGGAGTTCAAGTGAAGATCGACGTGATTCGCGCCGGAATAGTCCCTTGCCGCTGTTGAGACTACTTCGACCGTCACCGTGTTCTTGTATTTCTGCGCCAGTGCGCGATCGACATGGTTAGTGCCCGTAAATAAAGCGTCTAGTGAGCTTTGATAATGCCCTGTGAGGTTGTGGTAAGCCAAATACTCCGCATGCGCCTGTGCAGCCCGATCCAGTTCTACACTCTGCTTCAACGCACTCACCCCAGCCGCGATCCGCGCCTCGTTGATCCGCTGAAATGCCTGCGCGTACATCCCCGTATACGTCGACGTCGGCATTGTCAGAATGGGCTGTTCCACTGGCTTCTCCGTCGACACCGCCGCAGCAGTTGTCGTGGCGGGCGCGTCGTCACTGCCGCCGCCGCATCCCGCCGCCATTAACGCCGCCGCGATAGTGGTCGCCCACCGACCGCTACGAGCCAACTCAATTCCATGCCCCGCAGTTTTCATTCTTATCTCCCCACGTCAGCGGCAAAAAACTTGCCGCGATCCGCCGGACCACCCGGCTTTACACAGCCTAACGCGGCGGGGTAGCCTGTACGGCCGTCACATGGACAGTTTTGTCCTAGCTAAAAGGTTCTTTTCCATGCGTTTGGTCATTGCCCTGCTGTTGCCCTGGCTGCTGTTTTTCACGATCGGCCGCCCGTTTGCCGGCATCATCTGCCTGATCCTGCAGATCACGGTCATTGGCTGGATTCCTGCGGCGATCTGGGCGGTCTACGCCTTGTCTCAGTACAAGACCGACCAGAAGATCCGCACGGCCTTCCCGCGCTGATCCGTACGGCCGCCTAACCGGCCGCAGAACCGCCTGCCGACGCGGCCGACCTGCCAATCCGCCTTTGCCCATCAGCGTTTTCGCCAACGAATGACGCTGGCGCGCCCGCGCGACCCCTTGTGGGCGCGCGACCCTCTATAATCAGAGGTTCGATTCTTACCCCTGGGGATGCAAACTGCGGTCTTTTGCGATTCATCCCCGCCCATGAGCGCTGCGATGAAATCCGCCGAGATCCGTCAGAAATTCCTGCAATTTTTCGAATCCCAGGGGCACACGATTGTCCCGTCGTCGTCCCTGGTTCCCGGGAACGACCCGACGCTGTTGTTCACGAACTCCGGCATGGTGCAGTTCAAGGACCTGTTCCTGGGCACCGAAACCCGCAGCTACAAGCGCGCAACGTCGTCGCAGCGCAGCGTGCGGGCGGGCGGCAAGCACAATGACCTGGAAAACGTCGGCTACACGGCGCGCCACCACACCTTCTTCGAAATGCTGGGCAACTTCAGCTTTGGCGACTATTTCAAGCGCGAAGCGATCCAGTACGCCTGGCAGTTGCTGACGGGCGTGTATGGCCTGCCCAAGGAAAAGCTGTGGGTGACCGTCTATCAGGAAGACGATGAGGCGTACGCGCTCTGGCGTGACGAGATCGGCGTGCCGGTCGAGCGCATCATCCGCATAGGCGACAACAAGGGCGCGCGGTACGCGTCGGACAATTTCTGGCAGATGGGTGACACGGGTCCGTGTGGTCCGTGTACGGAAATCTTCTATGACCACGGTCCGGACATCTGGGGTGGCCCGCCCGGATCGCCTGAAGAAGACGGCGATCGCTATATCGAGATCTGGAATCTGGTGTTCATGCAGTTCGAGCGGGACGCAGCCGGCACCCTGACGCCGCTGCCCAAGCCTTGCGTGGATACCGGCATGGGCCTGGAGCGGATTGCCGCCGTGCTGCAGCACGTGCATTCCAATTACGAAATCGATCTGTTCCAGAACCTGATCAAGGCCGCCGCGCGCGAGACGGGTTGCACGGACCTGAACGAAAACTCGCTGAAGGTGATCGCCGATCACATCCGCGCATGTTCATTCCTGATCGTTGACGGCGTCATTCCTGGCAGTGAAGGCCGCGGCTATGTGCTGCGCCGGATCATCCGCCGCGCACTGCGCCATGGCTACAACCTCGGGCAAAAGAAGCCGTTCTTCTACCGCCTGGTCAAGGACCTGGTGATCGAGATGGGCGAGGCCTATCCGGAACTCGTGGCCAACCAGTCGCGCGTGGAACAGGTGCTGCGCCAGGAAGAAGAACGTTTTGGCGAAACGCTGGAAAACGGCATGAAGATCCTGGACGTCGCACTGGCCGGGCTCAAGCCGGGGCAGGCGCTGGATGGCGACACGCTGTTCACGCTATATGACACCTACGGATTCCCGACCGACCTGACCGCCGACATCTGCCGCGAACGCGAGATCGACGTGGACATGGCCGGCTTCGAAGTCGCCATGAAGCGCCAGCGCGATCAGGCGCGGGCCGCGGGCAAGTTCAAGCAGTCGGCCGGCCTGTCGTATGACGGCGCCAAGACCGTGTTCGTGGGCTATTCCGAACTGCTGGGTGAAGGCCGCGTGACCGCGCTGTACGTGGATGGCACCCCGGTCAAGGCTATCGAAGCGGGTCAGTCGGCCGTGGTCGTGCTCGACCATTCGCCGTTCTATGCCGAGTCGGGCGGGCAGGTGGGCGATTCGGGCGTGCTCTATGCCAGCCAGGGCAAGTTCATCGTCGACGACACCCTGAAGGTGCAGTCCGAAGTGTTCGGCCACCACGGCAAGCTGGAAAGCGGCCGGCTGGAGCTGGGCGAAACGGTCAAGTCGGAAGTGGATGCCGAGCGCCGTGCGCGCACGGGCCGCAACCACTCGTCGACGCACTTGCTGCACAAGGCGCTGCGTATCGTGCTGGGCGACCATGTGCAGCAGAAAGGCTCGCTGGTCGATCCGGACAAGACGCGTTTCGACTTTGCGCATGATGCGCCCATGACGTCGGACGAGATCGCCCGGGTCGAAGCCATCGTGAACAAGGAAGTGCTGGCCAACACGCCGGTCACGACCAAGATGGTGTCGTACGACGAGGCGGTCAAGGACGGCGCGGTCGCGTTGTTTGGTGAAAAGTACGGCGACGAAGTGCGCGTGCTGGACATCGGCTTTTCGCGCGAACTGTGCGGCGGCACGCACGTGGCGCGCACGGGCGACATCGGCCTGTTCAAGATCGTGGCCGAGACGGGCGTGGCCGCGGGCATTCGCCGGGTCGAGGCGATCACCGGCGACAACTCGCTGGCGTTCGTGCAGCACCTGAACGCAACCTTGAACTCGGCGGCCAACACCCTCAAGGTCCAGCCGGGCGAAGTGCCCGCGCGGCTGGGGCAGGTCCAGGACCAGGTGCGTCAGCTGGAAAAGGAACTGGCGCAGCTCAAGAGCAAGCTCGCGACCAGCGCCGGTGCCGATCTGGCTGCGGGCGCTGTCGACGTCAAGGGCGTGAAGGTCCTGGCCGCGGTGCTGAACGGCGTGGATCCGAAGTCGCTGCGCGAGACCGTCGACAAGCTGAAAGACAAGCTGCACTCGGCCGCGATCGTGCTGGCCGCGGTCGAAGGCTCGAAGGTGAGTCTGGTGGCAGGGGTGACGGCCGACGCGTCGGGCAAGGTCAAGGCGGGCGAACTGGTCAACTTCGTGGCGCAGCAGGTCGGCGGCAAGGGCGGTGGCCGTCCCGACATGGCCATGGCCGGTGGCACCGATCCATCGGGTCTGGAAGCGGCCCTGGCTGGCGTTCAAGCCTGGGTTGAATCGCGGCTGTAAGCGTTCAGGAGATTGGACATGAGTGATGGGGACCTGTCGTTCGACCTGGAAGTGGATGCCAAGGGGCTGAAATGCCCCTTGCCCATCCTGCGGGCGAAGAAGGCGTTGGCGACGCTGACCAGTGGTCAGGTGCTGAAGGTCATCGCGACCGACACGTCGTCAACCCGCGACTTCCAGGCGTTTGCCAAACAGACGGGCAATGCGCTGCTGGCGCAGACCGATAACGGCGAGGGCGTGTACACGCACTTTCTGAAGCGGCGGTAAGCGGCGCGGCTTTCCGCCACCCCCGGCGCCTGATCGGCACACGGGGTTCAGCAAACGACAATGGCCGGCTTCCATGAAAGAAGCCGGCCATTGTTTCTTCCGGGCGAACCTACCGATACCGGTATCCCACGGTCAGCATGACCGTCCGTGGATTTCCCGCTGCCACTGCCGCCGCCAGACCGCCCGCGTAATAGCGTTGATCCAGCACGTTCCGGATCGTCAACGCCGCCCGCCACGCATCGGCCGTGTAGCCGACACCGACGTCTCCCACCATATACCCCGGCAATTCGTAGCCATACGCATAACGTTTCGCTTCGCCACGCACGCCCGCATTCAGCTCCCATCCGCGCAAGGCATTGCTGAACCGGTATCGTCCGGACACCGTCAGGTGATGACGCGCCACGTTGTTCAGGGGCTGGCCGACGGTGGTGGCCGCCGCGCCGGCGCCGTCCTCGGTGATCTCCCCTGCGGTAAATGCGTAGCCGCCAAACAGACTCAGGCCATTACGCAGGTCGGACGCTAGGCCCAGCTCGGCGCCACGTGTCCGCTGCTCGCCAATGGCAAGGTTGTAGCCAGTGTTGAGCGGGTCGGCCTGCAGCACGTTACGGCGGCGCAGGTCGAAGGCGGCCAGCGTCACGGCGGTGGCGCCATCGTCCAGATCCACTTTGACCCCGGCTTCCCACTGACGCCCGCTTTCCGGGGCGAAGAGTCGCGCCTGCACATCGGTCCCGGTGTTCGGGTAAAACGACGTGGCGTAGCTGACATACGGCCGCACGCCGCGCGCCACTTCGACCATTACCGCAGCGGATCCCGTCGTCTTGGAGGCAGGGTTCGATTGGTAGCCGCCATTCAGGTTGTTCGTCGTGTAGGTGGCGGTCTGGTCCCGCCGCAGGCCGGACACGACGGTCCAGCGCTCACCGAATCTGACCTGGTCGCGGGCATACACCCCTAGCGACCGGATCGTGGTCACGTTGTCGGTGCGATAGGTGGCGGGGCAGACCACGGGGCTGCCATAGACCGGGTTGTAGACGTTCAGATTGGCCACCGTGCAGGTCTTTTGCAGCGTGGCTTCTTCGGTGTGGATGTAATCGTTGCCCAGGGTAAGTTCGTGCGTGCCGAACCGTGTGGCGAACACGCGCTGGACATGCGTGTCGATGCCGCTGGTGGCCCCGTTGAAGGCCTGGTCCGTCGCGCCGCGGCGCAGGCTGGTGCTGTTGGCCGCCAGCGACGTATTGGTCACGAACTGGCCCGACATCGTGTAGTCCTGGCGGCGCACGGTCTGCCGCAGTGTCCAGCCGGAATCGAAACGATGGGTCAGCGCATAGCCCACCCGCGACTGGTAGGCGCGGTAGGGCTTCTGGCCCGGCTCGGCGGTAAAACGATCCAGCGGGAGGCGGCCATTGACGTTCGGATAGACCGACCCCGACAGCGGCAGGCCTTGCTGGCGCAGATACTCGCGTTCCTGATAGCTGGCGAGCAGGGTGAAGTCAGTGCGTGGACCCAGGTCGAACGACAAGGACGGCGCAATGTGACGGGTGCGGAAATACACGGCGTCGGTCGGGTCGTCGCTGTTCATGACGAGCCCATTGAGCCGGAAGGCCGCCTTGCCATTCTCGGACAGTGGACGGCCCAGATCGATCGTTCCCTGGCGCAGACCATAGCTGCCCACGGTCAGGTCGGCATCGGCAAAGGCACTGGCCTGCGGCCGCTTGCTGACCATGTTGACCAGGCCACCGGGCAGCACCTGACCATACAGCAGTGATGCCGGCCCCTTGACCACTTCAACGCGATCAATGCCGTACAGTTCTTCGGCCACGCGGTTGTTGGCGCCCGTACGCAGGCCGTCCAGGAAGAGGGCGTCGGACGCGACCTGGCCGCGAATGATCAGGTCATCCCATCCGCGCCGGCCAAAGGTTTGCGCCACCACTCCCGGCACGTTGCGCAGCGCGTCCGCCAGGGACTGCGCTTGCTGGCTGTCCAGCACTGCCCGCGGCACGACGGTGATCGACTGCGGCGTTTCGTTCAAACCGAAGGTGGACTTGTTGACCTGCGGCGGTGTCACCGGATTGAACGCGGCGCGTTCTTCGGCAGCGCTGCCGGCTTGCACGTTGATGGCCGGCAAGGTGGCCGGGGCGGGCGTCGACGGCGGCGCCGCCATCGCCATCGCCATCGCGGGCGCCATTGCCAGCGGCGGGGCCATTGCCTTGGCCGGCAGTTCGCTCTGCGCTATCCCCATCCCGGGAACCCCCAGCATCCCCACCGCCATGCCCGCTGCCCCGACTCGTCTGACCACCCCCACCACACCCTGCTGCATCACAACCCCGTACCCCGCTATTGAATGAGAACTATTATTATTTGTGCGGGATCGTAGCACGAAGCGTACGAAAAAAAACGGATCCCGAAGGATCCGTTTTTCTCAACCAACTACCGACGCGCCATCAACGCGACTGCCGCTGCCCGACCACCTGTTCGACGACATTGCGCGGGGCTTCCGCGTAATGCTTGAACTCCATTGTGTACGTGGCACGGCCCTGGGTCAGCGACCGCAGGCCGGTCGAATATCCGAACATCTCGGCCAGCGGCACTTCGGCGCGCACCAGCTTGCCGCCGCCGCCCGCGATGTCTTCCATGCCTTGCACCATCCCGCGGCGCGACGACAGGTCGCCCATCACGTTGCCCATGAAGTCCTCGGGCGTTTCCACTTCGACACTCATCATCGGCTCGAGCAGCACGGGCGTCGCGCGCTTCATGCCTTCCTTGAACGCCATCGACCCGGCCATCCGGAACGCGTTTTCGTTCGAGTCCACGTCATGGTACGAACCGAAGGTCAGCGTCGCCTTGATGTCGACCACGGGGTAGCCCGCCAGCACGCCGGCCTTCAAGGATTCCTGGATGCCCTTGTCGACCGCCGGGATGTACTCGCGCGGCACCACGCCGCCCTTGATCTGGTCGACGAACTCGTAGCCCTTGCCTTGCGGCTGGGGTTCGAGCGTCAGCACCACGTGACCGTACTGACCGCGACCGCCCGACTGTTTGACGAACTTGCCCTCGACATCCGACACCTTGGACCGGATCGCCTCGCGATAGGCCACCTGCGGCTTGCCGACGGTGGCTTCGACGTTGAACTCGCGCTTCATCCGGTCAACCAGGATTTCCAGGTGCAGCTCGCCCATCCCGGAAATGATGGTCTGGCCGGATTCCTCGTCGGTATGCACGCGGAACGACGGGTCTTCCTGGGCCAGCCGGTTCAGTGCAATGCCCATCTTTTCCTGGTCGACCTGGGTCTTCGGTTCCACGGCCTGCGAAATCACGGGCTCGGGGAAGATCATGCGTTCCAGGATGATGACGCTGTCGGGATCGCTCAGCGTGTCGCCCGTCGTGACGTCCTTCAGGCCAACCGCTGCCGCGATGTCGCCGGCGTGCACTTCCTTGATCTCGAGCCGTTCGTTCGCATGCATCTGCACGATGCGGCCCAGGCGTTCCTTCTTGCCCTTGAGCGGGTTGTAGACGGTGTCGCCGGTCTTGACGATGCCCGAGTACACGCGGAAAAAGATCAGCTGGCCCACGAACGGGTCGGTCATGATCTTGAACGCAAGCGCGGAGAACTTCTCGTCGTCGGCCGGATGGCGTTCGATTTCCTTGTCGTCTTCGTCCATGCCCTTGATGGCGGGCACGTCCACCGGCGACGGCAGGTAGTCGATGACGGCATCCAGCATGGCCTGCACGCCCTTGTTCTTGAACGCGCTGCCGCACAACATCGGGACGATCTGGTTCGCCACGGTCCGCAGGCGGATGCCGTGCTTGATTTCCTCTTCCGTCAGCGTCTCGCCGTTCAGGTACTTGTCCATGAGTTCTTCGGTGGCCTCGGCCGCTTCGGACACCATGGTCTCGCGCCACTCTTCGGCGGTCGCCTGCAGGTCTTCGGGGATGTCGCGATACTCGAACGTCACGCCCTTGTCGGCGTCATTCCAGATGATGGCTTTCATCTTGACGAGGTCGATCACGCCTTCGAAGTGGTCTTCGGCGCCCACGGGAATCTGCAGCGGTACGGCGCGGCCCTTCAGGCGGTCGCCGATCTGGCGCTGCACGCGAAAAAAGTCCGCACCGGTCCGGTCCATCTTGTTGACGAACGCGATCCGTGGCACGGCGTACTTGTTCGCCTGCCGCCATACGGTTTCCGATTGGGGCTGCACGCCGCCCACCGAGTCATAGACCATCACGGCGCCGTCGAGCACGCGCATGGAACGTTCGACTTCAATCGTGAAGTCCACGTGCCCCGGGGTGTCGATGATGTTGATGCGATGTTCGGGATAGTTGCCCGCCATGCCGCGCCAGAAGGCGGTCGTGGCAGCCGACGTGATGGTGATGCCGCGTTCCTGCTCCTGTTCCATCCAGTCCATGGTGGCGGCGCCATCATGCACTTCGCCAATTTTGTGATTGACCCCGGTGTAGAACAGGATGCGCTCGGTCGTGGTGGTCTTGCCGGCATCGATGTGGGCGCTGATTCCGATGTTCCGGTAGCGTTCAATAGGGGTCTTTCGGGTCATGGCAATCTCTTGAAGTGGTTGCTGGACGAACTGTCAATACGACAGAACCGAGGGGCGAGGGTTCAGACAGCGAGTCTGCTCCCAAACGCGGCACCTCGGCAATAGCTGGGTAATGGCGGCTCAAGGGGCGTCATGGGATTTATATAACGCCGGGTACGTATATAGGGCCTGAGACCCGCCGCACAAGAGGGCAAGGTGCCTCTTTGCATACCCATGCACGTAAAAAGGTGCTACGTCCTGGACTGCGCCAGGTGCTGGTTGAGCCCACGCACCAGGGCGAGCACCACGTCCAGCGTCGGAGTGGGCAGCCCTGCGTGACGCGCGAATACCTGGATTTGTCCGAGCATGGCGTCGACTTCCATCGTCCTTCCCGCCAACGCGTCTTGCAACATGGACGGCCGCAAGCCCTTGACGCGCGCCGGGTCCAGTTGCTCATCGATGTCCACATCCGGGTCCAGGGGACAGTCGAGCGCCACGCCGACCGCCATGACTTCGTCGATGATGCGCGCGGACAGGTCGCGCAGGTCGGTGTCTTCAAGCCGTTCCCGGGTGGTGAGCCGGGTCAGGGCAGCAACGGGGTTGCCCGACGCATTCAGGATCAGCTTGCCGAAGATTTCGCGGCGCAACTCGGTGTGGGTGGCGACCTCGATACCCGCGGCGGCGAACAGCGCCCGCACGGCCTCCAGGCGCGCCGACAGGCTGCCGTCGGGCTCACCAAGCACGTAGTGATTGCGCGCTCGGTTGACGATCACGCCGGGTTCGATCACTTCATTCGGGGAATAGATCACGCCCCCCAGCACCGACTCGGCGCCCAGCCTGTCGCGCAACGTGCGTGACGGGTCCAGCAGATCGAGCGACGCGCCGGACGACGGATGGGCCGCCGGCAGGCCATGGGCCCACCACCAGGGAATGCCGTTGGTCAGGAACAGGACAGGCGCGCCGGGGGCGCGCAGTCTGGCCAGTGCTTCGGCCGCGCCGGACAGGGCGGTGGCCTTCAAGGTCACGATCACCAGGTCTTGCGGAGGCAGTTCGGAAGCGTCGTCGGTGGCGTGCTCGACATGCGCCGTGGTCCGGGTGCCGTCGCGGACCAGGGTCAGGCCCCGGGTCTGGATGGCTTTCAGGTGCTCACCTCGTGCCACGACCGATACCTTGGCCACGCCGGACGTGGCGAGCTTGACCGCGACGTTGCCGCCCACGGCGCCCGCACCGAACACGGTCACTGTCTGCATGTTGACTCCAGGTTCAATTGGCGGTGATGCCCGCCTGCTTCACGATAGGCGCAAGCATCGCCATCTCCGCTTGAATGCGCGCCGTGATTTCCTCCGGCGTCAGCTCCATCGCTTCGAACGCCTGCGCCCGCAGCTTGGCTTGCATGTCGGGCGTGCGGGTCATGGCGATCAGGGCGCGATTCAACGCGTCGACGATCGGGCGCGGCGTGCCGGGCGGTGCGAACACAGCGTACCAGGACACGATGTTGAAGCCTGGCAGACCGCTTTCATCCAGCGTCGGCACGTCGGGCGTCAGCAGCGAGCGTTCTTTGCCCGTCGAGGCCAGCATGCGCAGCCGACCGGCCTGGACGGCCGCGATGGACGTCGGATGAAAATCGAACATGAAGGACACCCTGCCGGCCATGACGTCCTGCTGGCCGAGCACATTGCCTTTGTAGGGGATGTGGGTGACGTCGATATTCGCCATGCTGCGCAGACGCTCGCCGGCAAGGTGGCCGGTAGCGCCATTGCCGCCGGACGCAAAGCTGAGCGTGCCCGGTTTTTCCTTGGCCAGCGCAATCAGCTCGCTGACCGATGTCACCGGCAACGCGGGATTGACCAGCAGAAACATGGCGTAGCTGGCCAGGGCGCCCACAGGCTGCATGTCATCCGGCTTGTACGGCAGGTTTTTATAGATCAGCGGCACCAGCGTGGCCAGGGAACTGCTGCCGAACAGCAGCGTGTAGCCGTCGGGCGGCGACTTCATCAACGCATCGGCAGCAATGATGCCACCCGCGCCGCCGCGATTTTCGGCAATGACGTTCTGGCCCAGGCTTTCCGCCAGCTTGGAGGCGACCATCCGGGCAAACTGGTCGGTCGCGCCGCCAGGAGGCTGGTTGATCAGAAAGCGGATGGCGTGGTGGGGATAGGGCGAATCGGCGGACGATGCCACCGGAGACATCGCGGTCAGCGCCGCGGCGCACAGCGCGGCTCGACCCCATATTGCAAAGCTGGACATGGCATCACCTTGTTTTGTGACCCTGGCGGGTCGGGCAAAAGACGGGGGGAGCAGTCAGGCAGGTGCCGTTCCGTACGTGGCGGAACGTTGCAATTGGCAGAAAGGGAGCGTAGAACGGATGAAGATGCAGAAAATG
Source organism: Pigmentiphaga litoralis (assembly GCF_013408655.1). Taxonomy (NCBI): domain Bacteria; kingdom Pseudomonadati; phylum Pseudomonadota; class Betaproteobacteria; order Burkholderiales; family Alcaligenaceae; genus Pigmentiphaga; species Pigmentiphaga litoralis. The sequence goes on from NZ_JACCBP010000002.1 coordinate 771,909, forward strand.
TTCGTTAATACTACTCTAATATTGTCAGACAATAGCTACTTTCCTGCGGTCCCGAGCGTTTCATGATGCCTACCGAGAGAGCCGACGATGTCCAGCGTAATGAGCTTTTCTTCTGTCCAGCCCCCCTTGCCGACTGTAGTGCCGCCGAATGGCAGGCGCGGGTCGAGTTGTCTGCCTGCTATCGCCTGATGGCCTTGGCGGGCATCACGGATCTGACGTACAACCATCTGTCGGCGCGCGTGCCCGATGCGCCCGACCAATACCTCATCAAGAGCGAACATCTCTTCTTCGATGAAGTCACCGCGTCGTCACTGCTCAAGTACGACCTCGCCGGCACCAAGCTGTCGGGCGAAGGGCAGGTCAGCACGGGCGGACTGGTCATTCATGCAGGCATTCTTGAAACGCGCCACGATGTCCAGGCGGTCTTTCATACCCACACCCCGGCCAATATCGCGGTCAGCGCGCAGCGTTGGGGACTGCTGCCGATATCGCAGCATTCGACGCGATTCTTCAATCGGGTGGCTTATCACGACTCGAACGGGTTTGAATTCAACGTCGACGGCCGAGGCGCGTTGCGCGATTCGCTGGGCGACAAGTTCGTGATGGTGCTGCGTAACCACGGGCTGCTGATCGCCGGGCGCAATGTTCCCGAAGCCTTCTACAAGCATCACTTCATGGAAATGGCGTGCGCGTCGCAGGTGGCCGCGCTCTCGGCGGGTCTCGACAACCTCGTCATCGTGCCCGATGAGGTGGCCGAGCACGCCGCGCTCCAGATCGAGCGCAAAGGCATTGTCGATGCCAATCAGCGGGACTGGAAAGCCTCGATACGGTACCTGGACCGGATGGCGCCCGAGTACCGCACCTGACCCGAGACGCTGCGCGATGCAGCGAGCTACGGTTGCGTCACCCGCCGGTTCAACCCCTGCAACAACGGCAGCACCCCATCCAGCGCCGGCGTGGCCACCTGCCTGTCACGCGCCAGCACCTGCAACTGACCCAGCAGCGCATCCACTTCCATGGGCCGCCCGGCCAGCACGTCCTGCAACATGGACGGCCGGGCATCGGGCACCTTGGCCGGATCGAGCAGCGCTTCCACATCCAGATCGGCGTCCACCGGGAAGCCCGACGCGTGCGACACGGCAATCACTTCGTTGATCAACGCCCGCGACAGGTCCCGGATGCCGGGTTCCAGCAGGCGTTCCCGCGCCGTGAGCCCGGTCAGCGCGCAGATCGGATTGACCGACACGTTCAGCACCAGCTTGCTGAAGATGTCGCGGCGCAGGTCGGTCCGGGCGGCCACTTCGATGCCGGCGCAAGCAAACAGATCGACCACCGACGTGAGCCGGGGCGACAGGCTGCCGTCCGGTTCGCCCAGCAGGAAGCGGCTGTGGCCACGGTTGGTGATCTCGCCGGGGGCCGTCACCTCGTTGGGCGAATAGATCACGCCACCCAGGACGGCGTCGGCGCCCAGGCCGTCGCGCAGCGCCCGGGCCGGGTCGATCAGATCGAGCGGCACGGTCGTTGCCGGATGCCCAGCCGGCAGGCCGTGGGACCACCACCAGGGAATGCCATTGATCAGGAACAGCACGGGCGCACCCGGCGCGCGCAGCGCGGCCAGCGCCGGGGCCGCGTCGGGCAAGGACGTCGCCTTCAGCGTCACGATGATCAGGTCCTGCGGCGGCAGGTCGGCCGGGTTGTCGGTGGCCACCTCCGGCCGCACCGTGGTGCGTTGATCCTTCTGGATCAGGGTCAGGCCCCGCTCGCGTATCGCCGCCAGGTGGGCGCCGCGCGCCACTACCGACACCTCGGCCACGCCTGCCGAGGCCAGGTGGACGGCCACATTGCCACCCACGGCGCCCGCCCCAAAGATCGTCACTGTCTTCATGTGTGTTCCTTCAGCCTGAAGCCAACAGATAAAAAAACGGGTGACCGCCTTCGCGATGCACCCGTTTCGTGGTTCCTGGCCAGCCGCCTTACTTCAGGCGCTGACGCTGTTCCCGAACCTTGGCCAGTGTGTCGTTGAACTGGGCCATCCGGGCTTTTTCCTGGTCCACCACCGCGGCCGGCGCCCGGGCAACAAAGCTCTCGTTGCTCAGCTTGGCCGTTGTCTTGGCAATCTCGCCTTCCAGCCGCGCGATTTCCTTGTCCAGGCGTGCCTGCTCCGCGGCCACATCGATCTCGATATGCAGCATCAGGCGCGCCTGGCCGACCACCTGCACCGGCGCACCCACGTCGGGCAGGGTGTCCATGACGTTGACTTCACTCAACCGGGCCAGCGCAGCCAGGTACGGGCCGTTGCGCTCCAGCGTCGCGCGGTCGCCGGTCACGTTCAGCGGGGCTTTCTGCGACGGCGGCACGTTCATTTCGCCGCGCAGGGCACGCACGGCATCGATCTGCGCCTTCAGTTCCGCCATGGCGGCTTCGGCGGCTTCGTCGATCTTTTCGGGCTGCGACACCGGGTAGGGCTGCACGCCAATCGACGTGGCGACATCCGCGCTGCGCTTGCCGGCGACGACCGACACCTTCTGCCACAGTTCTTCGGTAATGAAGGGGATGATCGGGTGCGCCAGGCGCAGCACGGTTTCCAGCACGCGGATCAGCGTGCGGCGCGTGCCGCGCTGCTGCGCATCGGTGCCGCGTTGCAGCTGGACCTTGGCCAGTTCCAGATACCAGTCGCAGTATTCGTCCCACACGAAGCGGTACAGCGACGTCGAAATGTTGTCGAAGCGGTAGTCTTCAAAGCCGCGGGCAATGTCGGCTTCGGTGCGCTGCAGCTGGCTGATGATCCAGTTGTCGTACACCGACAGCTCGATGTCGGCCGACTCGTCCAGCCCGCAGTCCTTGCCTTCCACGTTCATCAGCACGAAACGTGTGGCGTTCCAGAGCTTGTTGCAGAAGTTGCGATAGCCTTCGCAGCGCTTCAGGTCGAAGTTGATGTTGCGGCCCAGGGTCGCGTACGCGGCCATGGTGAAGCGCAGCGCATCGGCGCCAAACGCCGGAATGCCTTCCGGGAATTCCTTTTTCGTTTTCTTGGCGATGCTCTCGGCCTGCTTCGGATTCATCAGGCCGGTGGTGCGCTTGGCCAGCAGGCCGTCCAGCGCAATGCCGTCGATCAGGTCCACCGGGTCCAGGGTGTTGCCCTTGGACTTGCTCATCTTCTGGCCTTCCGCATCGCGGATCAGGCCGTGCACATACACATGGCGGAACGGCACCTGGCCGGTGAAGTGGGTCGTCATCATCACCATCCGGGCGATCCAGAAGAAGATGATGTCGAAACCCGTGACCAGCACCGACGACGGCAGGTACTTGGACATGTCCGGCGTCTGCTCGGGCCAGCCCATGGTCGTGAACGGCACCAGGGCCGACGAGAACCACGTATCCAGCACGTCAGGATCGCGGGTCAGCGGACCGGTCACGCCGGCCGCCAGCGCTTGCGCCTGGGCGTCGGCTTCGGACCGGGCCACGAAGATCTGGCCGTCCTCGGCATACCAGGCCGGGATCTGGTGGCCCCACCAGAGCTGCCGTGAAATGCACCAGTCCTGGATGTTGTTCAGCCACTGGTTGTACGTGGTGGTCCAGTTTTCGGGATAGAACTTGACGCGGCCATTGGCCACGACTTCCAGCGCGACGTCGGTAATCGACTTGCCTGGATGGATCGTGCCTTCGGGCGCCGGCTTGCTCATTGCCACGAACCACTGATCGGTCAGCATGGGTTCGATGACCGAGTTGGTCCGGTCGCCGCGCGGCACCATCAGCTTGTGTTTCTTGACTTCGACCAGCAGGCCCAGCGCTTCCAGGTCGGCCACGATGCGCTTGCGCGCCTCGAAGCGTTCCAGGCCTCGATACGCTTCAGGCGCTTCGTCGTTGATCATCGCGTCGAGCGTCAGCACCGAAATCATCGGCAGGCCGTGGCGCTGGCCAACGGCGTAGTCGTTGAAGTCGTGCGCAGGCGTCACCTTGACCACGCCGGTGCCGAATTCGCGGTCCACGTAGTCGTCGGCGATCACCGGGATCAGGCGGTCGGTCAGCGGGAGGCGGACCTGGCGGCCGATCAGCGCGGCATACCGTTCGTCTTCCGGGTGGACCATGACGGCCACGTCGCCCAGCATCGTTTCCGGACGGGTCGTGGCGACCACCACCGATTCATCGGAGTCGGCCAGCGGATAACGGATGTGCCACATGTGGCCATCTTCTTCCTCGCTGATCACTTCCAGGTCGCTGACGGCGGTGCCCAGCTTCGGGTCCCAGTTCACCAGACGCTTGCCGCGGTAGATCAGGCCCTGCTCATACAGACGCGCAAAGGTCTCGGTCACGCCGCGCGACATGTCGTCGCTCATGGTGAAGTATTCGCGGTTCCAGTCGGGGGACGTGCCCAGCCGGCGCATCTGCCCGGTGATCGTGCCGCCCGAATATTCCTTCCATTCCCACACCTTCTTGATGAAGGCGTCGCGGCCCAGGTCGTGACGGCTGACCTTTTGTGCGTCCAGCTGGCGTTCGACCACGATCTGCGTGGCGATACCGGCATGGTCGGTGCCCGGCACCCACACGGTGTCGTAGCCGCGCATGCGGTGGTAGCGGGTCAGGCCATCCATGATGGTCTGGTTGAAGGCGTGACCCATGTGCAGCGTGCCGGTCACGTTCGGCGGCGGCAACTGGATCGCGAAGGCCTCGGCATTCTTGTCCGACTTGACGTGGACCCCGCCCGCGAAGTCGCCACGCTTTTCCCATTCCGGGTACCAGCGGGCTTCGATCGGCGCGGGCTCGAAGCTCTTGGGGAGTTCGTCGGTCGCGATAGGAGGGGTCGTGTCAGCTTGGGTCATCAACATTCCGGGAAAAGCAGGTCAGGGCGCGCGCCGATGTTCGGGGCGCCAGAGTCAACCGACCATTTTAGGCGATCGGGCGCAGCGGTGGGGCGCTCAGGGCAGGGGGTCGTCGGCTCGCGGACGGGGGCGTTGCTGCTCGACGACGGCGGTCTGGCGGATCAGTTCCTTGTTCAGGCCTTCGTCCAGCATGCGGGAGATTTCATCGCGCAACTGGTCGGCCACGTCGTCCATCACGCGGTCGACGGCGGCGGCGATGTGCTGCTGCATGCGCGCCCGCAGAATGGGTTCGATGCGGCGGTGCACGTCTTCGAGCAGCGCGGTGCGCATGTCGTTGAACAGGGTCTCGTCGACGAAACCGCCGCTGCGCGGCACATCGACGGCCTGCTGGATCAGCGGCAGTGGCGGGGCGGGCGCTGTCGTCGGGGCAGGGGCCCCGGCCTCGGTGGCCGGCGCCGTGGCAGGCACCTCGATCACTTCGGTCAGCACCGGAATGCTCGGGTCGTCGCGGGAAATCAGGGGGTCGATAGACATATCAGGGCAATTCCTGGGTCGCCAGATCGTGCTTGACGATCTGGTGGCCGCATTCTTGATAGAAGCGCCAGCGGGCGCGGGCTGCCTCGCGCTCGGACGCGTCGTTCGACACGATCTCGATCACCCGGCGAAACCGGGTGTAGATCGGCGGCCAGCTGTCGTCGAGGTTGAGGAGCCATTCATGGTGCGGGGTTTCGGCGTCCGACGAGGTCAGCACCACCGGCGTCTGTGCCGCCAGCGGATCGTCGAAGGCCACATGCGGCACGAAGGCCAGGTCGTCGAAGGCCCACAGCAGCCGGTCGAACTGGCCCAGCCGGTTGGTGTCGCGGCAATACACCACCAGCTTCTGGCCTGCCTGGACGCGTTTGACCGCAACCTGGCAGGCCGTCCGCAGGCGGTCGGGCGCACCGAACGCAAAGTCGATCTCGGTCATGCCGCAACCGTCGGGGCGGGGGAGGGCGCCCGGCGCATCACACCAGGCTGATCAGGAATTGCGACAGCAGCGGGACCGGGCGGCCCGTGGCGCCCTTGTCCTTGCCGCTGCGCCATGCCGTGCCGGCGATGTCCAGGTGGGCCCAGCGATAGGCCTTGGTATAGCGCGACAGGAAGCACGCCGCCGTGACCGCGCCGCCCGGAGGCCCGCCAATATTGGCCATGTCGGCAAAGTTCGACTTGAGCTGGTCCTGGTATTCATCGTCCATCGGCAGGCGCCACACCGGGTCCATGGCCTGGCGCGATACCGCCGTCAGGGCGTCTGCCAGCGCGTCGTCCTTGGTGAACAGGCCGGTGTTGACGTGACCCAGCGCCGTAACGCATGCGCCGGTCAGCGTGGCGATGTCGATCACGCACGACGGCTTGAAGCGCTCGACGTAGGTGAGCGCGTCGCACAGGATCAGCCGGCCTTCGGCGTCGGTGTTCAGGATTTCGATGGTCTGGCCCGACATGCTGGTGACCACATCGCCCGGCTTGTTCGCGCGGCCGCTCGGCATGTTTTCGCATGCCGGGACCACACCGATCACGTCGATCGGCAGCTGCATTTCGGCCACGGCGCTCATCGTGCCGAACACGCTGGCCGCGCCGCACATGTCGTACTTCATTTCGTCCATGCCCGATGCCGGCTTGATCGAAATGCCGCCCGAGTCAAAGGTAATGCCCTTGCCGACCAGCACGACCGGGGCGTTGGCGCTGCCGGCCGCGCCACCTGCGGCAGCGGCCGCAGCGGCTGCGGCCTTGCCACGTGGCACCTTGGCGGGTGCGGGCGCCAGCTTGCTGCCTTCGTAGCGCATCACGATGAACTTGGGCGCTTCGTACGAACTGCGCGCGACCGACAGGAACGATCCCATGTTCAGCGCTTCGATCTGGCGGCGATCCAGGACTTCGACGCGGAACTTGAGCGCGCGGCCCATCTTCTTGGCGGTGTCGCCCAGATAGGTGGGGGTGCAGATGTTCGGGGGCAGGTTGCCCAGGTCCTTGGCGACCGTCATGCCATTGGCAATGGCGCGGCCCTGGGCCATGCCGGCCTCGGCTTCCTTGGCGTCGGCCTTGTCCACGGCCAGCAGCAGCTTGGCCAGCTTGGGGCGGACGACCGGCTCGCGCTTGCCGAAGGTGCCGTCATAGCGGTAGGTGACGTCGCCCGCGGCGATCGCCAGCAGGCGGGCGCGCGTGCGCACGTCGCAGCCTTCGATCGGCAGCGCGGCCAGGGTCAGCACGGCTTCGGTGGCGCCAGTGGTCACGACGGCCTGCAAGGCCGCGCGGTAGCTGCTGGACAGCACCTTGGCGGTGTAGCCGGCCTGCGGGCCGAGGCCCACCAGGACCACGCGCTGGGCGGCAACGCCGGTCAGGCTGCGCAGCACCAGGGTCTCGCCGGCGCGCCCCTTGAATTCATTCTTGACCACGTCGCGAATGGCGCCCGCAAGCGCCCGGTCGACCACGTCGGCGGCCGGTGTCAGCACGCCGTCGGCGAATACGCCGACGACCAGCGCGGCCGTTTTGATCTTCTCGGGTGACGAGGTCTGTGTGCTAAAGTCCATGCGCGATTCTTCCTATATGTAGTCGCGAGATTCCCAATTATCCCGCAGATGCGGATCCGTCGCACAAAGCATTCCATTGTCCCTTTTCCAGCGCTCCGTCAAAGACGAACTCACCAGCCACGGCAGCGTCGTGTTCTCGACGCTCGTCGTGGTGTGGATCAGTGTGCTCATGGTGCGCCTGCTCGGCGAAGCCGCGGCCGGGCGCATCGGTGCGGACGTGGTGATGGGCATCGCGGCGTTCTCGTCGATCAATTCGATGCCGACGATAATTGCCGTGTCGGCCTTCATTGCCGTGCTGACCACCGTGACCCGCAACTATCGCGAGTCCGAAATGGTGGTCTGGTTCGCCAGCGGCCTCAGCCTGCTCGACTGGTTCAAGCCCATCCTGCGTTTTGCCATCCCGACCGCCCTGGTGGTGGCTGCCTTCACCATGTTCGCGTCGCCGTGGGCCTATCGCCAGATCAACGACTACCGCGACCGCTATGAAGCACGGTCCGACGTCGCCAAGATCACGCCGGGCCAGTTCCTGGAATCGAACGGTGTCGACCGGGTGTTCTTTGTCGAGTCGGCCACCGACCTGGCCGACAAGGTCGGCAACGTGTTCGTGCGCTGGATCGAAAATGGCCGCCTGAACGTGCTGACGTCCGGCACCGGCACGATCGAAGAGGAAGCCAACGGCGACCGCTTCATGGTGCTGTCGTCGGGGCATCGCTATGAGCTGATGCCCGGGTCGCCGGAATTCCGGCTCATGAGCTTTGAAAAGTACGGCGTCCGCATGGAACGCAAGAACGAAGCTTCGTCCGACGATCCGTCCACCAAGTCACGTCCCACGATGGACCTGCTGCAAGACCCCGACCTGAAAGCGCGCGGCGAACTGCTGTGGCGCGTCAGCCTGCCGCTGCTCGCCATCAACCTGGCCATGCTGGCGATTCCGCTGGGGGCGGTGAACCCGCGCCTGGGCCGGTCGGGCGACGTGGTGATCGCGCTGCTGGTGGCCCTGTTCTATCTGAACATGGTCAACCTGGCCAAGGCCTGGGTCAACAACGGGCGCGTGGATGTGTTCGTGGCGTTGATTGCGCTGCATGGCACGGTCGCGCTGCTGACAGCCATCCTGATGTTTTTCCGGATGCGCCTGCGGGCACCGAAGGCGGCCGCGGCCTGATCCTGGCCGGGTCGTGGCCGCTTCTTGCGAGCTTCCTGCCCGTCTCCTGCCCATCTCCCGACTGCCTTCTGCGCAGCCGGACTTTGCATATAGCCAAATTGAATTAAGTGGCTGGTGCTTATTACCTTATGATCTTAGTCAACTGGGCATAGCCCGCTGATCTTCATAAGAACACACCACCCATGAACCTCCAGCAATTCAAATTCGTCCGCGAAACGGTCCGCCGCGACTTCAATCTGACCGAAGCGGCGCGCATGCTCTACACCTCGCAGCCGGGCGTCTCCAAGGCCATCATCGAGCTGGAAGACGAATTGGGGGTCAAGATTTTCGAGCGCCATGGCAAGCGCATCAAGGGTCTGACCAAGCCGGGCCAGGCCGTCTCGCAGATCGTCGACCGCATCATGCGCGAAGTCGACAACCTCAAGAAAGTCAGTGATGAATTCGCCCGCCGCGACGAAGGCGGCCTGACCATTGCCTGCACGCACACCCAGGCGCGCTACGCGCTGCCCATCGTCATCCCAGCATTCCGCCAGCTGTTTCCCAAGGTGCATCTGTCCTTGATCCAGGGCAGCCCGGGGCAGCTTGCCGAAATGGTGTTGAACGAACAGGCCGACCTGGCCGTGGCCACCGAAGCCCTGGCGTTGACGCCCGGCATGGTCACCTTGCCCTGCTATACGTGGGAACACGTGGTGGTGGTGCCCAAGGACCATCCGCTGGCCCAGCTGACACCCGCCCAGTCCAGGAAACTGACGCTGGAACAGCTGGCCCAGTACCCGGTGATCACCTATGACCGCGCCTTTGCCGGCCGGGTCGCGATCGACCAGGCTTTCAGTTCGCAAGACGTGCACCCCGACTTCGTGCTCGAAGCCATCGACGCCGACGTCATCAAGACCTACGTGGAATTGAATATGGGCATCGGGATCATTGCGGGCGTGGCCTACGACGCCAAGCGCGATATCAACCTGGTCGGCATCCCGGTGGGACGCCTTTTTGGTGTGCACACCAGCCGGATCGGCATGAAGTCGGGCATCTTCCTGCGCGATTACGTCTATACGTTCGTGGAATTGCTGGCGCCGGCGCTGACGCGTGAAGTGGTGCAGGAAGCGCTGCGGCCCGCGCCAGGCTGATCTTTCGGCCTGCGGACGGCGCCGGCTTTTTTCGTCCGTCCGGTGTTGTCCGCTCTGACATTCTCCGTCCTGACCTCGCCGCCCGGAAACGCGCCGGGCGATGCTTCTTCCTTGGCAAGCCGGCCAGATTTCTGATTCTCCTATCCCTTGTACGAAGTCGATTTGATAATCAAATGAGAACTCGTCTCATTCATGTTGACTCTATAACGAGAATCATTATCATCTGTTCTGGCTCGTATCAATCATCGGAGGCATCATGACGCTCAGCGCTGTCATCGTCGGGGCAGACCGGCTCGGGAACATTCCCGACCTGCTCAAAGGACACAATATCGCGATCACGCACCACATCAGTGGCCGCGACCCGTCCCATCAGAAAAAGACGTTGCAGTTGCCTTCGGGCACCGAGGTCCTGATCCTGTTGACCGACTTCCTCGGTCACAACGTCATGAAGGCCTTCCGGCAGGCGGCACAACGCTCAGGCATTCGCGTCGTGGCGTGCCGGCGGTCGGTGTGTGCGATGCAGCAGGCGCTGGAAACGTGCGGGTTGTGTGGCGCGGCGGGCAACGAGCCATGTGCCCGTGCCGACGCCGCCCCCGCCGAGGTCAGGGTACAGATGCCACGGTCGCGGCGATCCGGCGCGCGCCATTGAAGCGCGCCTTCCAGTAGGCCATGTCCATCCGTTCGACACGGACGACGCCACCGGCTGACGGGGAATGGACGAACCGTCCTTCCCCCAGATAGATGCCAACATGCGAGTACTGGCGGCGCAGGGTGTTGTAGAACACCAGGTCGCCAGGTTGCAGCTCGGACGGTTCGATGTTCTGGCCCATGCGGCTGATTTCTTCGGACTTGCGGGGCAGATTGAAGCCCAGCACCTGGCGAGCCACGTAAGACACCAGGCCGCTGCAGTCAAAGCCCGTGTCGGGTGACGAGCCGCCCATCCGGTACCGGATCCCCAGATAACCCAGGGCTTGTGACGCCAGTTCCGACGTCGGCGCCAGCAGGCTGTCGGGCGCGTGCCACTGGCCGGACAGGATCATGGCCGGGTCGCGCGCGGTAGTGCGGGGATCGATATCGGTGTCCGGCAGGCCCAGCATGCCTTCGGCTGCGGCAGCGAATGGGTCCTGCCAGGCGGTGTTCGGATAACGGGGGAGCGGTTTGTTGGTGGTGGCGCGGGCGGCCTGCGGATGTTGCAGGCGGGCGCGCAATGCGGCGGTGGTCATGATGCCGTCATCGCTGGCGCCGGGGGCGACGGTAGCGCAGCCCGTGAGGCCCGAAACAATGGCAAGCGCGGCGATGATCAGGGGCTTGCGGCACAGGGCCAGGACGAAGGAGGTATGTGTCATGCCGTATCAGGGGTGACCAAAAGTAAGTCAATCGTCCAAAAGAGTGGCTAAGATACCGGCTGCTGTCGAGTAGGTCAATGCACTTATGCGTTGAAGGTTCAAAAGAGCTGCGTAAGCAGGGCTTACAATTGCGCCTCACTGCTGCGACGCGGCGACCGAGCCTACCCAACAAGGATTTTCCATGAAGACCAAGCACGTCCTGACCTCCGATGATGTGAAGAAGATCGCCGCTGCCGCCGAAGCCGAAGCGCTGGCGAACAAGTGGGCCGTCACCATCGCCATCGTCGACGACGGCGGCCACCTGCTGAATCTGCAACGCCTGGACGGCGCCGCGCCGATCTCGTCGCTGATCGGACCGGCCAAGGCCCGCACGGCCGCCCTCGGCCAGCGCGAAACCAAGATCTACGAAGACATCGTCAACAACGGCCGCACCGCATTCCTGTCAGCGCCGCTGGACGGTCTGCTCGAAGGCGGCGTGCCGATCATTGTTGAAGGCCAGACCATCGGCGCCGTCGGCGTGTCGGGCGTCAAGTCGAACGAAGACGCACAGATCGCCAAGGCAGGCATCGCCGCACTGAGCGTGTAATGGCCCGCTGATGCGCCGCTGGCGGCTTTCCAGGCTGTCAGCCCGGTGCAACAGCTGCTGCGTTTGACCGAGTGCGCTGCATTTGACCGAGTGCGCTGCATTTGACCGAGTGCGCTGTATGGAACGAGCCCCGGAAACACCCGTCGTGTGTTTCCGGGGCTCGTTTTTTTGTGGCTTGGTTTTGTTGCAAGGGCGCGTTTTCCAAGACCGTTCACCAGGCGTGTGTCGCGCCACGGCGTGGCGTCGGTACTCGATGCCGCTTGCCCGGGTGACGCCGCCGGTGGCGCTGCGGTATCGTCTGCCCATGAATTCGACCCCGACCTCTTCGCGCCTTCGCGGTGCGCTCAATCCTGGCGTGCGCCCGCGTGAAGTCTTTGCGTGGTCACTCTATGACTTTGCCAACTCCGGCTACACCACGGTGGTACTGACGGCCGTCTTCAACGCCTATTTTGTTGGCGTCGTGGCCGGCAATGCGTCGTGGGCGACGCTGGCCTGGACCGGCACCCTGTCGGTGTCCTACCTGATCGTCATGCTGGCCATGCCGGGCCTGGGTGCCTGGGCCGACTCGCGGGGCGCCAAGAAGCGGCTGTTGGCCGTCAGCAGTGTGGGCTGCATCGCGGCGACGGCGTCCCTGGCGCTGGTCGGGCCGGGCGGGTTGTGGCTGGCCGTGGCGGCGGTGATCGTCTCCAACGTGTGCTTCAGTATTGGCGAGTCGGTCATTGCAGCCTTTTTGCCCGAACTGGCCAGGCCCGAGGCGCTGGGGCGCGTATCGGGCTGGGGCTGGAGCTTTGGTTATTTCGGCGGCATGCTGACCTTGGGGCTGTCGCTGCTGATCGTCACGCGGTCGCAGGCGGCAGGCGAGACGGCCACCCATTTCGTGCCGCTGACGATGCTGCTGACGGCCGGGATCTTCGCGATCGCAGCCGTGCCGGTGTTCGTTTTTCTGAAAGAGCGGTCCGCGCCGCAGCGGGGCGGGGCGGTGGCCAACAGCGCCACCGCCACGGCAACGCGCACGGCAACTTCACCCGACGCAGCCGCTGCGACCGCCGGCGCATTGGGCGTGCCGCCCTCCGCCGCGGGCAAGTCGCTGGGCTTCATGGGCGTGATGCGGCAGCTGGGTGCCTCCTGGCGCGCCACCAAAGCCTTTCCCGACTTCCGCAATCTGCTGATTTGCGGCGTGTTCTATCAGGCGGGCATCGCGGTGGTGATCACCCTGGCCGCCGTCTACGCCGAGCAGGTCATGAAGTTCCAGCAGGCCCAGATCATGATGCTGGTCTTCCTGGTGAACATCACGGCGGCGGCTGGCGCCTTCAGCTTCGGTTTCGTGCAGGACCGCATCGGCCACCGGGCTGCCCTGGCCGCCACCCTGGTCGGCTGGATCGCCATGGTCCTGACCGCCTATTTTGCGCAGACGCCCGGCGGTTTCTGGGCGGCAGCCGCCTTGGCCGGCCTGTGTATGGGGTCGAGCCAGAGCGCCGGGCGGGCCATGACAGGCGCTTTGGCGCCGGCCACGCGCCTGGGCGAGTTCTTTGCGCTATGGACGTTTGCCACACGGCTGGCCGCCATCATCGGGCCGCTGACCTACGGCATGGTCACGTGGATCACGGACGGCAATCACCGCCTGGGCATCCTGATTACCGGCGTGTTCTTCGTGATCGGTCTGCTGGTGCTGACCCGCATCGACATGCGGCGTGGCGAAGCGCTGCGGGTGGCGCAGGCAGGGCAGGTGGCCTGAGCACGACGGTGATGCGCTTGCTCACTGCAGGGAGCAAAGCGGCCTGCAGTCGCCGGGCCGCTCGCCAGAAGCGCACGTGCCTTGGGCTCCGCCGACCAATAAAAAGGGACAGCCTAAGCTGTCCCTTTTCACCCCAGGCAAGAATCGGCGCATCCCGCACGCCGCTTTTGCCCTGATCACCCTGACTTACGCGATTTCCACCGGAATACCGGCGATCTTGGCCGACCAGGTCTTGGGGCCCGTCTCGTGCACCGACGTGCCCGTCGAATCCACCGCCACCGTCACCGGCATGTCCTTCACGTCGAATTCGTAGATCGCTTCCATGCCCAGGTCGGCAAAACCGACGACCTTGGCGCTGCGGATCGCCTTCGACACCAGGTAAGCCGAGCCACCCACGGCCATCAGGTAGGCCGACTTGTGCTTGCGGATCGATTCGATGGCGACCGGGCCGCGTTCGGCCTTGCCGATCATCGAGATCAGGCCCGTCTGCTCCAGCATCATATCGGTGAACTTGTCCATGCGGGTTGCCGTGGTCGGGCCGGCGGGTCCGACGACTTCTTCACGCACCGGGTCCACCGGGCCCACGTAATAGATGACGCGGTTGGTAAAGTCCACGGGCAGCGATTCACCCTTGGCCAGCATTTCCTGGATGCGCTTGTGCGCGGCATCGCGGCCGGTCAGCATCTTGCCTGACAGCAGCAAGGTCTGGCCTGGCTTCCACGCGGCGACTTCTTCCTTGGTCAGCGTGTCCAGGTCGACCCGGGCCGACTTGTTGTAGTCGGGCGCCCAGTTCACGTCAGGCCATTCTTCCAGCGACGGCGGATCCAGGCGGGCGACGCCCGAGCCATCCAGCGTGAAGTGCGCGTGGCGCGTGGCCGCACAGTTCGGGATCATGGCAATCGGCTTGGACGCGGCGTGCGTCGGGAACATGCTGATCTTGACGTCCAGCACGGTTGTCAGGCCACCCAGGCCCTGCGCGCCGATACCCAGGGCGTTCACCTTGGTGTACAGCTCGATCCGCATTTCTTCCAGCTTGCTGTTCGGGCCGCGTTGCAGCAGCTCGTACATGTCGATGTCTTCCATCAGCGACTGCTTGGCCATCAGCATCGCCTTTTCGGCGGTGCCGCCAATGCCGATGCCCAGCATGCCGGGCGGGCACCAGCCGGCGCCCATCAGCGGCACGGTCTTCAGGACCCAGTCCACCACGGAATCGCTCGGGTTCAGCATCGCAAACTTGGACTTGTTTTCCGAGCCGCCGCCCTTGGCCGCCACCTGCACGTCAACGACGTTGCCAGGGACCAGTTCGACGTTGACCACACAGGGCGTGTTGTCGCCGGTGTTCTTGCGGGCAAATTGCGGGTCGGCGAGCACGGAGGCGCGCAGCAGGTTATCCGGATGCAGATAGCCGCGGCGCACCCCCTGATCACAGAGGTCCTGCAGCGAGAACTTGCTGTCGAAGCGCACGTCCATGCCCACTTTCAGGAACACGTTGACGATGCCGGTGTCCTGGCAGATCGGGCGCTTGCCTTCGGCGCACATGCGCGAATTGGTCAGGATCTGGGCGATCGCGTCCTTGGCGGCGGGGCTTTCCTCGCGCTCGTAGGCGCGCGCCAGATGGCGGATGTAATCGACCGGGTGGTAGTAGCTGATGAACTGCACAGCGTCGGCGATCGATTGAATCAGGTCTTCTTCCTTGATGACGGTAGTCATGCAAACTCTCCGGGTCGATACAAAAAGAGGAGGGGCGAACGCGGTGCGTCAGTGGCCGCCATTCTGGATACGTTCGTGGGTGGGCGCCATCAGGCGGTCGGTGTATGCGATGGCCAGCGCCGACAGCAGAAAGGCAATATGGATGCTGGTCTGGGCGATCAGCGTCTTGCTGTCGTAATGCGCCGCGTTGATAAAGGTCTTGAGCAGGTGGATGGACGAAATGCCGATGATGGCCGTACCCAGCTTGACCTTCAGAACCGACGCGTTCACGTGCGACAGCCATTCTGGCTGGTCCGGGTGGTTTTCCAGGTGCAGACGCGACACGAAGGTCTCGTAACCGCCCACGATCACCATGATCAGCAGGTTGGAAATCATCACGACGTCGATCAGGCCCAATACGACCAGCATGATGGTCGTCTCGTTCAATACCGTCGGCACCGGCACGGGGACCTGGCCGGGAACGAAGGGCATGACTGCCTGCGCCAGCAATTCGATCGCGTGCTGGTTGCCAAACGCGGCTTCGATCAGGTGGACGAGTTCCACCCAGAAGTGGAAGACATAGACGCCCTGGGCCACGATCAGCCCAAGGTAAAGCGGCAGCTGCAGCCACCGGCTCATGAAGATCAGGTTGGGCAAGGGGCGCAGCGCGCGGGGCGGGCTGAATTCGGTGCGGGGCTTGCTGGGGTCTGACATGGGTTGCCTGTTGAGGAAATTGGGTTACCGCGCGGGATTGTACGGTGCTTGCGGATGCTGCGCCGCAGCGAACGGAGCCCACCTGGTTTCTGTAACCTATGGCTAACACCGTTTCGGCAGGACGGTGTCGCGTCGCAAAATAGCGACCGCACTTCCAACAACGACTACAAGGACACGCGGCGATGGCCAACCTCGATTCAGTTCTGACAGAAACGCGGGTGTTCCCGCCCAGCAAAGATTTCGTCGCCCAGGCGAACGTTTCCGGGCCGGAAGGCTACCAGGCCCTGTGCGACGAGGCAGAGCGCGATTTCGAAGGCTTCTGGGCACGCCTGGCGCGCGAACATATCCAGTGGGCCAAGCCATTCACGCGCACCCTGGACGAAAGCAACGCCCCTTTCTACAAGTGGTTCGACGACGGCGAATTGAATGTGTCGGCCAACTGCCTTGACGTGCACGTGGACAACGGCCGCGGCGACAAGGTCGCCATCATCTTCGAAAGCGACGACGGCAAGACCACCCAGGTCACCTACCGCGACCTGCTGGCCCGGGTGTGCCGCTTCGCCAACGGGCTCAAGGCGCTGGGCTACAAGACCGGTGACCGGTCCATCATCTACATGCCGATGTCGGTGGAAGCCGTCGTGGCCATGCAGGCCTGCGCCCGCCTGGGCATCACGCATTCGGTCGTGTTCGGCGGCTTTTCCGCAAAAAGCCTGCAGGAACGGATCGTCGATGTGGGCGCGACGCTGGTGATCACCGCCGACGCGCAGCAGCGCGGTGGCAAGACCATCCCGCTCAAGCCCGCGGTGGAAGAAGCGTTTGGGCTGGGCGGCTGCGAAGCGATTCGCAATGTTGTCGTCTACAAGCGCGCCGATGTGGCCGGCAACTGGGAAGAAGGGCGCGACGTCTGGATGCATGATGTCGAAGCCGGCCAGTCCGATACGTGCGAGCCCGTCATCGTCAACGCCGAACACCCGCTGTTCATCCTGTATACGTCAGGCTCGACCGGCAAACCCAAGGGCGTGCAGCATTCGTCGGCCGGTTTTTTGCTGTGGGCGCACCTGACCGTCAAGTGGACCTTCGACCTGAAGCCCGACGACGTGTACTGGTGCACGGCCGACGTCGGCTGGATCACCGGGCACTCGTACATTGCGTATGGCCCGTTGGCCGCCGGCGCGACGCAAGTCGTGTTTGAAGGCGTGCCGACCTTCCCGAATGCCGGCCGGTTCTGGGACATGATCCAGAAGCACAAGGTCAGCATCTTCTATACGGCGCCCACCGCGATCCGCTCGCTGGTCAAGGCCGCCGAAGGCAGCCCCGAACACCATCCCCAGAAATACGACCTGTCCAGCCTGCGCGTGATCGGATCGGTCGGCGAGCCGATCAACCCGGAAGCATGGATGTGGTACTACAAGAACGTTGGCGGCGAACGCTGCCCGATCGTGGATACCTGGTGGCAGACCGAAACCGGTGGCCACATGATTACGCCACTGCCTGGCGTGACGCCGCTCAAGCCCGGCTCATGCACCACACCGCTGCCCGGCATCATGGCCGCCATCGTCGACGAGACGGGCGGTGACGTCGAACTGGGCAAGGGCGGCTTCCTGGTGATCAAGCGCCCGTGGCCCGCGATGATCCGCAACATCTGGGGCGACCCGGAGCGCTTCAAGAAAAGCTACTACCCCGAAGAACTGGGCGGCACGTACTACCTCGCCGGCGACAGCGCCAACCGGGATACCGACGGCTACTTCTGGATCATGGGCCGCGTGGACGACGTGCTGAATGTGTCGGGCCATCGCCTGGGCACCATGGAAGTGGAATCCGCCCTGGTGTCGCACCCGCTGGTGGCCGAAGCCGCCGTCGTGGGCCGTCCGGACGATCTGACCGGTGAGGCCATCGTGGCCTTTGTGGTGCTGAAGAAAGCCCGCCCGGACGATGCTGAAGCCGCCGAGATCGCCAAGGACCTGCGCGCCTGGGTGGCCCGTGAAATCGGCCCGATCGCCAAGCCAAAAGACATTCGTTTCGGGGACAACCTGCCCAAGACGCGGTCGGGCAAGATCATGCGCCGCCTGCTGCGCGTAGTGGCAAAAGGGGAGGAGGTCACGCAGGATGTTTCCACCCTCGAAAATCCCGCCATTTTGGACCAGCTTGGCAAAGCACTCTGATTTTTGCGATACTATGCACAGCTCTGGTGCGGTTTCACCCAAAAGGATGGTGCATTTCGCACCAACATAGGGGTCAACACCTAGTGTAAGTCGCACAATCCAGGCGCAGAATATCGTTATGCAGTGGAGGAGACAAACCCCTGCAGTCACTAGAAGAGCAAAACGCCCGAGCGGCCGATCCATAAGTAGATCGGCCGCCGGTGCAATAATTTTCCTGCTGTTGTTTGATCTCCTCTGCTGTCGTCACCCCTCGCTGTCCCTGCCGTTTCAGGCAACTTCCCCAGATTGTGATTCGCTGCCTTTTCCAGGCTGCATTGTTTCGTGCATGGCTCGCGCCAGTGCGTGCGCAGCGATGGTGCCCACCTATCCGCAGGTGTAATCCCGTCCACGCGTGGTGCGTCGAAAAAACTCACGCGTGATCGTCTTGCGGGGATCTGATATACTGCGCGGCTGTTAGCGGCTGGGATACGTCCGAGCTGCCGGCATGGACAGGTGGCCGAGCGGTTGAAGGCGCACGCCTGGAACGCGTGTATATGTGAAAACGTATCGTGGGTTCGAATCCCACCCTGTCCGCCAGGAATTCAGTCTTGGCGGTCAGCAGGTTCCAAAGACCGTCAATAAAAAAACCCGCACAGCACAGGCTGCGCGGGTTTTTTTTCGTGCCGCGTCGGCGGCAGACGTGGAAGCCGTCAGTCGCAGCGATCCGGGTAGAACTCGGCATCACCCCTGTCCAGCGTGGCGTGCGCGATCATGGACAGTTCCAGCTCGGCTTCAAAGGCCGAACGGCCGGTTGCGGCAAAGCGTCGGGTGAAGCGGCCGCGACGGTCGGAAATGATGCCGCTGCAATGCGTCACACCCGTCTGGCTCTGGATGCTGCACTCGTGCAGCAAGTGGCCGTCGT
The DNA here is from genome assembly GCF_013408655.1 of Pigmentiphaga litoralis. Lineage (NCBI taxonomy): Bacteria > Pseudomonadati > Pseudomonadota > Betaproteobacteria > Burkholderiales > Alcaligenaceae > Pigmentiphaga > Pigmentiphaga litoralis. Next base: position 790,715 of record NZ_JACCBP010000002.1, read on the forward strand.
CGAGTTTGATGGTGCGGGTGGACCAGTGTGACGCGTCGTTCATGGTGCAGGCCGGGCAAGTTCGTATGCCACCAATTTACTTCACGGGATTGCGCTGCCTATCCGCCAGGTGGCGCAGACACCACGCCAGTCGTAACGCGACGCTACGTGCGCAGAGCGGAATGCGCAGGCGGCGCGGGGAAGGGCGGCCTGCGACTGCCACGGCTGCTTACATCGCCAATTCGAGCCCGTGCCGCTGCATCACGCCTTTCAGGGCTGCCATATCCGGCGGACCCCCTGCGCCAAGCACGCCGGCGACTTCCTTGAAATATGCCGGTCCGATGTTGGCTGGGGAAAAGACCACCAGGGCCCGCGCGGCTGTACGATCATTTTGACCACGGCCGGCCGCGGAGCGTGCGGAGGTTCAGGTCGCGCAGGTCAAGGTACTGCGTTTTCCGTTGCGTGAGAAGACGGGTGTTCGGTGGGGACGACGCCGTACTGGATCCAGCGCGGCAGGACGGTCGCCTCGAAGGCGGCGAGCGTTGCCGGGTCGATGGCGGGGTGCCGGGACGCCAGAGCCGCGCCGCGCAGGGTGGGCTGACGAAGTAATGTGCTGGCGACGGCGGCTTGCCAGGCCGGGACTTCCAGTGCGGTGGCCAGCGCGGGGGCGAGCAGCCATCGGCGGGGGCCCTGCTGTTGAGACAGCCATGCGTTGACACGCCTGGCGGTGGTCAGATCGGTGGGATCCGGCGGAAGGGTCAGTGGTGGGCCGTTCGGACCGGTGTGTGCGGCAGTCCGCGTCGGATGGGCGCAACCGGCCCAGAACAGTGTCAGGAAAGCCTGGTTCAGAAAGCCGGGCTGTGTCGAGTAGGGCGCGAGCCGGGCGATGCTGGCGTAGGTTGCCGGGCCTCGCGACAGGGCTTGCAGCAGCGGGGTGAACCACGCATCAGGCGCTTCGATCGCGCCGATGCGCGTGTCGAGTTGCAGCGGGCCGCGCACGGGCGCGCCGGGCAGTGCAGCGATGGCCTGGGCGAGCAGGTTGGCGCGGTGGGCGTCGGCCGACAGTCGATGATCTTGTCCATCGTCAGTACGCTGATAGATATCACGCCGCAGGCTTTGATTGCGGGCAAGGTCGCGCAGGGTTTCTGCCATGGCGGGGTCGCGCACGTCGCGCAGCAGGGGTTGCACGCGCGCGGGAATCGAAATGGCATCGATGTTTTCGATCAGTGTCGCGCTGCCCACGTAGGTGCAGCCGCTCTTGCCCAAGTCCTGCATGACGTCGGCAACGTGCAGCGGCTGCCAGTCGGCGCTGGTGAACTCATGGGCAAGGTAGGCGTCGTCTTCGTGTTCCAGATGGGCAAGCTGGCGGGCCATGTCGGGCGTGGCCACGAAGTAGCCGGCGCCTGATTTTTCCAGTTGGCGAAGCAGCGCGACGCCCTGGCGCAGACCCGCCGACAGCCGCAACAACCGCTGCGCTGCGGCCAGGCCCGACGCGCCGGGGTGGCTCATGTACGCCAGGTACACCAGGCCGCCCGGTTTCAGCCAGCGGTGGATCACCTGGCGGATCGCCGCGCGCGTGTCTGGCGTGACCCAGGCGTATACGCCGTGCAGCACGATGAAGTCGCACCGGGGATAGGCGTCTTCAGTTGCACGGGCCATGTCGGCCACGTCTGCGTGAAGGAACTCGATGTTGTCGACGCCACTGGCGGCTGCACGTTCGCGCGCCACCGCCACGTGCTGCGGGTCGATGTCCACGCCAATAAAGCGGCCGTCGGGATGCGCGGCGGCGGTGAGCAGGGCGCCCATGCCGGCGCCGCACCCCAGTTCCATCCAGACGTAAGGGTCAGTGGCGGGCGCGGTGCGGCGGCCCAATGCGATCGTTGCGGCGCGCAACCAGGTGGGCGTCATTTCCCGATGGAAAAAATCGGGGTAGGCGATGGCGGGATGCGCCGTGCCCGCGCCGGCTGAGGTGTCACGCGTCATGGGCAGCAGGGCGTCTGCATCAGAACGACGCGGTCATCGTGACATACAGCGAGCGGCCAGGTTCGTTGTACGTGTTGGCGCCGGCACCGCTGCTGTTGTTCTGGCGAAAAAGGCGTTTGTCGAAGAGGTTGTTGATGCCGGCGCGCAGCGACAGCGACTTGCTGAACTTGTAGCCGGCGCTCAGGCCCACCAGCGAATACGATCCGCGATCGCTCAAGGCCAACCCGGTCGCCGCGCCGCCGGCCTGGCCCAAGGTCCGGGCTTTCTGCTTGCCGTAGAAGGTGGCGTAGACCTGTGCCGAGACCTTGTCGTTCACGGTCCAGTCCAGCGTCGAATTGACGGTGTAGCGAGGGATCATCGATAGCGGCTGTCCGGTGGACTTCTGCTCGTTCTCGATCATATAGGTGCCGTTGTTGATCAGCTTCAGGACGTTGCCCTGTTCACCGATCAGCGGCACGGTCAGCGTGCCTTCAAGGCCCTGCACAATAGCCTTGCCGGCGTTGAACCACTGGAAGGCTTGCGCGGCACTGCCCGGGACGCCGATCACGATCGGTGGTCCCTGGTCGAACATGTCTGCCGCGATCTTGTTGTTGTAGTAGTTGTGGAAGTAGGTCAGTCCCGACACCCAGCCGCGGCTGGTGTAGGCAATCCCGATTTCCTTGTTGATGCTGGTCTCCGGATTCAAGTCGGCATTGCCCAGGATGTAGCAGCCAAGACCCTGGTTCGTGTAGTTGACCGGGCATCCCTGGCCCATGGTGAAGTACAGATAATTCGGGTTCGACTGGTACAGGTTGGGCGCCTTGAAGGCGCGCGCAATGCCGCCTTTCAGGGTGATCTCGTTCGTCAGCTGGTAGGACGTGTTCAGGCTCGGGCTCCAGTTGGAACCAAAGTTGTCGTGGTGATCGAAACGCAGGCCCGGGGTCAGCGTCAGCTTGTCGGTCAGTGCAATGTTGTCTTCCGCAAACAGGCCGGTCAGTGACGCTTCGGCTTTGCCGTTGCGGCTCGCGGCATTGACCAGTTGGCCGGTGTTGTCGTTTTGCGAATTGCCGTACGGATCGTTCAGCTTTTCGGTCCGGTGATCGAAGCCGAAGGTCACCACCTGACTGGTGCCGAACAGTTGCGACGGCATGCTGTATTCGCCGTTGACCAGGTAATTATTGAGTTCAGATGTCGACTTCTGCAAGGCGGCCTGGATGCTGCCTTCCGGACCGCCGGCCAGGCCTTCGTTGAAGCGGGTGTTGTCGGTGCCTTCGTACGAAAAAGTCAGGCGGGAACGATGGCCGGCGCCCCAGTCGCCGCGATGGGTGACCGACGCGGTGCGGCGGTACAGCGTGTTGGTTTCGGCGCCGGCCTGGGCCAGTTGCGTGGCTTCGGGCGTGCCATCGGTGCTGACCGCGCGATCGCCTGCGTAGATATTGCCCTGGCGGCTCATGCCGACGTTGAAGTCGATGGACTGCTTTTCCGTCAGCGCCCAACGCACCAGCGCGTTGATGTCCCGATTGCGCACGCCTTCGCGGCCGGCGGGCGGTGTGATGCCGGTGGCGAACTGCTGGTTCAGCGCAAGGCTGTCCGCTTCCGTCTTGGCAATGTTCCCGAACAGGCGGAACGACAGCTTGTCGGCCAATGGGCCACTCAGGTTGAAGCCGAGCCGCTTCGATCCGCCTTCGGCGCTGTGTTCCGGGAACAGCGAATACACCGTGACCGACCCGGCGTACGTGTCGGTTGGCGGCTTCGTGATGATGTTCACCACGCCGCCCGCGGCGCCCGAACCGTAACGGGCGGCAGCCGGACCGCGCAACACTTCAATGCGTTCAATCGCTTCGGCCGGGACCCAGTTGCTGTCACCGCGCGTGTTGCGTTCGCCGCTGCGGCCCATGCGGGTGGAATTGCGCGAACTGACCGGGATGCCGTCGATCAGGATGAGGGTATTTTCGGGGCCCATGCCGCGCAGGTCGATCTGGCGGTTGTTGCCATACTGACCCGATGAGCTGTTGCCCGTCAGGTTCACGCCCGGCATCGTGCGGATCAGTTCCGACAGGTCATTCGCGGGCGGGCGCTTTTCCAGGTCTTCCTGTGTGATGACCGACACGCCCGGCGCCTGCTTCAATTCTTCTTCGGCCGTCCCGAGCACCTGCACTTCCGACATTTCCTTGGGCTGCGTCTGCGCGACGGACTGCAGGGACACCAGAGCCATGCTGATCGCCAGCGCAAGCGGGTGGATACGGGTGACCGGGAAACTTGCGGGCATGACAGAACACTCCGGAAAGCAAAAGAGGGATGGCGAGTACCGGCGTGCGAAGACGCCGCCGTACGCGTGAATGCGAGTAATTTACATTCGCATTAATACGCACGGGGCAGGCACGGGCCAACTTTGCTTTTCTTGACAGAGGGTGTTGTCAGGCTGCCGAACCCTGCGATGGGTTCAGGGTTGACTGCATTCCCGCACCAGGTTGCGCAGCCACACCTGGGCAGGTTCGGCATCGCGCTGGGTCAGCCAGGCTTGCTGAAAGGCAAAGACGGGCAGCGGCAGCGGCGGAGCAAAGGTTTTCAGGCTGCGGTTGCGGCTGCGGGGCCCTCGGTCCAGGGTCCGGCTCGCCACCGTCAAGACCAGGTCCGTTCCCACCAAGACCTCGGTCGACGCGCGCCAGTGCGGCAGCACCAGTGCAACGCGCCGCCGCAGGCCTTGCGCGGCCAGGGCGTCTTCGACGTCATTGTCGGCATCGGGCCGCATCGACACCACCACGTGCGGCCGCGCCAGCCAGGCGTCCAGCGGCAGGTCGCCCGACGGCGGCAGCGTTGTCCGGTCGGCCACGCTGACGAAATGTTCTTCAAATAGCGTGCGCAGCGTGATGTCCGCCGGGACATCCGGAAACACGCCCACGGCCAGATCGACCTCGCCGTCCAGCAACTGCGCCACCATCGCGCCACGGCTGCCCTGGGTGATGGCCAGGTCGATCCCCGGAGCCTCCGCACGCAGCCGCCGCATCAGTTTGGGCAGGATGACATGCGCGCCAAAGTCGGACGCCGCCATGCGGAAACGGCGGGTGGCGCTTGCGGGATCGAAGCCGCGAGGGTGCAGCAGCAGGCTCAAGCCGCGAAGCGCGTCGTCCAGCGGCCGAACCAGCTCGAGCGCGCGGGGCGTCAACCCCATGTAGGTGCCGCGTCGTTGCAGCAACGGGTCCTTGAAGATGATGCGCAGCTGGGCCAGGGCATGGCTGACCGCGGGCTGGCTGCGATGCAGTCGCACCGCGGCGCGGGTCACGTGTTTTTCCGCCAGCAGCGCGTGCAGCGCGAGCAGGAGGTTCAAATCGATGCGTCGTAGGTCATCCATGCCACGAATAATGCCGCGTCCAATTACGAATTTCCATTAAAGAATCGTATGACGCACGATGTGGGCTTGGGTGTCCGGGGGGCCTTGGATGCGTTCGGTGCGTTCGGTGCGATCAGTGCGATCGGCGTCTTGAGTGCCGTGGGTTGCCCAGGTGCCCATGTTCCCGAGTCCCAGGGTCCTTCAGGATCAGATACAGGAGTGCTTCATGTTCGGCCTTTCCTTCTCCAGTGCCATTCCCATGGGCATTGCCCTGCTTGCAGGCGCCGCGATCCCGTTCCAGGCGGCCAGCAATGCCATGGTCGGGCGGGCGCTGGGTCATCCGCTCTGGGCCACCGTCGCCTCACTCACAGTCAGCATGCTGATGGTTGTGCCGGTCCTGCTGGCGCTGCGCGTGCCCGCGCCCAACCTTGCGGCGGCGCTGCAGGCGCCGGCGTGGGGGTGGCTGGGCGGGGTGGCAGGCGTGATCTACGTCACTGCCGCGCTGATGCTGACGCCCCGGTTGGGCGCGGGCACCTTCATCGTGGCCGTCGTGGCCGGGCAAGTGATCGTGTCGATGCTGATCGACCATTACGGCTGGATGGGACTGCCGATGCGACCGGTGAACTGGGTGCGGCTGGCAGGCATCGCGCTGATCCTGGGCGGCATGGCCATGGTGGCGATGGCAGGGAGCACGGCACAAGGCGGTGCCGGTCACCCGGGTGCAGCCCACGACGGTGCAGGCCACCTCGGTGGCGACCACGACAGCGCGGTGCGCGTCGGTGCACAGGCAGCGCAACACGGTGCATGAATCCAAGTGGCGCGCTCAAGTTTGAGCATGCTCGGTGGGCGTGCCCAGCGTGCGGGTTGTGCAGGCATGACGGCATGGAATATGCATTCCACACAAGCAAGGCGCACAGCGATGCACGATTCCGGCGCATCGGCTGACTCATCGGCCGGCGCCCCCCGTCCGCATGGGCCCTGTCCAGGAGATGTCCGATGCCTTCGATCCCCGCCGGCCTGCGTGGCCTGCGCAAGTACGCCGCCAAAGCGTTGGCCGTGACCCTGGCCGTGATCGCGTCCGTCTTGCCGCCGGCCGGCGCGGCAACGACAGGCGCATTCCCCGACCGGCCGGTCACGCTGGTCGTGCCTTACGGACCCGGCGGCGTGGTGGATATCGCGGCCCGGTCGCTGGCTGAAGGGCTGGGCAAGTTGTGGGGGCAGACGGTTGTGGTCGACAACCGGGCAGGTGCCGCGGGCGTCATCGGCGCTGCCATGGTTGCGCGCGCGCAAGGCGACGGCTACACCCTGCTGTGCGTGGACGATGGCGTGATGGTGTCCATGCCGCACTTCAACAAGGAAATGCCTTACGACACCTTACGGGATCTGCAGCCAGTCGCGATGGTGGGCACCTATCCCTATGTGTTCTTTGCCAACGCGCAGGCGGGGTACAAGACCTTGGACCAGGTCGTGGCGGCGTCCAAGGCAAAGCCTGGGTCAGTCAACTACGGCACGAACGGCGTGGGCGGCATCCAGCACCTGGCCGTTGAACGCTTCCAGCGTCAGGCCCAGATCCGTCTTAACCACATCCCGTATAAAAGCGGCAATCCGGCGTTGCAGGACCTGGTGGGCGGCCAGATACCCACTGCGATCGTGGCGCTGGCCACGGGTTCACCGTATCTGAACGATCCGCGCGTCATTCCCCTGGCCGTGACCGATACCCAACGCACGCCGCTGCGGCCCGATCTGCCGACCGCGCGCGAACTGGGCTACGACGGCTTCACGACCCTGAGCTGGCTGGCGATGTTTGCGCCGCGTACCGCGCCGCCCGCCTTGGTGGACAAGATCAACGATGCGGTCGCGACCGTGGTGGCGAGTGATGCGTACCGGAACGCCATGTCGGCGCGCGGCGTAACGGCGCAGTTCAAGCCATCGAAGGCGCTGCGTGAGCAGGTTGCTATCGAGTTTGACCGCAACGGCGCCGATATCCGATCGTTGGAAGCCGCAACCCGATAGCTGCGGTGCAAGTCGGTGCAAAGCGCACCACACGGAGCCTTCCGAATGGGGATACCGCTCAAGGTTGAGCGTGTTCGGCTTTACCTGCCCGGTAAAGGTTTCGTATGGCTCCAAGGCATGGAATATGCATTGGGTGGATGAGGCGGCGTCGTGCGCACTGTTTCAGCGCATGGCCCCCTCTTTTTTTGCATGCGATCCACCGATGCATCGGTGCCTGGAGGTGTTTGTGTCGAGAACCTTGAAGTCTTTGATGTATGCCGTCAGCGCCGCGGTGCTGGTCAGCAATGCCGCGTGTGCGCAGACCTTCGAAAAGAAGAACTTCAATTACAGCGAATTCGCCAAAGGCGCGTTCTCGGAAGCCGTGACGGTCACCGGCCCCGCAAAGACGATCTACCTTGCGGGCATAGGCTCGGAAGATCCAGACAAGGGCACTGTCCGGCACGTCGACAACTTTCTTGAGCAGTGCCGGTTCGCCTGGTCGAAAGTCAAAGCGGCACTGGCTGCGAATGGCGCCACCCTCGGCGATATCGTCAAGGTCACCAGCTACGTGACCGACGTCCGCTACCGTGAAGAAATGGGCACGTGCCGCCGCGAGACGTTTGCCGGCTTCCCCCTCCCGCCCCATACCTTCCTGAACGTCGTGCAATTGGCCAGGCCGGGAATGATGTTCGAGGTCGACGTCGTGGCGGCGATCGCCGCAAACAAATAGCCGTATCCGGTAGTCGGAAACAAGGGGAAGCGCATGACACTCAACGCCCTGGCGCCTAGGCGCATGATGGCATGGACCCGGCAGGTACTTGGCCGCGTAGGCACCTACACGGCCAAGGCGTCGGCGGTCACGCTGGGGGTCGTGGCGTCCGGGTTGCCTCCAGCGCGCCACGATTGAATGGACCGGATGCGGTCAGTGGATGCCGTCAACAATCAGCGTGCTGACCGACTGCGTCGCCGCCGCATCCCCATCCCCACCATTACCAGCAGCACGACCACCAGGAAACCTGCCGCCATGCCAATGCGGGCCAGGGTCACCAGGTTGGAGCGGGGGCCGCCTTCGCGGATCTGCTGAACATCTTGCGCAGACACCTTCAGCGAGGCGTCGCCATGGTGCTCGAAGACGTAGTTGGCCAGCAGGGCGACTTCGTCGTTGTTCAATGACGTGACGGCGTTGGGGTGGCTGCCGAAGGGGGGCATGAACACGTGGCCCGCCGGGGTGTTGCGATCCACGCCGTACAGGATGGTGGCGATGAGGTTGCTGGGATTGGCGCCCGCGGTGGCGGAGTTGCTGAACAGGCTGGGGTAGTAGCCGTCTTGCGTGCCTTGCGCGTTGTAGCCGTGGCAGGACGCGCAGTTGGCCGAAAACAGCTGTCCGCCTGGGCTGCGGCCATGCAGGCCGTTGACGTAGCCTTCGCCGCGGAAGTCCGGCAGGTCATTGCTGGCCGTGCCCCGGTCGAAACGCGTGGCGACGGGCGCACCGTCCGCCTTGCCCGCGGGCGCAGACGGCGATGCTGATGCCGCCGACGCTGATGCCGCCGACGCCGACGCCGACGCCGATGCCGCAGACGTCGACGCCGCTCCCGTCCGCACCGCCGGCACGTCCCGCACATACGTCGCGATGGCGTTCAGGTCGTCATCCGTCAGCTTGCTGAAGCTGAACGAGATGGCTTCGGCCATGCTGCCGGCCGCCTGTGCCTTGCCTTCGACGCGGCCGGTGCGCAGGTAGGTTACCAGGTCTTCCTGCGACCACGTGCCGATACCGGTGGCCTTGTCGGGCGTGATGTTCGGTGCGTACCAGGGGCCCACTTGCGCACCGCCCAGACTCTTGCCCAACTGCTCCTGCATCATGAAGCCGCGCGGCGTGTGGCAGGTGCTGCAGTGCGCGGCGCCCAAGGTCAGGTAGCGGCCACGGTTCCATGCTTCTGACTTGTCCGGATCGGCAACGAGCGGCGCGTCGGGCACGAACAGCAGGTTCCAGCCGGTCATCAGGAAGCGCAAGTTCATGGGAAACGGCAGGGTGGTGGGCGCCGTTTCCTTGTCGACCGCGTCCACGCCGTGCATGAAATAGACGTACATCGCGTGGATGTCGTCGTCCGTCATGACCGCGTACGACGGATAGGGCATCGCAGGGTAGAGGTGCGCGCCGTCGGCCCGCACGCCCTTGCGCACGGCGTTCGAGAACTGCTGTTCCGTGTAGGTGCCGATGCCGTGGGTCCTGGAGGGCGTGATATTGGTCGAGACGATGTCGCCCACGGGCGACGACATGACGAGGCCACCGGCCATCGGCTTGCCGTGGTGCGTGGTGTGGCAGGCGATGCAGTCCGACGCGGTCGCAAGGTAGCGGCCGCGATCGATCATCGCCTGGTCGGCAGAAGCAGTGGGGGCCGCGGCGTGGGTCGCCATCGTTGCCGTCATCAGCACCAGTGCCGCCATGAGCGAGATGCCGGATCCCGACAGCCGTGTGTACGAACGTCGCATCATGCCCCCTTCGCCTGTTTGACCAACGCATCGGCGGCCTTGAAGGCCAGGGCCACCATGGTGATGGTGCTGTTGCCGCAGGCCGTGCTGGGCATCGCGCCGCCGCCCGGCAAGAACAGGTTGGCGTGGTCGTGCGAGCGGCAGTCGGCATCGACCACCGAATTGGCGGGGTCGTTGCCCATGATCGTGCCGCCCATGATGTGTTTGCTCTGGTTGAATTTGGGAGTGAGCTTGACGTCGGTTGCGCCCATCGCGGCGGCGATCTTGCGGCCGATGGGCAGCGAGTACTGCTCGGCCGACTTGCGCACGTAGTCGCCCACGTCGTAATGGATGGACGGCTTGGGCAGGCCCAGCCAATCCTTCTTGCCGGACAGCGTCAGTCGGTTGTCGGCATGCGGCAGCATTTCGTGGGCCAGGATGATGTCGGCAGTGCAGGCCGTCTGGCGGCGGATTTCCTGATCCAGGGCCTTGCCGACCAGGCCGGTCTTGAGCGCGTTGAACGTCACGAACCGGTTGCGGGCAAAGTTGTTGAAGCGGAAATACGCACCGGCATGTTCGCTGCGGAAGGCGCCTTGCGACGTCTCCATGATGCCGCTGTTGACCACGGGGCCGACGCCCGACCAGTACGGTTCCGACAAGCTGACCGACAGGCCCAGTTGCGGGTGGTCCATCATGTTGCGGCCGACCTGGTCCGAGCGGTTTGCGACGCCATTGGGATTGCGGTCGTCGGCGGACATCAGCAACAGCTTGGGATTTTCGAGCCCGTTGCAGGCCAGCACGAAGTGCTTGCCGGTCACGCGATGGCTGACCTTGTTCTGGTCGAAGTAGTGGACGGCTTCAACTTGTTGGCGCGCATTGGTTTCCACCCGGTAGGCCACGGCGTCGCTCAGGATGACCGCACCCTTGGCTTCGAGCCGGGCCAGCGCGGTGGCGCCGTCGTATTTGGCGCCGATCGGGCACACGGGCACGCAGTTGTTGTTGCCACAACAGGCCGGCCGTTCGTCGTAGGGCACGCCGCTGTTGCGGGCCTGCGCGGTCGGGATGTTGGTGTAGCCCAGCGTCTTCACGACCTCGGTAAAGCGCTGCTCGCCGGGGCTGAAGGGCAGCGGTCCCATCGGGTAGGGCTTGGAGCGCCGGGGCGGCCACTGCAGCGCCGGGTCCGACGGGCCGCAGATGCCAAGCTTGTATTCGGTGCGGACGTAATAGGGCTCGAGCGTGTCGTAGTCGAACGCCCAGTCGCGGCCCACGCCATACAGCGAATGCAGACGCAGGTCATCGGGTGTCATGCGCCAGCAGGTGCCGGCCCAGTGCCAGGTCGATCCGCCGGCATAGCGGATGAAGGTCTGGTCGTAGGAGTCCGGCCCGGTCAGTTGCAGGTACGTGTCGTCGGGGTTGCCGGTGGGCGGCATCGGGTGCGGCGCCCAGGGCCGCGGCGGGTAGGACGACGACGCGCTGCCCTTCAGTCCCAGCGGCAGGTTGCGGAAGTTTTCGACGATCTGCGCGCGCGAGACGCGAGGCCCGGCTTCAAGCATCAGGACCGAGACGCCGGCATCCAGCAGTTCTTCGGCAATGACGATGCCGACGACGCCGGTGCCGACGATGATGACATCGGCGGAAGAGGTGGGGGTCATGGGAGATTCCGGAAGAAGGCGCTCAGAAGCGAGGCAGGGGGCTCAGCGGCACGGTGACCTGACGCCATTGATTGGGGCCAGAGATGCCATACGACGGGATGGTGACGACATCGATCGTGGTCTGGAAGGTCAGCGCCTGCTCGAAGGTGAACACCCTGGCGGTGGGCTTGGCCGATGACACGCCCGAGTACCAGGCAAAGATGATCCAGTGCGCCAGATCCTTGGCCTTGCCGTCGGGGATGTCATCAAAGAAGTCTTCAACGATCGTGGCCTGCTTGCGCTCGGCAATGCCGATCAGCGCGTCGGTCAGCGCCGGCAGGTCGGCGTGGTCGGCGGCGGCGGTCTGAAGGATGCGCGCGCCCACGCGCGGGTCGAGCCGGTGATTGACCAGCAGGTTCGACAGCCGCATGAAGCGAGTCAGTTGTGCGTCATCGGCAGCGGGCTTTTGCGCGGAGGCTGCCAAGGCAAACGACGGCAGCGAGGTGCCGGCAAGATAGCTGCCAAGCAGCGCGGCGCCGCCGAACAGCACGGTGCGCCGCGAAACCTGCGGCAAGGCGTTGGGAAGGGAATAGTCGGACATCGTTGGCTTCTTGCGTCATCCTGGTAAGGGCAAGAAGCACATGCGCGGTTCTTGCCCGGGTCAAACGGGCGGAGCCGCCAAAGTCGGCGATTCCGGGTCGGGCGCGGCAAGGCCCTGGAGAACGAAGCGGACGACCTCGGCCATGACCGGCGCGATCGCAGCCATGTCCATGGCGGGGTCGACCGCGGTGCGCACCGTCAATCCGTCGAGCAAGGTGTGGATGACGGACAGCCGCGCCTTGAGCTCGGCCTCTGTCATGGGCCGCAGTTCTGGCGAATCCTTGAGCCGGTTGAACACGCGTGTCACGGCATGGGCATCGGCCTGCTGCAGCACGGCGCCAATGGCGGGATTGCGAATGCCCTCGGCCAGAACCTCCAGCGCGAGCGACGCGCGCTCGTGCCCCAGCCGCAACTGCATCGCGTCGTCGAACAGGTCCGCCGCGGCCTGCAGCACGCCCACCGTCACGGACGCCGGTACGATGCGGTCGGCAATGGCCAGCCGCTCGTCCATGTGGCGTCGCACGATGCCATCCACGATCGCTTCCTTGTTGTCAAAGTAGTGATAGATGTGGCCCGGGCTCATGCCTGCGGCGGTCGAAATGCGCTGAATGCTGGTGCCACGAAAGCCGTCCCGGCGAAAGCATTCCGCCGCCGCATCCAATACCTGGTTGCGCCGCGCGTCGGCTTTCGTTGCTTCAACGTTCGTCGGCGTGGTCGTCACGCCTTCCGCTGCCTGTGTGTTTCGTCTCAATGTGGCCACCTCTTGGCTCTTCTGTATGCGAGTTTAGAATGATCATTCTAAATTTAAGCTGAACGAGGCCGGCATGCGCTCCCGCAAAGAGCGCATGCCGGCCTCGCCGACAGAACCTGGCCGGTGCGAAAAGGGCTAGCTGGCCTTGCGTTGCGCCAGCGCGGCGCGCACGCGAGGCAGCACTTCTTCGCCAATACGAAGGGCTTCTTCCAGGTGGGGATTGGCGGCCAGGATGAAGTTGCCGAAGCCCGCGTCGACATACTCCACCAGGCGATCGGCCACTTGTTGATAGCTGCCGAAGATGCCGATGGTGGGGCCAGGGCGGATCACGCCCAGGCCTGACCACAGGTTGGGGCCGATCAGGTAGTCCTCGAAACGGCTGGCTTCCGGATTGCGCAGGGCGGCCTGACGTTGCGCGCCAACGGAATCGCCGCCGCCGACGCTGGTCATGGGATTGGCCTTCTTGGGCGCGGTGGGGTCAAAGCCGTCCCACAGCCGGCGGGCCTCGGCCCAGGCTTCCTCTTCGGTCTCGCGGGCAAACACGTCGACGCGCAGGCCGTAGCCCGGTGTGCGCCCGTGTTCGGCGGCCATCCGGTTCAGGCGGGTCATGGTGGCCTGCATCTGTTCGAGCGGTTCGAGCCACATCAGGTAGTAGTCGGCATGGCGGGCCGCCACTTGCAGGGCGGGCTCGGATGCGCCCGAAAAGTAGATGCCGGGCTTGCGCGTGTTGGACAGCGGAGCGGTCAGGCCACCACCCCGCACTTCGTACAGGCTGCTTTTATGGTCGTAGGGCGAGCCTTTCCAGAAGCCGTCGATCACGTCCAGCCATTCGCCGGTGCGCACGTACCGGTCGTCATGGGGCAGCACGTCGCCATAGGCCAGTTGCGCGGGCGCGCTGCCGCCGGTGATCACATTCCATTCAAGCCGGCCGCCGCTGATGCGCTGCAGGGTTGCGCCCATCTTGGCGGCGTATGCCGGGGTGATGAAGCCGGGCTGGAAGGCGGTCATGAAGCGCAGGGTGCGGGTTTCGCGGGCGAGGGCAGCGGCCACCATCAGCGGTTCGTCGCTGACCAGCGACGAGGGCACCAGGGCGCCGTCAAAGCCGGCCAGCTCGCAGGCCTTGGCCACCTGCGCCATGTAGTCGATGTAGCCATAGGCGTCGGGCGCGCCGTCGCGTTGACCCGGTGCGATCGATCGTGCGCTGGCGGACTTCCATTCGCCCCGGTTCCAGGAAGACGAGGCGACCGAACGGCCATCGCCATGGGTCGGGATACGCCAGAAGAATTCGGCGCGGGACGTTGTGGCAGCGGGGGATGGGTGTGAAGCAGATGTCATGGTAGATTCCTCAGACCGTGGCGGCGCGGGCGTGCAGCGCGAAAGGAAGCACGGCGTCATTGACGTTGATGCGCCGGGACAGCAGGGCGTGTTTCGCCAGCAGGTCGGCTTCGGTCTGCTGTTCCTGGATCAGTTCGGCATCGGGCAGATGGATGCCCCATTCCCGTTTGGCGATGCCCTTGGCCCACTCGTCGGCAGACAGCCCGTTGCCGATGCATTTGGCAAACAAAGCACCTGCGCGGGCCGGGTCGGCGCCGATCCACGCATCGGTAGCGGCCAGGGCATCGAACACCGTTTGCACCACCTCGGGTCCGGCATCGACCACGTCCTGCAGTACCCAGAACACCGACCGGTTCGAAATCACGCCGTCGCATTCCGCGACCTTGGTCAGTCCACCCGCCGAAAACGCCGTGGTCAGATACGGGTCCATGGCGACCCACGCGTCGATGTCGCCCGCGCGCAGTGCGGCCTGGGATTCGCCGGGCTTGAGGTTGCGGTGATCCACCGACTCGTAGTTCAGGCCGACCTTGTCCAGGGCGGCCAGCAGGAAGTAGGTCTGGAACGACCCTTCGATCAGCCCGATGCGTTTGCCCGCCAGGTCGCTGGCTGTCTTGATGGGGGAGCCTTCCGGCACCAGGATGGCGGACCAGCTGCGGCGCTGCGTGGAGGCGCCGATGTAGGCGATCTGCAGCCCTTCGGCCTGCGCGACAACGGCGCGGGTGGTGCCGGTGCCGATCACGTTGACCTTGCCGGACGCGGCCAGGTCTTGCATCAGTCGCCCTTCGGGATACCAGAGGAATTCGGGATCGTGGCCCGCATCGCGCAGCGATTGCTGCAAGGGCGCGTGATGGGTGATCGCGGTCAGGGTCAGGTTGGAAGGGTGAGCGCCGAAGCGAAGTTTCATGAGGTGTCCTTGGCGCGGCCGGCGCGCGGCAGGTGAATGGGGAGGAAGGGTCAGCGCTCGTCGATGGCGAGGGCGGCCCAGATATCGCGGCAGTAAGCGCCGAAGCGCACATCGCCACGCAGGGTTCGGGGGTCACGCGGGCGGGGCAGGTCGATGACGTGTTCGGCCACGATGCGTCCCGGTCGGGGGCTCATCACCACGACACGATCGGCCAGGGCAACGGCTTCTTCGATGTCATGAGTGACGAACACGATGGACTTGCGATGGGCTTCCCAGATGCGCAGCAGTTCTCGGCCCATCACGATCTTGGTCTGGTAATCAAGCGCGCCGAAGGGCTCGTCCATCAGGTAGACATCGGGCTCGTAAGCCAGCAGCCGCGCCAATGACACCCGCTGGCGCATGCCGCCCGACAGCGCCGCCGGGTAGTGATGGTGAAAGCCCTGCAGGTGCACAAGGTCGATCAGTTCGTCGATGCGGGCGGCGTGTTTTGACGGCGCCAGGCCCGACAGTTCGCAGCCGACTGCAATGTTCTGTCTGACGGTGGCCCAGGGCAACAGCGTGTCGCGCTGGAACATGAAGCCGACTCCCGGGGGCGGGCCGTCCACCACCGCGCCGTTCACGCGGATGTTGCCCGAGTGGGCCGGCGCCAGGCCCGATGCCACACGCAGCAGCGTGGATTTGCCGCAGCCGCTGGGGCCGACGATGGCGACGAATTCGCCCGGCTGGACGGTCAGCGTCATGCGGTCGATGGCAATGACCTGGCCCGCGGCGCCATGGAAGACGACGGACAGGTCATCGACCTGCAGCGTGGGCGCGGCCGCGGGGTGGGTGGCCACGACGCGGTCCAGTGTGGCCTGACCGGTCATTGCCGCCACCCCGTCAGTTTGCGGAACACCAGAGTCACCAGCAGATTGGCGACCATCGCAACGATCAGCAGGCTGATGATTCCGGCAAACACCCCCGTGGTGTCGAGCTGGCCCGCCGATTTTTCGATGTACCAGCCCAGGCCGCTGCTCGACCCGATCAGTTCGCCGACCACCGCACCGATCAGGGACAGGCCGACAGCGATCCGGAAAGCGGCCGCGATCCAGGGCAGCACGGCGGGGAGTAGCACGCGCCGCGCGATGTACCAGGGGCTGGCGCGCATGGTGCGAAGCAGGTCGATCGGGTCCCGATCCAGCGACCGGATGCCTTCGAGCACATTCAGCACGAAAACAAACACCACCATCGAAAACGACATCATCACCTTGGCCAGCAGACCGATGCCGAACCACAGCACGAACAGCGGCGCGAGCGCGACGCGGGGCAGGCTGTACAGGCCCATGAACAGGGGCTCGGCCACCCGCGTGGCGCGGTCGAAGCGCGCCATGAGCAGGCCCAGTGCAATGCCGACGCCGCAGCCCATGGCCAGGCCGATGCCGGCTTCGGAAATGGTCGTGCTCAGGTGGATCCAGAGGTCACCCGTGCCGGCCAGTATCCACAGGCGTTCGGCGATCAGGCTGGGGCGGCTGCTCCAGAACGGATCGACCAGCCAGGCGCCGGCGGCTTCCCAGACGGCAAGAATGACCAGCAGCAGGGCGATCTGCTGCACCAGCAGGCGACGCGCGGCGGTCAGCGCACCGGGCTTGCGCGCAGCGATCTGTGTCTGCGGGGCCGTATCGGCACGCGCCGTCTGCGCGAGCGGCAGGGCGTCGGCAAGAATGCTTTTCATGGGCGTCGATCCGTTCAGTCTTTCGGCAGGAAGTCGCCCGCGGTCACCGACTCGTAGGTCGGCGCCTTCAGGGTGAGGTCGCCCGTCTTCATCATCTTGACCATCAGGTCGTAGCCGCCGCGCGCCATCTTGCCGTCGGGCGACGCCAGCTTGGGCGCTTCTTCGGCCAGCACCTTGCGCAGTTCGGGCTTGAGTGCCGGGAACATCTGGTTGACGCCCGCAACGACCGCGGCGGGGTCGGTCTGCACCAGGCGTTCGGCGCGGACCACGGCGCGCACCAGCTTGCGTGCCGTCTCGGGGTTGGCCTTGGTCCATTTTTCGACCGCGACCAGATCAAGCGCCGGGTACTGCAGGCGGCGATAGTCCTGCACCAGCCGGAACTTGCCGTCGGACGCCAGGGCGGCCTGCACGTCGGGTGTCGTCAGCATGCCGGCGGCCACTGATCCGCTTTCGATCGCGGCGCGCATCGGACCGCCCGTGCCCACCCCGATCAGCTGAAAGTCGCGATCGGGATGGAAGCCCGCCTCGTTGATGAAGTAGCGGATCGTGTTGTCGGTCAGGCTGCCCGCCGACGTGATGCCCACCGGCTTGCTGCGCAGGTCGGCCAGGGTCTTGGCGGGTGACGACGCCAGCGTGACCAGACCGTAGCCGTGGTATTCGGTCAAGGCGACCAGCACCAGGCCGCCCTGACCACGGCTGCGCAAACGCACGGCGTGGTCGGCAGCGCAGATGCAGGCGTCGACACTGCCCGCGGCCAAGGCCTGGACGGCAGGTGCGCCACCCTTGAAGTCGATGGTTTCGACTTTGAGGCCTTCTTCGGCAAAAAAGCCTTTCTGTTCGGCGATCACCAGGGGCAGGGATCCCAGCGAGTTCTGTGCGGCCGCCAGTTTGACCGTGATTGTCTGGCCCTGGGTCAGCGTGGGAACCAGCGAAAGGAATGAACTGGTTATTAATATATGCAGAAACTGTTTCGGTAAAGTCATTTTGACGGCTTTATACTGATTTTGATATTTGGACTATATCACCGGCAGTTTTGCATAATCGTTCAATCGTTATGCAGATTTCGAGTTTGCATATTCACATAACCATATCTGTTTTTCGAGTTTGCATAATGTCGAATGAAATCGTTTATGCGTCGGCGGTTGGGCTGGCCAGGAAGATCCACGACCGCGAAACGTCATCGCGGGCGGTCGTGGACGTCTTTCTGGCGCGGATCGCGCAGCACAACCCGGCCATCAATGCGGTGGTGGTGCTGCAGGCCGACATCGCCCGGCGGCGCGCCGAAGCGGCGGACGCGGCCAGGGCAAACGGGGTGTCATGGGGGCCGCTGCATGGCGTGCCGATCACGGTGAAGGATTCGTTCGATGTGCAGGGGCTGCCGTCGACCTTCGGGCTGGCGGCCTTGGGCGGCAACATCGCGGCGCGGGACGCCCTGACGGTCGAGCGCCTGCAGGCCGCCGGCGCGATCGTGCTGGGCAAGACCAACGTGCCGCCCAACCTGGCGGATTGGCAGACGATTCACCCTGTCTACGGGACGACGCGCAACCCCTGGGACGTCACACGCACGCCCGGGGGATCGTCAGGCGGATCGGCGGCTGCGCTCGCGTCGGGCTTCAGTGCGCTGGAGATCGGCAGCGATATCGGCGGATCGATCCGCATGCCTGCGCATTATTGCGGCGTCTGGGGGCACAAGCCGTCATTTGGCCTGGTGCCCGGCCGCGGCCACGCCAAGCCCGGCAGCGTGGCGCCGTCCGACATCACGGTCTATGGACCGCTGGCCCGCAGTGCGGGAGATCTGGCCTTGGCGCTGGACGTCATGGCCGGACCCGACCCCGAAGCAGGTGCCGGGTGGCGTCTGGATCTGGACCCGCCCGGCCCGCGCCTGGCCGATCGTTATCGAGTCGCCCTATGGGCGGACGACCCGGCCTTTCCGGTGGATGCGTCCGTCAGCGACGCCTTGCACGCCGCCGCCGACAGCCTGCGGCGATCCGGCGTGGACGTGGACGAAACGGCCCGGCCGGCGTTCGACAGCCGGGATGCCTACGAGATCTATGTGCACCTGCTCAGGGCGGCGACCAGTGGCCGCCAGAGCGATGCCGATTGGGACGCCAACATCGCGGCCGCTTCCGGCCTGGACCCGGCTGACCGCAGCTACCGCGCGCTGTTCTTGCGCGGCAATGTGCTGACGCACCGAGACTGGGTCGGATTCGAGCAGCGCCGGCATGGGCTTATCCAGGCGTGGCGGGACTTTTTCAGCCGGTACGACGCGGTCCTGTGTCCGGTCGCTTCGACCCCGGCGTTCACCCTGGTGGGGGACACGCCCAAGCATGCGCGGCAGGTGACGGTGAATGGCAAGGACGAACCTTCTGCCAATGATTATTTCTGGCTGGGGCTGGCGTCAGCGTCGTACCTGCCCAGCACGACGGCGCCGATTGGCGTGTCGGGGGCCGGACTGCCCGTGGGCGCGCAACTCATCGGGCGGTTCGGGTCGGACCGCACGTGCATGGCATTGGCGCAGCACCTGGAACGGCATCATTATGGATTTGCCATTCCGCCTTTATTTCGCAAGGCCATTTTGTGACGGGGTGTTTGAGTATCGGTGTGGGATTATTAATCCGCACAGTTCGAATTGCAGAGACCGAAATGCGTGAAAGTAAATTTCGATAGTGCAAGAACAAAAAACATTTATGGTCATTCGATAATCGTATAAGCCGATTATCATTAACTGATTGGCTCAACGAACAGGAGCGCGCTTATGTCCATTCCCAATTCCCGCCAGGCCGATTTTCCAGTCGATCCGCAATTCGTCGCCCGTTGGTCGCCGCGCGCCTTTTCCGGTGAGCCGATTGCCGAAGGGACGCTGCTGACCTTCCTGGAGGCGGCTCGGTGGGCACCGTCCGCGTTCAACTCGCAACCCTGGCGCTTCCTGTACGCGCGCCGCGGGACGTCCGACTGGGATCTGTACCTGGGTCTGGTCAACGACTTCAATCGCGCGTGGGCGCAAAGCGCCTCGGCCATCGTGTTCATCCTGTCGCAGACGCGCTTCACGCCACCCGGCAAGACCGAAGACCAGGACCTGGCCACGCACGCGTTCGATGCAGGCGCGGCCTGGGCCCATCTGGCCTTGCAGGCCAGCCTGTCGGGCTGGTCCACCCATGGCATTGCGGGGATCGAACGCGACAAGATCCGCGCCACACTGGACGTGCCGCCCGCCTATGCCATCCAGGCAGGTGTCGTGATCGGCAAGCCGGGCGATATCGCCCAGTTGTCCGAATCGCTGCGACAACGCGAAACGCCCAGCCCACGCCAGCCGCTGTCGGCGTTGGCGTTTGCCGGGAAGTTTCGGGGTTAGGGGAATCGACAGCCCAGGCTTACTCGGAAGGCTTGATCTGATTGGCGTCGATCACCTTTTTCCACTTCGCCCGCTCGCTGGCGGAAAAGTCGGTAAAGGTCTCGGTCGACATCGGCATCGTGCTGCCGCCCAACGTCGCAATCCGGTCCGCCACGTCCGGGTCGACCAGAGCCTGCCTGACCGCGTCCGACAGCTTGGTCACCACGTCCCTGGGCGTGTATTTTGGCGCAAACAGGCCGAACCACCCGTTGGCCTCGAATCCTGGAACGCCACTTTCGGCCACGGTCGGCACCGATGCCAGCAACGGGCTGCGCGCTGCCCCCGTGACTGCCAGGGCTTTCAAGCGCCCGCCCTGGATCATCGGAAGCAAGGTGCTGATATCGCCCGACATGAACTGCACGGTGCCGCCGGCCACGTCGTTCATGGCGGGCGCCGCGCCCTTATACGGAATGTGGACCATATTGACCTTGGCCAGGGTATTGAGCAGTTCGCCCACTAGGTGGTTGGTCGTGCCGGTGCCAGGCGACGCGAAGTTGATCGTGCCAGGCTTGTTACGCGCCAAGGTCAGCAATTCGCTGACCGAGTTGGCGGGCAGGTCTTTGTTGGCCGCGAGCAAAAAGGGGACTGCGGCAATCCCTGCCACGGCGACCAGGTCTCGCGCGGGGTCGTATTGCAGCTTGGGGTCGAGCCCCGGGCTGACAGCGATCGGGCCGTTGCTCCCGAGCAGCAGGGTGTAGCCGTCGGGCTTGGCGCGTACCACGTTCATGGTGCCCAGGGCGCCCGCCGCGCCAGGCCGGTTTTCTACCACGACGGTCTGGCCCAGTTGCCGGGACAGCGATTGTGCGACGGCACGGGCCACGGCGTCGGTGCCGCCAGCCGGCGCAAACGGCACGACCAGCTTGATGGCGGAAGAAGGATAGGGCTGGGCAACGGCGGCGGTGGGCAGCACGGCTGCCCACACCATCGCGGCCAGCGAGGGCAGGGCGCCGTGAGCAAGCGCGCCCAGCATAGGTGTCGCTGAGATCATGCGTGTCTCCTGAAGGGTGAAGCAGGGCGCGTACGCCCTCTTGCCTGCTAGAGCAGGTCTAGTCGTACCGCTTGCGGAAAAACGGGCGCAATTCGGAGATCGGTGCCTTGGATTCGATCAGGGCGCGCATGTGATCCTCCGCGCCGCCGACACGTTCCGCTTCGTCGATCAGCGGTTCCACCAATTCGGCGGGCACGACACAAATGCCGGAGTCGTCTGCCACGATCAGGTCGCCGGGATACACGACCACGTCATGCACCCGTACCGGTCCATTGATCTCCATCGCTTCCATGCGGAATTTGCCAGTGATCGGCGTGACGCCCGCGGCCCAGACCGGATAGTCGATCTCGCGGATCGCGGGCAGGTCGCGCACGGCGCCGTTCACGATCGCACCGACAAACCCGTGGGTCTTGGCGACCAGGGCCGACTGGCCGCCCATGTTCGAGATGTCCAGATTGCCGGCAAAGTCCGCGACCAGCACATCGCCCGGTTCCGACAGATAGTAGATCTCGCGCGTCGACATCTTGATCGGCTCTTTGTCGATGTAGCCCTGGGTGGGAGTCTTGCGTTCCGGAATCGAACGCAGCGTGACGGCATTGCCGACGATCTTTTTTCCGTCGATCAGCGGTTTGATATAGGACGCTGCAATGACGCTTTGCACGCCGAATCCGTCCAGCAGATCGGACACGGTCGTGGTCAGGTCCGGCAGGGCCAGGTAGCGGTCGATGACAGCTTTTGGCGTGCGCGGGAATTTGATCTTCGTGATGCGTTCGACCGGCACTTGTCCCCAGATGCGGCCTTGCGCCTTGTATTCCTCGTAGTCGTTCAGGACTTCCTGTCTGCTTTGGGTCATGTCGCCTCCATTAGGTTTTCCAACAATATCGGAATAAATTAATTCCTACAAGGAAAGAAAAATTATTTTTCGCATGAGAAGGTGGTTTTCGGACGAACCCTTGTGCGATCATTGCGCCTTCGTCCTCACAGCGGCTTACGATGTCCCCACGCAATGCCACGACTTCAGACACACCGGACCCGGTGGACGCACTGTCCGGCCCGGCCGACTCGAGCGGCGGTGGCAGCGCGCTATCCCGGATGCTCGACATCTTTGATCTGTTCTCGCCCGACGCCACTGTTATTCAGATCGACGGCGTTGCCGAGCACCTGGGCGTGGGCCGGTCGACGGCCTATCGCTATCTGCAGGAATTGGGTGAGCGCGGCTTTCTGGTGCAGCGGGGCAAGGGGCGCTATGCCCTGGGCCCACGCGTCATCGAGCTCGAACGCCTGCTGCAGAACTCCGACCCCTTGCTGAACGCAGGCAAGGTCGTCATGGCGGACTTGGCGGATCTGTGCCAGAACCGCACGCTGCTGTTGTGCACGCTGTTCAAAGACCGCGTGCTGTGCACGCATCAGGTCGGCGCGGACGAGATTGTCTACAACAAGGAAAAGATGCCGATCTACCGGGGGCGGGGATCAGTGCTGCCGCTGTTTCAGGGCGCGGGGTCGCAGGCCATCCTGGCGTACCTGGCGCCGCATCAGATTCGCGCGCTCTATCTGGCCAAGGCGGCCGAGATCCGAGAGGCGGGGCTGGGAGAGGACTGGAAAAGTTTTCGGGGCGCACTGGCCGCGATCCGCAAGCAGGGTTATGCCGCCACCGTCGGCCGGCGCAACGCCAAGGTGCTTGCGCTGGCGGTGCCGGTGTTGACCGTGGCCGGCCAGGTCGTAGGGAGTCTGTTGCTGCTGTCGCCAAGCACCGAAAAGGAAAGGGAAACGGTGCTCGGGGTCGTGCCGCGCTTGCAGGACGCGTCCCGGCGCATCGGCGAACTGGAAGACAAGCCGGTCGGGTTGCGCGCGTAGATCACGAGGCCCGGTCACGGCATGCAAGGTCGTAAATGTCCCGGCGCCAGTTCACGCGCTTACGCCGCTCGCGCCGCTCTTATTGTCTCGATCCCGTCCAGCAGCGCACCGATCGCCACCGGCTTGGTCAGGTGCAGATCGAACCCGGCCTGCATGGCGCGCTGGCGATCTTCCAGCTGGCCGTAGCCGGTAATGGCGATCAAGATCAGGTCGCTGGGCAGGCCGCTGGCCCGCAGGCGGCGGGCCAGGGTAAAGCCGTCCATGTCCGGCAGGCCGATGTCGAGCACGGCGATGGCGGGAGCAAAGTCGGCGGCCATGGCCAGGGCCGCCGTGGCGGAGTGGGCGACGCGCACGTCGTGGCCGGACACGGCAAGGGCCTCGGCAATGGTGGCGGCGGCGTCGATGTTGTCGTCGACGACCAGGATGCGCGCGGCCTGGCGCGGCGCCGACCAGGGCACGGACGGGGCGGCGGCGATGGCTTCGCGGCCCAGGGGCAGGTCGACGCGAAATTCACAGCCCTGGCCAAGGCCGGCGCTGTGCGCGGTGATGGTGCCGCCGTGCATGTCGACGATGCTGCGGGCAATGGTCAGGCCCAGGCCCAGGCCGCCGGTCGATCGTGCAATCGACTGGGGGGCCTGGTAGAAGGGCGTGAAGATCTTTTCCAGCACGTCGGCGCTCAGGCCGGTGCCGGCATCGGCGACGACGATGGTTGCGGTGGATCCGCTGCCATCGACTCGAACCTGCACGGGCGCATCGGGCGAATGCCGCACGGCGTTGCCGAGCAGGTTCACCACCAGTTGCTGCAGGCGGGCTTCGTCGCCTTGCACCCAGACGTCGTGCGGCGGCAGGACCAGCGTCAGCGGCGCGGACCGTTTTGGCACGGTCGCCAGGATGGATTCGTGGGCTCGCGCCACCAGCGCGTTCAGCAGCACGGGCTGGGTGTTCAAGGACAGCTTGCCCTGCACGATGCGCGACACGTCGAGCAGGTCGTCGACCAGCCGGTGCAGGTGGGTGGCCTGGCGGCGCAGGATCTGCCGCTCGCGTTGATAGACGTCGCCGCCGCGCAGGTCCATCAGGTCCAGGGTGGAGACGATCGGGGCGAGCGGGTTGCGCAGTTCATGGCCGAGCACGGCCAGGAAGTGGTCCTTGGCGCGCGCGGCTTGCTGGGCCTGGTCGAGCGCCACGCGCAAGGATCCCAGTGACCGGTTGAGGTTGCCGAGCAGCGCTTCGCGTTGCTGTTCGACCGCCAGCCGGTCCACCGACGCGGCTTGCAGCGAGGTGGCCAGCTGGTCGATTTCCAGGATGCCGCACGGGTGCGCGCGGACCGGCCGGCCCTGGCCCAGGTCGCCGGCCTGCTGTTGCAGATCGTTGATTCCCGCAATGATCCGGCGCGAGATCGCTCGCGCCGCCTGCAGACAGGCGAACAGGGACAGCGCCAGCGCGGCCGCGTACATGGCCAGGGCGGTCCACAAGGCGCGGTCCAGCAAGGACGTGGGCGCGCCGACGATCACCGAGATCCCCCAGCGGGGCAGCTTGGTGATCCCCGCGACCGACTCGACGCCGTCGCCATTCAATGCCGTGCCGTTGCCGGCGGTGTCGACGCCCGCCATCAGATTGACCAGGGATGGCGTGACCGGCTTGCCGACAAAGGCGCTGTGTTCCGGCGCACGGGCCAGGCGCTGATTGTGGGGGTCGGCCACCGTGATCACCCACCCGTTGGGGATGTCCTGGCGCGCCAGGATTTCGTGGATACGGTCGGGCAGCAAGGCCGCCGACACCACGTACTGGACCTGGCCGCCCGTCATGACCGGCACGCGCACGGGCAGGGCCAAGCCGCCGAATTGTCCTTCACGGACCTGTCCCACCATGGGCCGCTTTTCCTTGAGCACCTGTTCCAGGCTCTCGGGGTCCGTCAGCCGCACGCCGTTCGAACCGAAGGGCATGCTGGACCGGAAAAGGATGCGGCCCGCGCCATCGGTCAGGATCACCGATCGCCAGTACGGCCGCGCGCGCACCGCATCGCGCGTCACGCCATAGAACTCTTCAAGCCGGTCGGCCGTCAGTGCGGGATGGTAGGAAAGGGTGATCAGCGCGGCGACGGTGCTTTCGATTTCGGCATCGACGGCGGACGCAAGGGCGCGGGACATGTCCAGCGTCGCGCGTTCCAGATCGGCGTGGTGCTGGTTGACGACAGCCTTGATGCCCCAGATGCCGAGCAGCGCCAGCGGCAGCAGCCCCGCGCCGATCAGCAGGATCAGCAGGAGCCGCAATGACAAGGGACGACGGGACGACCTGACTCGGGGCAACGACAACGTCCTTGGTAGGCTTCGTTCGCGCACAAACCGCGCGGCGTCCGGTTTGTGCGGACGGCGGTCGCAATATTACCCGAGCGCGCTGACCACCTGCTGATCGATGACGCCGAAGATCGACGCGCCGTCCCGTTGCATGTCCATCCGCACGCGATCGCCAAAGGTCAGGAAGGGCGTGCGGATCTGGCCCTGCGTGACCTGTTCGATGGCGCGCACCTCGGCCAAGGCGGCAGACCCGGCGCCGTCGGCCGCATCCGACACCGTGCCGGATCCGATCAGGGTGCCGGCGCGCAGGCGGCGCGTGAAGGCGGCGTGCTCAAGCAGCCGGCCAAAGCCCACGCTCATTTCCCCCGCGTTGGGCTGGCCGATGCGCCGGTCATTGATGTCGACGGCCAGGGGCAGATGGAGGCGGTCGTCGTGCCAGTGCTCGCCCAGTTCGTCCAGCGTGACGGCCACCGGGGCGAACGACGTGGACGGCTTGGCATGGATGAAACCGAAGCCGGTCTTCATTTCGCGCGGCTGCAGGCCCCGCAGGCTCCAGTCGTTGGCCAGCATGACCAGGCGGATATGCGCGGCGGCATCCGCCGCCTTGGCGCCAAAGGGCACATCGTCGACAACGACAACGACTTCGGCTTCGCAGTCGATACCGTGTGCGTCGTCGCGAAAGGGCACGTCGTCGTGCGGGCCCAGCAAATCGTCGGACCCGCCCTGGTACATCAGGGGCAGCGTGGTGTCTATCGGTGTCAGGTTGAAGGCGCGTTCCATCCACTGGCCATGGTTCGTATAGGCCGATCCATCCAGCCATTGATAGGCGCGAGGCAGCGGCGCCATGGCGTTGTGCGGGTCGAAGGCGAAGGCGTCGGCCGCGTTGCCGGCATTGAGCTGGTCGTACAGCGCCGTCAGGGTGGCTTCCACGTCGTCCCATCGTTCCAGCGCGGCCTGCATCGTGCGGGGCTCGCCGGGGTATACCGCCCAGGCCAGGTCACGGGAGACGACGGCCAGCCGGCCATCGCGGCTGCCGTCCTTGAGTGTGGCAAGTTTCATCAGGATCCTTTGTCGGGTGAAGCGGGCTGCGCGCCAGGGCAGCCGGGGTCTTGTCGCCGATCGTTTATTCGGTCAACGAAATGTTCTTTTCCTGGATGATGCGGCCCCACTTGGCGCGGCTTTCCTGCATCACCGTGGCCAGCTGCTGGCGGTCGCCGCCGCGCACGTCCATGGTCAGCGTCGCGGCCGTCTCCATCATGGCCGGGCTGGCCAGCACCGCGCGGATCTCCTTGTTCAGCAGGTCCAGTCGATCCACCGGCGTTTTGGCGGGCGCAAAGATGCCGAACCAGGTCGTGCCTTCATAGTTCGCAAAGCCCTGCTCGGCCAGGGTCGGGACGTCCGGATAGGCAGCCAGGCGTTTGGCCGCGGTGGATCCGATGATCTTGAGCTTGCCTGTCTTGGCGTTGGCGACGGCCACCGACGGCGGCGCAAACAGCAGGTCAATCTGGCTGCCGAGCAGCGCGTTCAGGGCCGCCGGCGTGCCCTGGAAGGGCACGTGCAGCAACTGGATGCCGGCCAGGTCTTCGGCCAGCCCGCCCCACAGATGTGCGACGCTGCCCAGGCCCCAGCTGCCATAGGTCAGCTTGCCGGGTTCCCGTTTGGCCTGCGCGATCAGCGACGGACCGTCGCTGAACGTGGCGCCCGGCCTCGCGACCAGGATCGTGCTGAGCATGCCGAGCAGCGAAACCGGTTCAAAGTCCCGCACCGGGTCGTACCGCATCGTCTTGTAGAGCAGCGGATTCAGGGCGTGGGTGTCCATGTTCCCGATCATGATCGTGTAGCCGTCGGCGGCCGCGCGGGCGACCTGTTCGCTGCCGATCATGCCGTTGGCGCCGGCCTTGTTTTCGACGATGACGGTCTGGCCCAGACGCTGTGTCAGGCCTTCGCCCAGGCGGCGGGCGGCATTGTCGGCGGGCGATCCGGCCACATAGGGCACGACCAGCCGGATGGGCTTGTCGGGATAGGCGGCAACGGCCGATGCGCTGGCGCACAGGGCCAGGCAGGTGAGCAGGAAGCGGGGGGCGAGCAGGGGCACGATAGATGTCTCCGTAAACCAGATAGTTGTTAATGACAACTTTGTTTGTTGCGTAGCGGGGCGGGCCGGTCAAGCGGCCATGAACAGCCGGTCGTCAAAGATCGCGACCGCGCGGGTCCATCCGGCAGACGCCGCGCGAACCTTGTGCGGGAAGCAGCTCACGAAGAATCCATTGGCCGGCAGGGCTTCCAGGTTGTGCAGCTTTTCCAGGTGGCAGTAGCCGATGTCGCGGCCGGCCTTGTGGCCTTCCCAGATCAGCGACTTGTCGCCCGTTTCCAGGTACTTGCGCGACGTGTAGGAAAACGGCGCGTCCCAGCTCCATGCGTCGGTGCCGGTCAGTCGCACGCCGCGCTCCAGCAGATACATGGTGGCTTCGTAGCCCATGCCGCACCCGACATCCACGTAGTCGGGGTGGCCATAGCGGGAGCCGGCGCGCGTGTTCACCAGCACGATTTCAAGGGGACTCAAGGTGTGGCCGATACGCGCCAGTTCCGCTTCGACGTCGCTGGCGGTCACGACATAGCCGTCGGGGAAGTGACGAAAGTCCAGTTTGACGGCAGGCTGGAAGCACCAGTTCAGGTCCACTTCGTCGATGCTGATGGCGCGTTCGCCCTGGTTCATCGTGGAATGGAAGTGGTAGGGCGCATCCAGGTGCGTGCCGCTGTGCGTGGTCAGCGTCACCCATTCGGCCGCCGCCGCTTCGCCATCGGGCAGGTCCTCGGCCTTCAGGCCCGGCAGCAGGCGTTGAAAGCCGGCAACGCTTTCCTTGTGGTTTTCGTAGGTGATCTTGGGCGCCAGGGCGGGCGGGTCGGACAGAACATCGTTTTCGAGGTAAATCGACAGGTCGATCAGGCGGCGTGTCATGGCGGTCTCGTTGTTTGAATCAATCAATCATTGGGAAGGACTGCATCACCGTGCGCTGGCGCGTTGCCCGAGCGACCGTTCCGCAACAGAAAGCAGGGCATTGCTGACGCATCCGATCAGGCCCAGCAGGACCACGCCGGCAAACATCTCGGGCGACCGGAAAGACCGCGCGGCGCTCAGGATGTTGGAGCCCAGGCCTTCCTGCGACGCCAGCATTTCGCCCACGATGGCCAGCACCAGCGCAATCGTCAGCGACAGGCGCATGCCGGTCAGCACGTCGGGCAAGGTGTGGGGCCAGCCGATCTTGACGATGAAGGCCGATCGCGACAGGCCCAGCACGCGCGACACTTCCTTCAAGCGGGGATCGACCGACGACAGGCCGTGCACCGTCGCGAGCATGACGGGCCAGACCGACCCGAACGCGATCACGCTCAGCACCATGCCGGGCGACAGTCCGAGCAAGGCCATCGCGACCGGCATCACGGCGGACGCTGGCAAGGGGCGGATGAATTCGAGCAGCGGTTGCACCCAGCCGCGCAGGGCCGGCGACACGCCGATCGCGGTGCCGACCACGATGCCGATCACCGAGGCCAGCAGCCAGCCGATCAGCATGCGTTCGATCGTGGCCAGGGTGGCGGTCAGCAATGCGCCGTCCTGCATGCCCGTGCGCAATGCGGTCCAGGTGGCAGAGGGTGACGGCAGGAACACCGGGGACACCCAGCCTGCCGTGGTGACCCCGGCCCATAGCGCCACCAGCGCACCCAATACGGCGATGCCCCCCAGCCGGTCGGCGCGCCAGGACGACAGGGCGCGGCTCATGCTGCGGCTCCCCGGTGGGCGAACAGCCGCGACTGCATCGCCAGCAGCACCGCGTTCAGGCCCCAGCCCAGGATGCCGATCCAGAGCACCAGAGCCAGCATCAGGGCCGGGTCCAGGCCTTGTTGCGCCATGGCCAACGCATAGCCCAGTCCCATGGGATTGGCGACGATCTCGACCGTGACCGCAATGGTCAATGCGATCCCCATGCTGAGCCGAAGGCCCACGAAGATGCGGGGCAGGGCCGCGGGCAGGATGACCTTCCAGGCGCGCGCCACGGTGCCCAGGCCAAGGATGCGCGAGACCTCGAACAGGCGCGGTTCGACACGCGATACGCCGTCTTGCGCAAACGCCAGCATCGGCCAGATGCAGGTGAAGGCAACCACCGAACTTTCGAGGCCATGCCCGAAGCCGAACACCATCATCGCGATCGGAATCAGGGCGACCGACGGCAACGGCCGCAGCACGTCGATGGTCAGGCCGGCCATGCGTCCGGCACGCGGCGCCGCGCCGAACCACAGCCCGGCCAGCAGGCCGATACCGCCGCCGATCGCCAGGCCGGCCAGGGCGTTGCCCAGCGTTTGCGCGGTGCCGGCCAGCAGGCTGCCGTCCTGCATGGCGCGCCACAAGGCGGCCAGCACATCGGTCGGGCGGGCCAGCGTATCGCTTTGCACATCGGCCATTCGCATCGTGATTTCGGCGAACGCCAGCAGGGCGACCGGCAGCAGGATGCCGCGCCAGCGCGGGATGGCGGAGGGCTTGGCCGACGTCATGCGTGCGGTTCCTGGATGAAGTCGAACAGATAGCGCCGCAAGCGGAGGAACTCCGGATGTTCACGGGTCGACAACTGATCGCGAGGCCGCGGAAGGTCGACCGGAATGCTTTGCGCCAGGCTGCTGGCACTGCCCGGATTCGCGCGCAGGGCCAGCACGCGGTCACCCAAGTAGATGGCTTCTTCCAGATCGTGCGTGATGAAGAGGACGGTGGTGCCGGTCTGGCGCACCAGGTCCAGCAATTCGTCTTGCAGCGACTGACGCGTCATGGCGTCAAGCGCACCGAAGGGTTCGTCCATCAGCAGCACGCTGGGCTGCTGCGCAAGACACCGCGCGATCTGCAGGCGCTGCTGCATGCCGCCCGACAATTCCGCCGGGTACTTGTCGGCATGCGCGGCCAGACCGACCTTCTGCAGCAAGGGCTGAATGACCGATGGCCGTTGCGAGCGGGGCACGCCCGCGGCCTCCAGTGCCAGCGATACATTGCCGGCCACCGTGCGCCACGGCAGCAGCGCGCGCCCATAGTCCTGGAACACGATGGCCACGTCGCGGGCCGGCCCGTCGATGCGCGTGTTCTCGCGGAAGATGGCGCCTGACGTGGGCTGCACCAGGCCGGTCAACAGCCGCAGCAATGTGGTCTTGCCACAGCCCGACGGCCCGACCACGCACACGAATTCGCCGCGCCCCAGTTCCAGGTCCAGGCCGTTGATGATGCGCCGGCCGCCCAGGTCGAGCGCCACGTTGTCGAAGCGGATCAGTGGCGCCGAGGTCACTGCCGGGTCCATGATCCGCGCGTTCATTTCGCCACCATCGTGTCCAGCTTGGGCACGGCGCGCAGCATCTGTTGCTGGCTCATGGTGTCGGCCCAGAAGGTCAGCTGGCTGGCCTTGAGCGAGGCGTCAAAGCTCGGCACCGCCAGCGCGGCCAGCACTTGCGGCGGCAGCTTGATGTACTTGCCCATGTCCGCGCGCGCGTCTTCCGGATGGGCCTGGGCGTAGACAATCGCTTCCTGCAAGGCCAGTCGGAAGTTCTTCACGATCTCGCCGTTCTTGGCTTCCCAGGCATCCGTCGTCATGTACAGCATGTTGGAAAAACCGGCGGGCAGATCCGCCGCCACCGGGAACAGCATCGCGCCCACGCCGCTCTGCACGATGCGGCCCAGGAACGGGTCGGCGGTAATCGCCGCGTCGATGGATCCGCCGCGCAGCAGATCGCCCATCTGCGGAAAGGGGGCTTCCACGAAGGTGACACGTCTGGTGTCCACGCCCCGGTCATCCAGCCACTTGCGGGTCAGGATGTGGAGCGCGGCGTTCAGGCCCGGGACGCCCACTTTCTTGCCCACGAAGTCGGCCGGTGTCTTGATCGGACCGTTGGCCTTGACCACCAAGCCGATCGCATTCGATTCCCGCTGATGCACGCTGGTGCCTGCCACGCCAACCAGCTTCATGCCATTGTCATTGGCCAGCAGCAGCACGGGCGACGCGGCGCCGGCAATCTGCACCGATCCGGACTGCAAGGCTGCCGGCATGACGCTGCTGTAGGCCAGTTGCTGCGGCGTCACGTCCAGTCCGCGCTTGGCGAACAGGCCGCGTTCCTTGGCCACGAACATGGGAAGGAATTCGGACACGGCCGTGTAGCCGACCGTGATCTTCGTCTGCGCCGCGGCGGGCGTACTGGTTATTGCCAAGGCCAGTGCCATGCTGAATCCGAGCACTGCGGAAGTGATTGAGGTCTTCATGGTGTCTCCATCCGGGGGATGTGAATTTGTTGTGGTGGTGCGCGGTCAGCGGGCCTGGCAGGCGTGATGAATGCCTGCCCACAGGAAGCGGCACAGGAAATCGCAGGACGCGTCGAACTGGGTATTGCCGGCCGAAACCTCGCCCTGCGACAGCCGCTCGGCGCGGTTATCGGTGATGTGATGCATCAGGGCGCCCAGCGCGAACTGGTAGCACCAGACGGCCTGCTTGCGCGCAAGGCCCGGGATCGCTTTCATGAACGCGTCGATGTAGGCGCGCGCCACCGGATCGAACAGTTCCTGGACCGGCCGCGCGTTTTCCTCGCCCTGCTCGGTCAGGTTGCGGGCGATCAGCCGCATGAACTGATAGCCGTCGGGCGTGCTGGCCACCTTCAGGGCTGGCGTGACAAAGGCTCGCACCAGTCGCTCCAGCACTTCGCCCTGCGATGCGCCCGTCCAGACCGTATCGAGCGCCGCCAGCCGTTCCTGGATGTAGCCGGCGCGCTGGCGAAAGACCTCTTCGTACAGGCTGAGCTTGGGGCCGTAGTAGTAGCCCACCAGCGCCAGCGGCACGCCCGCTTCGTCGGCAATGTTGCGGATCGAGACGCCGTGATACCCATGCCGCGAGAACAGGCGTTCGGCGGCATGCATGATGTCGCGGCGGCGGTCAGGCATCTCTTCGTTCACGGGCCGGGGGCGCGCGCGTTTGCTGCGGGGAGGGGATTTGGTGTCGATGACCATGGGTGGTGCCGGTAGATTTTGTACGATCGTACGTATTCTTGTACGTTCGTACAAACGGGGAGTTACCCGAGGTGGGGGGCACCGTTACGCGTGGATGGGGTGTGAGTGGGTAACTACGAGCGTTGACGCGAAGCCGGCTTGGCATGGCATGCCGGCAAAGACCTGCCAATGTGGCAGGTCGATATCACCGATGAGGCCGGCCGGCTGTGCTGCGTGTCACGGATGACGCTGGCGATCGCTGCGGGGCGGTGACGGCAGGCTTTTCCTTCCAGGGCGGTTTAGCGGCCTGCAAGCCAGGATTCCAGCGCCGTATTGATGCGCGTTTGCCATCCAGGTCCCGTTGCCCGGAACTTCGCAAGCACGTCTGCGGAAAGCCGGATGGTGATGCGCTCTTTGGTGGTTTCCGCTTTCGGCCGGCCAATGCGTGCTTTCTGGCTCGCATGCTGCCACTCGGCGTCGGTCATGACATAAGAATCGGCATCGTTGACCAAGGCCTCCTCGATCGCCGCGTCTTCTTCCGGAGTGGGCGGGATTGTCCCAGGCTTAAGTGTTGGCATAGCGCTTGACCTCTGTGTGGAATGCCAGTGATTACGTCATGTCTGCGCGATATCTGGATAAGGGGTCTCCAAGCGCAGCGGCTTGACGGGTTGGCTACCTCGCCATCGACGTCACGATCGGTTTGGCCGTCTCTTCCACCGTATCGAAATTCATCGTGCTGACGAGGCCGTACAGCGTGCCGGTGGCGACGAGCAGCATGATGGCGGAGCGGGCGCGGGGGGACAGGAAGGGATCGCCGCGCTGGATGCGGCGGCGCATGATCAGGTAGGTGATGAAGCCGGCAAGCACGGCGATGCTGGCGCCGACGCGCCAGGCGGTCGGGTAGATGACAAAGGCGGCCGGGAGGGTGGCGCCGTTCAGGGCGTAGGCGTAGCCGTTGCTGGGGTCGTCGGCGTAGATGCCGATCGAGATCGCGATGATGCCGACGGTCAGCATGATCAGGGCGAGCCAGCCAAAGGCCTGCACGGTAAAGCCGGCAGGAGGTGTCGCGGAGGGGGAGGTCGGATTCATGAGCGGTGGTGGACGAGTGGCAAGACAGCGACGCGGCGCGTCGCGCGCAAGGCCACACTGTACCGAAACTGGCTCGGGTCACTGACCGCGTGCCGTTCCGCATCGGACACGCCGCCGCCACAAAGTGCGTAAGACCTGTGTCGACGCTAATGGCCGGCGTGATTCTCGGGACGGATACTTCTTTCCATTGAGCGTTGAGAAAAACTGTAGGAAAAATCGGAAGTAGCCAGTCAGGAATCCGTCGTGCAATTAACGCCCGCCCGCCTCGTGCCCGGTGGGCGTTCTTTTTTTCAGCTTCCCGACAGAGTCGGGCAAACCTTGTAATGAATTCAGAGTTATCGGTGAGAATTCTTATGGATGAGTCAAGAAGCTGACGCCCAAAGTCGTGAAATTGCGAATGTCGCAACACCGGTATGTAACAGCGAAAGCCTGTCGTGGCGTGTGCCTTATAGTCGCTTCCGCCATTTGGACTAAGTAACTTTCTGTAGTCCTTCTTCCGTAATCGACACGCAATTCGCGGACAGGATTCCTGCCGGTCCGTGCGACATCCTGCTACCAAGATCCGCTACATGACCCAGCCTCGCGTCCTGCCTGCACACCCCCGTTCACCCTCGTCGAATGCGGCGTTTGCGCCAAGGACCCAGTTGCTGGCATTGGAAGCCCGGACCCTTTTCGACGGTGCCGGCGCGGTCGCGGCCGACAAGCCGCAGGACGCAGACAGCGGACACAAGGACACGCCGACGGACACGCAGGCACGGTCGACCCAGTCGCCGGACCGGACCCCCGCGCAGGATGCCGCACGCACGCCGTCGGATGAGGCGGCGTCGCCGCGCCGGGAAATCGTGTTTGTCGATCCGGCCGTGACGGGGTGGGAACAGATCGTCGCCAACGTGCGGCCCGATGTCGACGTGGTGATGCTGGACGCCAGCCGCAATGCGCTCGAACAGATCGCCGAGACGGTGTCCAGCGGTGCGCCGGTCGATGCCATCCACATCATTTCGCATGGTTCCGAAGGCGAACTGCAACTGGGCGGCGCGGCGTTGAACCTGGCGTCCTTGCCGGGCGAGGCCACGCGTCTGGCCGACATTGGCAGCCATCTCACCACGGATGCCGACATCCTGCTGTATGGCTGCTCGATTGCCGAGGGCGGATCGGGCGCGGCCTTTCTGGAGGCCTTGTCGCGGGCCACTGGCGCGGATGTCGCCGCGTCCACGGACGCAACCGGCGCCGCATCGCGTGGCGGCAACTGGACGCTTGAATTCGACACGGGCGCCGTCGAGACCACGGCCATCCGGGCCACCAGCTTTGCCGACCTGTTGGCCGCGCCGTCGGTCACTGCGCCAACCACAGGCGTGCGTGTGGTCGAACCGAGCGTGCTCAATCCGGGCGGCGTCAGTGCGTCGACCACGACGCTGAGCGGCTGGACGGTGGCCGACGATGGCCTGGGTTCGACCACGCTGTCGGTTGACGTGACGATCGCCGATACGACCAAGGGCAGCCTTGGCGACGCGAGCGGGCAGGGCACCGTGATTGCAGGCGGCTATCGCCTGACCGGCACGGCCGCGAATCTGAACAGCTGGATCAACCAGATCACCTTTACCGCTGCGGATGTCGAACTGGGCGCCACGGCGGCAATGACCAGCCTGACCGTCCGCGTGACCGATGGCGAAGCGACGCCACTCAGCACGTCCAAGACCATCGACGTGACGGTCACGCCGTCGAACGATCCGGTATTGGTTGCGGATGGCAACCAGTCGGTCAATGAAATCGGCAGCACCGTCATTTCGTCCGCGCTGTTGCCGGTTGACCCCGAAGTGGCCGCCGGCACGCAGATGAATGCGCAGATCGTGTATCGCCTGACCGCCGCGACGACGCAAGGTTTCCTGAGCCTGTCGGGCACGCGTCTGGGCGTGGGCTCGGTGTTCACGCAGGCCGATGTGGTGGCGAACCGGCTGACCTATACGCACACGGCCACGGGCGCGACGCAGAACACGGCGGACAGCTTCAGCGTGTCCGTGAACGATGGCGCGACGCCGCAGGCCAATTCGGATACCGCAACGGTGACCCTGACGATCGCGCCCGTGAACCAGGCGCCGACCGTCGGCGGCAGCGGCAGCGTGTTCGAAGGGCAGCCGCGCAACGCGACCGACGGCGGCGTGCCGCGCTCGGTGGTGGGCGACTTCATCACCGCAACGGGCGGTGGGGACCCCGGCGACGACGCGGCGCTGTCGATCGCGATCACCTCATTGCCGACGCACGGCACCTTGCATTTTTCGGGCACGGCCACGATCAATGGCGTGTCGTCGACGATCAACCGCGACCTGACTGCCGCCGATCTGACCGGTGCGGGCTTCGTGATCGCGTATGCCAATCGATCGGGCCTGACCTACTCCAACGACGGCGTGGATGGTCCTGGCGGCCAGCCGCCTGCCGATGGCTTCAACGTCTCGGTCACGGATGCGGGCGGCGGCACGGGCGTGCCGGCCACGGCCAACGGCACCGTCACCATCAATGTGCGCGCGGTCGACGACGATCCGACCTGGGTGGCGTCGAGTACCCGCCAGGCGACCGTGACCGCGCTCGGGGCCGATAACACGGCGTCTTCGGCCGACGATTATCGCGTTACGCTGACGTCGTCGATGGTGCAGGCGCTGGACGTGGATTCGGGCGATTCGCAGCTCAGCTTCGTGCTGACCCAGCTGCCGGCCAGCGGATTGATCCTGCTCAATAATGCGCAGCTGGATGTCGGGTCCACCTTCACGATGGATGACGTTCGCAACGGTCGCGTGCAGTATCTGCAGACCGCCACGCGCAACGATGTGAATCCGTCGGACCAGTTCCGCTTCCAGGTGCGGGACAACGCCGTGGCGCTGCATTGGACCGGCGCGGGTGCGCAGTTCGAGCGGGCCGGCGGGATCTATGACAGCGCCGCGTCGAACGCCGCGTTCACGACCTTTGCATTTACCGTCAACCTGGTCCAGACCACGCCGGTCTACACCGGTCCGGGCGGCACGGTGGCGCCGACACCGGCGCCTGCCAGCACCCTGACGACCGCATACGCGGGTACGGATCCAACGACGGGCACGCCGATCGGCCAATTATCCGAAGGCGGCAGCGTGGTGCTGCGCGGCGACGACGGCAATCCTTCAACGCCGATCATGCTCAACTACACGGCCACCGGCGTGGCGCCGTCGCAGGTCGTCTACACCATCACCAGCATGGATGCCGCCGGCGTCATTGCCAAGAATGGCGTGCAACTGGCGACCTACGGCACCTTCACGCAGCAGGATCTGAACGACGGCATCGTGACGTTCACGCACGATGGCGGCGAAGACTTCGAGTCGAGCGTCGCCTTCAAGATTTCCGCCGGCGGCGGTTCGACCGGCGCGCCGCTGATCGCCGACAACGTCGTGTTCCGCTTCTATGTCACGCCGGTCAACGATTTGCCCACGGCAACCGGTGGCGCCGACATCGTGATGCCGGAAGGCGGGACGACCAACATCACCACCGGGCAGCTGAGCTTTGGCGATCCCGACGACGCGACCAGCGCCGAAAGCTATCTTGAAAACGTCACCTTCGGTGGGGCCGATGACAGCTTCGCGCTGAACAACGGCGCGGGCGGATCGGACCCGCTGCGCTTTCGAGTGACAGCCTTGCCGACGCATGGCGAACTGCAATGGAATGACAACGGCACGTGGCGCGCCGTGACCGCCGCCGACGTGACGGGGCAACGCCTGTTCGCGGCCAGCCTGGTGACGGGCTCGGGCAGCACGTCCGGCCTGCGCTATGTGCATGACGGTTCCGAAGCCAACGCCGACAGCTTCGCGGTCGTGGCCCGCGACAACCGCGGCACGGAAAGCACGGTGGGTACGGTTTCGATAGCGGTGACGGGCATCAACGATGCGCCAGAAATCGCCCGCGATCCGACGCAGACCGATCCGACCACGGCAGGCCGCTCGCCCAACAACATCGGCGGCGCGCCGGCCAACAATCCGCTGACCGTCGTGGAAGAAGGCGACTTCGTCCAGCTGACGCCCGCCATGCTGCAGGCCTACGATCCGGACTCGTCGGCCATGCAGGTGCAATACCGCATCACCACCGCGCCGGCGCAAGGCCGCATCGCCTATTCGACCGATAACGGCGTGACCTTCGCGACCATCGGGGTCGGCTCGTCCTTCACGCAGCAGGACATTGCCAGCGGCCGCATCTATTACATCCATGACGGCACGGAGCCAAGCAGCACGGGCTACCCCGGCACGCCCGACGACAGCTTCCAGTTCACCATTGCCGACGGCGACAAGGAACAGGCCGGCAACGCCTTCTGGATCTATGTCCAGCCGACCAACGACGCACCGGTCGTGACCGCGCCGACCGGGCCGGTCGTGATCGACAGCCTGACGCCCGCGAACAATCCGGTGGCGGGCTTTAGCGTGGCGGATGCCGACCTGGTGTCGCTCGCGCCGGTGGAGACCGATTTCATCCAGGTCACCGTGCGGCTGCTGACTGAAGCGGGCGTGGCCTTCAATCAGGCGGCGTACGCCGACGTCACGCTGGGTTACGGCACGGGCGCCGGCGCCACGGTCGATGGCACGCAGAATGGCGACCATGCGCTGCTGACGCTTCGCGGCACGCGGGCGCAGGTCAACGGTGCGCTGTCCGGACTGACGGTCACGTTCGCCAACGACCGGGATGCGATCTATCAGGTCGAAGTGCTGGCCGACGATCGCGTGCGGGACGTGGCGAGCGGCGCATTGGTCGACACCGATGCCGGTACGGCCGGCGTGCAGGTCAAGGCCAACGGCGGCGCGCTGAACCAGACGCAGACGCCGCCGGGCAACCCGACGGTCGTCCCGTCCACGGAATACGACTGGTACGGCGCGGCAGTGCCGGCCGACCATCCGAACATTGGCGCGAAGGCGGTGGTGGTGTGGGCGTCGAACGTCAATGATCTGCAGACGGTGGTCGTTCCCGGTGCGCAGACGCCTTCCGAAGACACTGCGTTCACCTTCAGCGCGGGCGGCGGCAATGGCATCCAGGTTGGCGACGCCGAGTCGAACGCCTTCAAGCTGCCGGTGACGTTGACGCTGTCGGTGACCGACGGCGTGCTGGACGTGGGCGCCCAGACAGGGGTAACGATCACGGGTAGCGGCACGGCCACGGTCACACTGGTGGGCACCGCGGCGGATATCCAGTCGCGGCTCGACGCTGGCTTCACCTACACCGGCAAGTCGCAATTCAACGGCACCGATACGCTGACCGTCACGCTGACCGAAGGCCAGGCAGCGGTGGGCAGCGATGTCGGAAGCGGCAGCGTGGCCAATGCGCCCGTCATCCGCACCGTGGCGCTCGACCTGGCGGCAGTGAACGACCAGGCATCGGTCACCGTGCCTGGCGCGCCGGTCGCCGTGACAGGCAACGGCACGGCGCAGGCATTGACCGGCGTATCGGTGGGCGACGCGAACGACTTCAACGGCAACTCGGCGGGTGTGCAGCCTGGCGAGACGGATTTCATCCAGGTCACGGTTCGCCTGACGGATACCGCTGGTGCGCCGATCACCGATTACACGGGCATCACGTTTGCGGTGGCCGGTGGCGCAACGGTCGATACGACTTACGGTGGGGTGGGTGCGCCGCTGGTGGTGCGCGGCACCGTGGCGGCGGTGAATACGGCCCTGGCAGGTTTGACGGTGGCCCTGACCGGCGACCGCGATGCGGCCTACCGCGTGCAGGTGCTGGCCGATGACCGCCTGCGGGATGGGAACGGTGTCCTGACGAGCGGGGCCAATGGCGGCGCGGTCAACCAGCAGACTGGCCTCCCTGCCGTGCCGGCCACGGACACGTTCGCGGCCGATCCGGTGAACACGCCAACGGCAACGGCGGCAGCGCTGTACAACGTGGCGATCGGCAGCTTTGATGTGCGCGCGTCGTCGACCAACGATGCGCCGGTCAATGTCTTGCCGGCTTCGTTCACCGTGGTCGAGGATGCCGGCGCGACCGCCGTGCGCGACGGCTCGAACCAGTACATCCAGATCACCGATGCGGACGACTTCGGTTCGACCATGACGGTGGTGTTGACGGCGACCAACGGCACGCTTGCCCGCAGCAGCACCACAGGTGTGACCGGCAGCCTTTCGGGTGCGTCGATCACCCTGACGGGTAGCAAGACTGACGTCAACACCGCACTGCGCACGCTGACCTTCGCACCCACGGCCAATCTGCAAGGCGCTGCCGGCATCGCCAGCATTTCGATCAGCACCACCGACACATCGCTGGATGGCGTGGCCGGCAACAACCAGGTCGCGAACAGCCGCCTGGACATCGCCATCACGTCGGCCAACGACCGGCCGACGATCAGCACCAACGTGACCCTGCCGGCCGGCACCGAAGAGGTGCCTGGCGCCGGCGTCACCCTCAGCACGCTGGCCCTGGGCTACAGCGACGCCACCGACAATCAGTCGGGGGCCAGCAACGCGACGACTGCGGTCAGCGGTGGCAACACGTCCACGGCATTCTCGTACCTTGCGATCATCGGGTCGACGTCGTACACCGCCGCGCAGGGCGCATGGCAGGTATCGGATGGCTCGGGCGGCTGGATCACGATTCCGACAACGGGGCTGAGCGCCACCAATGCGCTGGTGTTTTCCTCGAGCCGCGATATCCGCTTCGTGCCGGCGAACAACTTCTTCGGCACGCCAGGCGCGCTGCGCGTCGTCGCAGCCGATGGCAGCTCCACTGTCTCGACGAGCACGAGCGCCTCTGACACCAAGTCTCTGACCGCAAACGGCGGCACGACGGCGACAGGCGCGTGGAGCGACACGACAGCGCCTCGCACCATCGGCACGACCGTTGCAAACGTCAACGATCGGCCCACGGCCAGCAACACGAGCCTGACCGCCACCCTCGAGGACGCGGCCAATCCGTCGGGTGCGACGGTGGCAGGGTTGGGCTTCGGCTATAGCGACGTCACCGACAACCAGGGTACGGGCGGCGCCAACATCACGGGCGGTGGCAATGCCGCAACGGCTTTCGGAGGTATCGCCATTGTTGGCAACGCGGCCAATGCCGCGGCCGAAGGGGTCTGGCAATACAACGACAACGCCGGCTCGGGCTGGGTCACGATAGGCAGCGGCGCGTCTGCGCCAGCCGATGGGTCGGCCCTGCTGCTGTCGACCACGGCCAGCCTGCGCTTCCTGCCGAACGTTGCCAACTACAACGGCACGCCGGGCGGCCTGACGGTGTATGTGTCCGACAGCGCCGTCACGACGACGGCCAGCAGCGACATCTCAGGCAGCCTGGGCGCAACCGGACATTGGTCCACTGCCGTCGCGCTGGGTACGACGGTCACGCGCCAGAACGATGCGCCGGTGCTGACCGGCACCGCGTCGTCCCCGACCCAATCCGAAAACGCGACCACCGGCAGCGGTGTGTCGGTCGATCCGATCAAGTTGGTCACCGCCGGTTCGGCGATCACCGACCTGGACCTGGCGACGTCGTCGGGCCTGAACAGCACGATCTTCGGTCAGGGCAGCATCACGGTGCGCATCACCGACGCGTCGGGCTACGTCACCGGCGACACGCTGTCGGTGGATCTGGCCAGCCTGCCTGGCGGGGCGCTGCCCACCGGTGTGAGCCTGTCGGGCGGATCGAGCGCCGACCTGGTCATCACGCTTGGGTCCGGCACGACCCTGGCCCAGGTGGGCCAACTGGTTGACGCCATCACCTATCGCAGCACCAGCGACAACCCGACCGTCAACGGCACGCGCACCACCCGCGACTACAGCGTGATCGTCAGCGACGGCAACAACCAGCAGACGGGCGGCAATGCGGGCGGCCCGGGCTCGCTCAACAGCGCGCCGATCGTGGGCCGCCTGACGATCGCCCCGGTCAACGACGCGCCGGTCGTCGACCTGAATGGTGCGGCGGCGGGTGCCGACGTAACGTACACGTGGACCGAACCGTCCAACGCGGCGCATGTGGCCCTGCCGTTCGTGGCCGGCACGCTGGTGACCGATGCGGACAACACCAATCTGGTCGGCCTGAGCCTGGTCGTGTCGGGTGTGGTCGATGGCGCCAGCGAGCGTATCGTGCTGGGCGGACGCAGCTTTGCGCTGAACGCCGACCAGACCGTGACGGACACCGGCGGCGCCTACACGATCACCTATGTGGCGGCGACCGGTACCTTTACCGTCGCGCCCGTGACGGGTGTGGCCACGACAGCGGCCGTGCAGACCCTGGTGCGCGGACTGGCCTACGTCAACGACAGCGACAACCCCACGGCCGGCAATCGCACCGTCACTGTGCAGGTGACCGATGCGGGCTTTGAGGACACGGCCGCGTCGACCGGCAA
The DNA here is from genome assembly GCF_013408655.1 of Pigmentiphaga litoralis. Lineage (NCBI taxonomy): Bacteria > Pseudomonadati > Pseudomonadota > Betaproteobacteria > Burkholderiales > Alcaligenaceae > Pigmentiphaga > Pigmentiphaga litoralis. Next base: position 832,346 of record NZ_JACCBP010000002.1, read on the forward strand.
GCTGGTCGGCAATGTGGCGACCGCGACGATCGTTGTGGTGCCTTCAAATGATCAGCCGGTGATCTCGGGTCTCGATCCGGTCACGTTCTTTGAAAACGCCATCAACCAGTCCGCCGCGATCATCGACGGGGCGGTGGTGCTGGCCGATGTGGACAGCGCCAACTTTGCGGGCGGCAGCCTGACCGTGTCGGGACTGGTGGCCGGGCAGGACACCGTTTCGCTGGGCAGCAGCGTGCCGGCCGTCTTTGGCGCGGTGCAGCGCAACGGCGCCACGGTCGAGTACTACAACGGCAGTGCCTGGGTCACGGTGGGATCGATCACGGGCGGCGCCGGAAACACACTGACCATCGGCTTCAATGCCACGACGACGCGTGACGTCGCTCAGGCGGTCATCAGTGCACTGAACTTTGCGAATTCGTCGGATGCGCCGACCCTGACGCGCACGCTGACGCTGGCCATCAACGATGGCGGCGCGGGCACGACGCAGACGCAGACCGTGCTGGTCACGATCGTGCGCGACAACGATGCGCCGGTCATGACGGCAGGCTCGGTGGGCGGCACCGGTTATGCCGAACAAGGGACGGCAGTCGCCTTGCTCGGCGGCCCCATTGCGGTGTCCGATCCGGATGCGGTCACGAACTTCTACAACAGCGGCGCCAACATCGGATCGCTGACGGTGGCCTTCAGTGGCTACCAGACGGGCGATGTGCTGTCGGTCGCGAACCAGGGCGCGGGCGCCGGCCAGATCGGCGTGTCGGGCAGCACGGTGTCGTACGCCGGCACGGCGTTCGCCACGATCACTGGCGGGTCGGCCGCCAATCTGGTGCTGACCTTCACGTCGAACGCGGCCACTCCGGCGGCAGTCAACGCCTTGCTGGCGCAGTTGCGTTACAGCTCGACGAGTGACGACCCGACCGTGAATGGCACGCAGACCGGCCGTGCCCTGACGATTACCTTGAATGACGGGGGCAACAGCAAGGGCGCGACGTCGGCGACCGGCGCGTTGACGGCGGCATTGAACGGCACGATCGCCGTGGCCGCGGTGAACGATGCGCCTGTGCTCGGCGGCACCTTGCCGACCGCCAGCTTTACCGAGAACGGGTCGGCCGTGGTGCTCGACGGCGGGCTGACCGTCAGCGATGTGGACGACACGCAGATCGCGTCGGCCACGGTGTCGATCGGAACCGGTTTCCAGGCGGGCGACACCCTGGTGTATGTGAATCAGGCCGGCATCAATGGGACCTACAACACGGGAACAGGCGTACTGAGCCTGACCGGTACAGCCACGTTGGCCGAGTACCAGGCCGCCTTGCGGTCCGTCACGTTCACCACCAGCAGCGATGATCCGACCGTGAATGGCACCGCCGCGACGCGCGCCATCAATTGGACGGTGACCGATGCCGGGTCGGACGCCGCGGCGGCGACCAGCTCGACCCGCACGACCAGCCTGACCGTGACGCCACTGCAGGACGCGCCGGTCATCAGCGCGGGCGGCACCCTGGCCTATACCGAAAACGCCGCGTCGCAGGTCATTGATGGCGCCGTGACGGTGGTGTCGGATGCCGACGATACGCAATTGAGCGGCGCCACCATCACGATCAGCAGCGGCTTTACCGCTGGCGACGTGTTGAGCTTCACCACCCAGAACGGCATCACGGCCGCCAGCAACACCAATGGGGTGCTGACGCTGACGGGCAATGCAACGCTGGCGCAATACCAGGCTGCGTTGCGGTCGGTGCGCTACGCGTCCACGTCGGAAGACCCGAAGGCCACGTCGTCTACCCGCACCGTCAGCTGGCAGGTGCGTGACGCGAACTCGGACAGCGCCGGCGTCGCAAGCAGCAGTGTCGTGACCAGCACGATCAGCCTGACTGCGGTGAACGATGCACCGGTGCTTGGTGGAACCCTGCCTGCGCCAAGCTTTACCGAGAACGGCACGGCGGTGGTGCTTGATGGCAACCTGACGATCAGTGATGTCGACGACACGCAGATGGCGTCTGCCTCCGTCAGGATCACATCCGGCTTCACCGCGGGCGATGTGCTTGCTTTCGTCAACCAGTCGGGCATCAGCGGCGCTTACGACAGTGCGACCGGCGTGCTCAGCCTGACCGGCGCGGCTACGGTCGCCCAGTACCAAGCGGCGTTGCGGTCGGTGGTGTTTTCATCCACCAGCGACGACCCGACCGTGAATGCCACCGCAACGACGCGCGGCATCGGCTGGACAGTCACGGACGCGGGTTCCGATGCGGCCGCTGCAAGCAGTGTGTCGCGCAACACCACTCTGACAGTGGTGCCTGCGCAGGACGCCCCGGTGCTCAGCGCCGGTGGCACGTCCACTTATGTGGAGAACGCCGTCGCGCAGGTTATCGACGGCGCGGTCACGGTCGTTTCCGACGCCGACGACACCCAGTTGAGCGGCGCAACCATCACGATCAGCGCGGGTTACACAGCCGGCGATACCTTGGGCTTTGCAGCGCAGAACGGCATCACGGTGGCCAGCAATGCCAACGGCGTGTTGACGCTGACCGGCACCGCCACCCTGGCGCAATATACGCAGGCGCTGCGGTCGGTTACCTTCTCGTCCACCTCGGACGACCCGACCGCAAGCTCGGCATCCCGCACCGTCAGCTGGCAGGTCCGCGATGCCAACTCCGACAATGCAGGTGTCGCGACCAGCTCGGCCGTGACGAGCACGCTCAACGTGACGGCAGGCAACGACGCTCCCGTATTGGGCGGTACGCTGCCGACCGTGACCTTCGCGGAAAACGGCACGGCCGTCGTGGTGGACAGTGGACTGACCCTGACCGACCTCGATGACACGCAGATCGCATCGGCATCGGTGCGCATCTCGTCGGGCCTGACCGCGGGCGATGTGCTTGCGTTCGTCAACCAGTCCGGCATCAGCGGCAGCTACGACGCAGCCACGGGCCTGCTCAGCCTGACCGGCACGGCCACGCTCGCGCAATACCAGGCAGCGCTGCGCACGATCACCTTTGTGTCGTCCAGCGACGATCCCACGGCCAACGCCACGGCCACCACGCGCGGCATCACCTGGACGGTGACCGATGCGAACTCCGACGGGGCGGGCGCCGCCAGCACGACGCGCTCGACCAGCGTCACGGTCAACCCTGCGCAGGACGCGCCGGTACTGACCGCGGGCGGATCGCTGACCTACACCGAAAACGCGGCCGCGCAGGCCGTCGACGCGACCCTGGTGGTGGTGTCCGATGCCGACGATACGCAGCTGAGCGGCGCCACCATCACGATCAGTGGCGGCTATACCGCGGGCGACGTGCTGAGCTTCACGCCGCAGAACGGCATCACCATCGCCAGCAACACCACTGGCGTGCTGACGCTGACCGGCTCCGCCACGCTGGCGCAATATCAAGCCGCCTTGCGGTCTGTCGGTTATGCCTCGACATCGGAAGACCCGACGGCCACATCGGCCACCCGCACGGTCAGCTGGCAGGTGCGCGACGCAAATTCGGACGATGCCGGCGTGGCCAGCAGCGCCGTGGTCACAAGCACCATCACCCTGACGGCCGTCAATGATGCGCCGGTGCTGACACCCCAAGCCGGGTCGGCGGCGTTCACGGAAAACGGGTCGGCCATTGCGGTCGATACGGGCCTGACGGTCGGCGATGCCGACGATACGCTGATCACTGGCGGCACGATTGCCATCACCACCGGCGCGCTGGCGTCGGATGAGCTGGCGGTGGTGGTGGCGGGCAGCAACATTGCCGGAAGCTTCAACGCGGCGACGGGCGTGCTGACGCTGACCGGCACCGACACCCTGGCGAACTACCAGACGGTGCTGCGCAGCCTGACCTACCGCAATGGCAGTGACGACCCGACCGACAACGGCAGCAAGCCCAGCCGAGTGATCACCTATCGCCTGACGGATGCCAATTCCGACGGCGTGGGCGCGGCCATTGGCGCTGCCACCAAGGGCATCACGATCACTGCGACGCAGGACGCGCCCGTCGTGACGGCGGGCGGGTCCACGACCTATGCCGAGAACGCAGCGGCGCAGGTGATCGACGCGACCGTAACCGTGGCATCGGACGCCGACGATACGCAGTTGAGCGGCGCCACCATCACCATCAGCGGTGGCTATACCGCCGGCGATATCCTGGGATTTACCGCGCAGAACGGCATCACGGCCGCAAGCAACGCCAATGGCGTGCTGACCCTGACCGGCACGGCCACCCTGGCGCAGTACCAGGCGGCGCTGCGGTCGGTGACCTATACGTCGACGTCGGACGATCCGACCGTGACGTCGGCCGCGCGCACGGTCAGCTGGCAAGTCCGCGATGCCGATTCGGATGCTACCGGGACGGCCAGCAGCACCGTCGTGACCAGTACCCTGACGCTGACCCCGAGCAACGACATTCCCGTCTTGGGCGGCACCTTGCCTGCGCCGGTGTTTATCGAAAACGGCTCCGCCGTGGTGCTCGATGGCAATCTGACGGTGTCCGACCTGGACGACACGCAGATCAGCGCGGCGTCGGTCGCGATCGCCACCGGCCTGACGGCAGGCGATACGCTTGTCTTCGTCAACCAGTCGGGCATTGCCGGCAGCTATGACAGCACGACCGGTGTGCTCAGCCTGACCGGCACCGCGACGCTGGCGCAATACCAGGCCGCGCTGCGGTCGGTCACGTTCTTGTCGTCGAGCGACGATCCCACCGTCAATGGCACGGCCGCCACGCGCGGCATTCGCTGGACGGTCACGGACGCCGGATCGGATGCGGCCGCCACGACCAGCGCGGTGCGCACCACCAGCCTGACCGTGACGCCAGCGCAAGACGCGCCGGTGCTGACGGCAGGCGCCACGCTCAACTACACCGAAAACCAGGCCGCTGCCGTCATCGACAGCACACTGACGGTGTCTGACGCCGACGATACCCAGTTGACCGGCGCGACCGTCAGCATTGCAGCCGGATTGACCGCAGGCGATGTCCTTGCGTTCGTCAACCAATCGGGAATCACCGGCAGCTACGATGGGGCCACCGGCGTGCTGACGCTGACCGGGACCGCCACGCTGGCGCAGTACCGCGACGCATTGCGCACGGTCACCTACGCATCGACCAGCGAGACGCCCACCCGGACGTCGGCCACGCGCACGATTTCCTGGACCGTCGTGGACGCCGATTCGGATGGCGCGGGCGCGGCGCGCAGCAGCGCCGTGACCAGCGTGATCGCCATCACTGGCGTCAATGACATTCCGGTGGCCAACCCCGATACCGGGGCGGTGACCGAAAATGCAGTGCTGACGACGACGGCGGCACGTGGCGTGATCCAGGGCGCGGTCAGCAGCGGCACGGACACGGATCTGGACGGCGATACGCTGTCGGTGATCGGCGTGACGACCGGCACGGCAATGACCGTGGCCGGGGTCGGCACCGCATCTGCCGGGTCCGCCCTGGTGGGTGCGCTGGGCACCCTCACACTGAACGCCGATGGCAGCTACACCTATGCGGCGGATCAGGCCGGAGCGGAAGCGCTGGCCGCGGGCCAGACGGCAACGGACACCTTCAGCTATGCGATCAGCGATGGCAAGGGCGGTACTGCCTTCACCACGCTGACGATTACGGTTACCGGTATCAATGACGCGCCGACCCCGGTGGGCGCCTTGCCGCCGGTCACGCAGGCCGACAGTACGGTGGTGGCGGTGCCCACGGCAGCCGGGTTTGCGGACGTTGATCAGAACAACAGCTTTACCTACAGCGCGGCCGGCTTGCCTGCCGGGCTGACGATCAACACGGCGACCGGGGTGATCTCGGGCACGCTGGATCATCAGGCCAGCCAGGGCGGCACCGGCGGCGTCCATACCGTTGCGGTCACGGCAACCGACAGCCAGGGCGCAAGCGTGACGCAGCGCTTTGCCTTCACGGTCACCAATCCGGCACCGGTGGCAACACCGGACACCGGCAGCTTGACCGAGAATGCCACGCTGGTTGTGGGCGCCGGTAACGGCGTCATTCGTGGCGCGGTCGGCACCGGTGGCACGGTCGGCACCGATACCGATGTGGACGGCGATGCGCTGACTGTTGTCGGCGTCAGCACCGGCACGGCGGCATCCGTGGGTGGCGTGGGTACGGCCAACACGGGAACGGCACTGGTTGGCGCGCTGGGCACGCTGACGTTGAACGCCGACGGCAGCTACCGCTACGTGGCGGACCAGGCCGCGGCCGATGCCTTGGGCGCAGGCCAGACCGCCACCGACACCTTCAGCTATGCGATCAGTGACGGCAATGGCGGCACGGCCTTCAGCACGCTGACGATTACGGTCACGGGCGCGAATGACGCGCCGACCGCGGTCAGCAGCCTGCCGCCAGTCACGCAGGCCGACAGCACGGTGGTTGCCGTGCCGACGGCCACCGGATTCGCGGACCTGGATCGCAACAACACCTTCAGCTATACCGCAACCGGGCTGCCAGCCGGTCTGACGATCGATGCGTCGACCGGCGTCATTTCGGGCACGCTGGCACGCGATGCGAGCCAGGGCGGAACCGGCGGTGTTCATGCCGTCACGGTTACCGCGACCGACAGCCAGGGCGCGGCCGTCAGCCAGCGCTTCGACTTTACGGTGACCAATCCCGCGCCGGTCGCGGCGCCCGACACGGGCAGCGTGAACGAGAACGCCACCTTGATCGTGGCCGCGGGCAACGGCGTCATGCTGGGTACGGTGGGTACCGATAGCGATGTGGACGGCGATACGCTGGTCGTCACAGGCGTCACGACCGGGACGGCGGCATCGGTTGCCGCGGTGGGCACGGCGCACACCGGCAGCACGCTGGTCGGCACCCTGGGTACGCTGACCTTGAACGCCGACGGCAGTTATCGCTACGTGGCGGACCAGGCGGCGGCCGAGGCGCTGGGCGCCGGTCAGACCGCAGCCGACACCTTCAGTTATGCGATCAGCGATGGCAATGGCGGAACGGCCTTCAGCACGCTGACGATCACGGTGACGGGCGTGAACGATGCGCCGATTGCGGTGGGCAGCCTGCCACCGGTTGTCCAGGCCGATAGCACTTTGGTCAACGTGCCGACGGCTGGCGCATTCACCGATACGGATGCCAACAATCGCTTTACCTACAGCGCAGCCGGCTTGCCCGCAGGCTTGGTCATCGATGCTGCCACGGGCGCCATCACGGGCACGCTGGACCACCAGGCCAGCCAGGGTGGCACGGGCGGCGTCCACGGGGTCGTGGTCACAGCGACCGACAGCCAGGGCGCGGCGGTCACGCAGCGCTTCGATTTCACGGTCACCAACCCTGCGCCGGTTGCCACACCGGATGTCAATACCGTGGCCGAGAACGCCACGTTGGTAGTGGGCGCAGGCAATGGCGTCATTCGCGGCGCGATCGGCACCGATACCGATGTGGACGGCGACACGTTGGCGGTGACGGGTGTGACGACGGGCACGGCCGGCAGTCTGGCGGCAGTGGGCTCCGCCAACACCGGGACTGCCCTGGTGGGCACCCTGGGCACCTTGACCCTGAATGCCGACGGCAGCTATCGCTACGTGGCGGACCAGGCCGCAGCCGATGCCCTGGGCGCAGGGCAGACCGCCGCCGATACCTTCAGCTATACGATCAGCGACGGCAACGGCGGGACGGCCTTCAGCACGCTGACGATCACGGTCACGGGCAGCAACGATGCCCCGACCGCCGTCGGCAGCCTGCCGCCGGTGGTGCGCGCGGACAGCACGTCCGTCAACCTGCCGACGGCTGCAGCCTTTGCAGACATCGACGCCAACAACACCTTTACCTACAGCGCGACGGGCTTGCCTGCCGGGCTGACGATCGACGCGGCCACGGGAATCATCGCGGGCACGCTGGACCATCAGGCCAGCCAGGGTGGGACGGGCGGCGTCCATGCGGTGGTCGTCACGGCGACGGATAGCCAGGGCGCAACGATCACGCAGCGCTTCGACTTCACGGTCATCAACCCCGCGCCGGTGGCGACACCGGATGTGGGCAGCGTGGGCGAGAACGCCACGCTGGTCGTGGGTGCCGGCAATGGCGTGATCCTGGGCGCAGTGGGTCCCGACACCGACGTCGATGGCGACACTCTTGTCGTGACGGGTGTGACGACCGGCACGGCCTCCACGCTGTCCGCGGTCGGCGCCGCCAATACCGGCACGGCGCTGGTCGGCACGCTCGGCACCCTGACCTTGAATGCCGATGGCAGCTACCGCTACGTCGCGGATCAGGCAGCGGCCGATGCGTTGGGCGCAGGGCAGACCGCGACGGACACGTTCAGCTATGCGATCAGTGACGGCAACGGCGGCACGGCCTTCAGCACGCTGACGATTACGGTCACGGGCAGCAACGATGCCCCGACCGCGGCGGGCACCTTGCCCCCGGTGGTGCGTGCTGATAGCACGAGCGTCAACCTGCCCACCGCCGCAGCCTTTGCGGATGTGGATCGCAACACTACCTTTACCTATAGCGCGAGCGGCTTGCCCGCCGGGCTGACCATCGATACCGCAACCGGCGTCATTGCTGGCACGCTGGATCATCAGGCCAGCCAGGGCGGAACTGGCGGCGTCCATGCTGTCACGATTACCGCAACCGATAGCCAGGGCGCAGCGGTCACGCAGCGCTTCGACTTCACGGTCATCAACCCCGCGCCAGTGGCAACACCGGATGTGGGCACTGTCGGCGAAAACGCGACCCTGGTCGTTGGCGCCGGCAATGGCGTCATCCTTGGCTCGGTGGGTACGGATACCGACGTGGATGGCGATGCCTTGACGGTTATCGGCGTCAGCGCTGGCACGTCAGCGTCCGTGGGTGGCGTGGGTGCGGCCAACACGGGTACGCCGCTGGTCGGCACGCTTGGCACCCTGACCTTGAACGCCGATGGCAGCTACCGCTACACGGCAGACCAGCCTGCGGCCGACGCGTTGGGCGCAGGTCAGACCGCAACGGATACCTTCAGCTACGCCATCAGCGACGGCAACGGCGGAACGGCCTTCAGCACGCTGACGATTACGGTCACGGGCAGCAACGATGCCCCGACCGCGGTCGGCAGCTTGCCAGCAGTGGTGCGTGCCGACAGCACGGCGGTCAGCCTGCCGACGGCCGCAGCCTTTGCGGACGTCGATCGCAACAACACCTTTACCTACAGTGCGACCGGCCTGCCCGCCGGGCTCGCCATCGATGCGGCAACGGGTGTCATCTCGGGCACGCTGGATCATCAAGCCAGCCAGGGCGGAACCGGTGGCATCCACGCGGTGGTGGTCACGGCCACGGACAACCAAGGCGCCAGCGTGTCGCAGCGCTTCGACTTCACGGTGACCAACCCGGCTCCGGTGGCAACGCCTGACGTGGGCAGCGTGAACGAAAACGCCACGCTGGTGGTTGGCCCGGCCAACGGCGTCATCATGGGTACGGTCGGCAAGGTCGGCACGGACACCGATATCGATGGGGACACCCTGGCGGTCACGGGTGTGACGACCGGCACGGCCGGCAGCCAGGCTGCGGTCGGATCCGCCCACACTGGCAGCGCGCTAGTGGGCGCATTCGGTACGCTGACGCTGAATGCGGACGGCAGCTATCGCTACACGGCAGACCAACCGGCGGCCGACGCACTGGGCGCAGGGCAGACCGCTACCGACACCTTCAGCTATGCGATCAGCGATGGCAACGGCGGCACGGCCTTCAGCACGCTGACGATCACGGTGACGGGCGCGAACGATGCGCCAAGCAACGTGGGGACATTGCCTTCGGTCGTGCGAGCCGACAGCACGACAGTGACCTTGCCAACGGCAGCAGCGTTTACCGACATCGACCGCAACAACACCTTTACCTACACCGCGACCGGCTTGCCGGCGGGCCTGACGATCAACGCCATGACCGGGCTGATTTCTGGCGCCTTGGCGCACGACGCCAGCCAGGGCGGAACGGGTGGCATCCACGCGGTCGTGGTCACGGCCACGGACAACCAAGGCGCAAGCACGTCGCAGCGCTTCGACTTCACGGTGACCAACCCGGCTCCGGTGGCAACGCCTGACGTGGGCAGCGTGAACGAAAACGCCACGCTGGTGGTTGGCGCTGGCAACGGCGTGATCCTGGGTACGGTCGGCACCGACACAGATGTCGATGGGGACACCCTGATCGTCACAGGTGTCACGACCGGAACCGCAGCCAACCAGGCTGCCGTCGGGTCCGCCAACACCGGAACTGCGTTGGTGGGCACACTGGGCACCTTGACCCTGAATGCCGACGGCAGCTACCGCTACACGGCCGACCAAGCCGCGGCCGACGCACTGGGCGCAGGGCAGACCGCCACCGACACCTTCAGCTATGCCATCAGTGATGGCAATGGCGGAACGGCGTTCAGCACGCTGACGATCACGGTGAATGGGACCAACGATGCACCCACCTCCGTTGGCGTTTTGCCTGCGGTCGTGCGGGCCGACAGCACGGCAGTGACCTTGCCAACGGCAGCAGCGTTTACCGACATCGACCGCAACAACACCTTTACCTATACCGCGACCGGCTTGCCGGCGGGCCTGACGATCAACGCCACGACCGGGCAGATTTCCGGCACCTTGGCGCACGATGCCAGCCAGGGCGGAACGGGTGGCATCCACGCAGTCGTGGTTACGGCCACGGACAGCCAGGGCGCCAGCACGTCGCAGCGCTTTGACTTCACGGTGACCAACCCGGCTCCAGTGGCAACGCCAGATACGGGCAGCGTGAACGAAAACGCCACGCTGGTGGTTGGCGCTGGCAACGGCGTGATCCTGGGCAAGGTCGGCACTGACACCGATGTCGATGGGGACACCCTCATCGTCACGGGTGTCACGACCGGAACCGCAGCCAGCCAGGCTGCCGTCGGGTCCGCCAACATCGGGACTGCGTTGGTGGGCACATTGGGCACCTTGACGTTGAACGCCGACGGCAGCTATCGCTACACGGCCGACCAAGCTGCGGCCGACGCCCTGGGCGCGGGTCAGACCGCCACCGACACCTTCAGCTATGCCATCAGCGATGGCAATGGCGGCACGGGCTTCAGCACGCTGACGATTACGGTCACTGGCGCCAATGACGCGCCGGTGGCCAACGCCGACACGGGCGCCGTGCGCAATGGCGAGACCGTGGTGGTCCCGGCAGGGCAGGGCGTGATCCAGGGCGCCGACCAGGCGGGCCGCGACACCGACACCGATGGCGGCACGCTGCAGGTCGTGGGTGTCGCAGCCGGCACGGCGGCGAACGCCGACGCGGTCGGCCGCGCCCAGGTCGGCCAGCCGCTGGTGGGCGTCTTTGGCACGCTGACCTTGCAGCCGGATGGCAGCTACACCTATGCGGCGAATCAGCCTGCCGCCGCGCAGTTGTCTCCCGGTGCGCAGGGAGCCGACGTGTTCAGCTATGCCGTCAGCGATGGCAACGGCGGCACGGCGGCCGCCACGCTGACCATCACGGTGACCGGAACGACGCCCGTCGTGGTCACGCCGGTGACACCGGTCACGCCAGTGACGCCGGCCGAGCCTGCGCAGCCGACACCGACGCAACCAGCGGCTCCCGCACCCGTCCTGCCCTTGCCGGAATCGCCCGCGCCGATCCAGATCGCCGACAACGCCGTCCGGTCGAGTGTGATGGGAACGCGCTTCACGACCGAGCCGCCGGGTGTGTGGCAGGAGTATTGGAGCGATAACCGCGTCATCAACCTGCCGCTGCCCATCCATCCGATCGTCTATGTCGAAGTGACGGTGGAACGCGAGCAGGCGCTGCGGGCGGGCACCGACATGCAGGCGTCGGGCATCGACGTCAACGCGATCGATGGCGGCAGTACCGACATCGTGTCGCGCGGGCAGGGCCTGGGCCAGGATGCGTCCATCTTCGTGCGGCATGCCGTCAACGAAGCGGAACGCGAACAGGCCTGGTTGCGCAGCCGCACCTTGGGACGGGATGGACGCGTCTCCTTGTCGGCCGACAACCTGTTGCCGAACAACAGCCTTTTCGCGTTGGACCTGATTCCGTCCGCGCAGGACAGCCGCGAGGCTGCGCCACCCCCGGCCGCCGCCGAACGCCAGGCGCCGGCCCCTGAAGCCAGGCGCACCGGCGCCGCGGGCTTTGCCGATCAACTCAAGCGCGCAAGTCGGAGCATCAGCCCCGTCCGCGCCGCCGACCCGGTGCCTGCCGCGCAACTTGCGCTGCGCACACCGGCCCCCACGCCTTCGACTCACCAAGAATGATGACCATGAATGCACTGAAACTCAGCGTCCTTGCGGCGGTATCCGTTGCGCTGGCTGGCTGCTCGTCGATGAACCCGACGCCCTTCACCGAGTCGCAGGTCAAGGACCGCGTCGCGGCCGACCGGGCCGGCATGTACGCCGACCAGGAGCCTATCCTCGAGCCCATCACGTTCGAGGAAGCCGCCGCGCGCGCGCTGAAGTACAACCTCGACTACCGCCTGAAGCTGATGGAAACGGCGCTGGCGCAAGGCCTGCAGGACGTGTCGCGCTGGGACATGATGCCGCGCCTGCTGGTCGGGGCCGGGTACGCGTCGCGCAGCAACGATTCGGGCGGCCGGTCGATCGGCATCGTGAGCCGCGAAGAGACGCTGTCGCCGTCGACATCGCAGGAACGCAACCACACGCAAGCCAATGTGGAGCTGTCCTGGAACATGCTGGACTTTGGCGTCTCGTACTACCGCACCAAGCAGAAGGCGGACCAGTACCTGATGGCCAAGGAGCGCGAGCGCAAGGTCATCCAGAACGTACTGCAGGACACCCGCAACGCCTACTGGCGCGCGCTGGGTGCGCAGAAGCTGATCGCGCGTGTCGATGACCTGATGACCCGCGTCGAAGCCGCGCTCAAGCGTTCGCGCCAGGCCGAACAGCAGGGCCTGCTGCCGCAACCGACCGCGCTGGCGTACCAACGCGCGCTGCTCGATGCCGTCAGCCTGCTGTCGGTCCGCCGGCAGGAACTGGAGCTGTCGCGCGCGGAACTGGCGGCGTTGATGACACTGCCGCCGGGCACGACCTACACCCTGGCCGACATGGCCGAGCCGACCTTGCCACCCGTGCCGACGAACGTCAGTGCACTGGAAGAAATGGCCTTGCAGCGTCGTCCGGAACTGATGGAAGAGTGGTATCGCAAGCGCGTCACGGCCAACGACATCAAAGCCGCGATGATCCTGGCCATGCCCGGCATCCAGTTCGATTTCCTGAACGCCCAATACGACTCGAACCGTTTCCTGTACAACAATTCGTGGATCGATTCGGGCATCAGCGTGTCGTGGAACCTGTTCCGCCTGGCCTCGCTGCCAGCCTTGCAGCGCGCCCATGAAGCGCAGAACAAGACCGACGACTACCGCCGCATGGCGCTGGGCATGGCGATCCTGACGCAGGTCCGGATCGGTGTGCAGCGTTACGCGCTGGCCGCCAATGACCTGCGCCTGGCGCGCGAGTCGGCGCGTGTCGATGCACGTCTGCTCAACTATGCGAAGGCTGCCGCGACCACCCGCGTGGACTCGGAACTGGAAGTGATCCGTGCGGAAGCACGCGACCTGCTGACCACGTATCAACAGTTCGCAAGCTATTCGAACGCGCAGTCGGCCTGGGGCCGCCTGTACAACTCGATCGGCCTGGATGTGTTGCCCGAGCAGATTGCCGGCCTTGATGTGACCACGCTGGCGCAGTCGATTGCACGCACCACGGCCGAGTGGGAACAGACCACGTTCCAGTCGTCGCAGCCGGTCGGCGGCGCGATGCAGCCCCTGCCCGTGTCGATCGACGAGGCGCCCGCAGGCATGGACCGCGCCGCCTTGGCGCAGGTGGGAACGGACGCGTTGATCCGCCACGAAGTGCTGGCGCGCAGCACCGGCACGCCCCAAACACTGCGCCTGACCGTCACGGTGCAGGGCGGTCAGGTGGGGACCCGGACCGCGACGGTATCGATGCGCCTGACGGATGCCGAAGGCGCGGCGCCCCGCGTGTTCACCTACGCCGCGGTGGTTGGCGAAGTCACGCAGCGCGCGCTGGGCGGTGTGGTCGATGCCGCCATGGCCGCGAATGCGCCGAAGCTGGTGGCCGCGCTGGAAGCGGCGCCGGTCGCCGTGTCGGTGGCCCCCGCCCCCGCCCCCGCCCCCGCCGACGCCATGTCAATGGCGCCGCAGCACCCGTTGACGGCCAGCGTTCAGCCCCTGCGTATTTCCGGAGACGTGAAATGAATGGCCTTCGTTATTCTGCGCTCGTGCTGGCCTGCGGCCTGATGACCGCAACCGCATCGGCCCAGACGCCGGCGCCCGAAGCCATGGACCCGAACATCGTGCGGGTCATGATCTCGCCTGACAAGGAAACGACCCTGGCCGCGCCCATGAACGGGCGCATCAAGACCCTGGGGCTGACGCTGGGCAGCACCTTTCCCCAAGGCCGCACGCTGGCCACGTTCGACTGCAGCGAGAACGACGCGCGCGCCAAGATCGCCGCGGCGGAATTGAAGGCCGCGCGCGAAACCTACGAAGCCAAGGTGCGTCTGCAGGGCCTGCAGGCCGCCGGGGACGTCGAGGTCAACCTGGCCGCTGCCGCCGTGGATCGCACGGTCGGTCAGGTCGAACTGGCGCAGGTCCAGAACGCGCAGTGCGCGGTCGTCGCGCCGTTCGCGGGCCGGGTCGCCAAGATTTTCGTGCGCCAGTATCAGGGCGTAAACATCGGCACGCCCATGGCCGAAATCATCAGCAACGGCCCGCTCAAAATTCGGCTGAATGCCCCGTCGCGCTGGCTCAAGACCCTCAAGGTCGGCACGCCGTTCGACGTCGCGGTCGACGAGACCGGGGTCACCTATGCCGCCAAGGTGTCGGCGCTGGGCGCGCGCGTGGATGTGTCCGCGCAGACCATCGAGATCGAAGGCCAGTTCACGGCCGTCCACCCCGGCCTGCTCGCGGGCATGAGCGGCACGGCGCGATTCGCAGGACTTAAATGACCGCTGTTTCTGCGTTGTGGCAGGCGGAAGACAGCTGCCGCAAGGCCCGCACCGTCGATGCCTTGAGCTTCACCATCGTCAATGAGACGTGGCAGGTGCTGCCTTACCGCCAGGCCTCGTTCTGGCGCTTTGGCGCCACCGGCGCCGACCTGGTCGCCGTGTCGGGCCTGGCGGCGTTGTCGGAAGACAGCCCGTTCACGGTCTGGACGCGGCGCCTGGTGCGCGCGATCGCCAAGGACTTGCCGGATACCGTCCAGGTCGTCGATCTGGAGGCGATGCCAGCCCCGATGTCAGACCCCGCGGCGTCGGCCGACACGCCCGCCTTGCCTGCGCTCACCCCCGCCCTGATCGATGGCTGGGAAGAATGGTGGCCGGCGCATCTGGTGGTCGTGCCGCTGGTGAAAGATGGCGAACGCCTGGGCGTCTGCCTCTTCGTGTTCGAGAACGCGCCGAACGAGACCGAGCTGGCGATCTTTGACCGGCTGCAGGCGTGCTGGTCGTATTGCGCCTGGGCGCTGACCCGGGTCCGCAAATCGCCCATCGGGGTCAGGGTGCCACGCGGACCCAAAGTCTGGCTGGCGGCTGCGCTGCTGATCGCGTTGATGTGCGTGCCGGTCCGTCAGAGCGCCCTGGCGCCCGGTGAACTGGTCGCTTTGAAAGCGATCGCAGTAGCCGCACCTCTGGACGGTGTCATCAAGTCCTTCGAGGTCCAGGCCAACCAGCGCGTCAAGGCCGGCGCCTTGCTGTTCTCCCTCGACGACACCACGCTGCGCAACCGCCGCGAAGTCACGGCCCGCGCGCTGGAAGTCGCCGCCGCGGAACTGCTGTCCGCGCAGCAACGCGCGTTCGACGATGGCAAGGCGCGCAGCGAGGTCACGGCGCTGCAGGGCAAGATCGCCGAACGGCGCGCCGAGCTGCATGCCGTCGAAGAACAACTGAAGCGCATCGATGTGGTCGCGCCGCGCGATGGCATTGCCGTATTCGGTGACACCAACGATTGGCAGGGCAGGCCGGTGGTCACGGGCGAACGGGTCATGCAGATCGCCGACCCGCAAGATACCGGGGTGCTGGTCTACCTGCCCGCCGCCGATGCCATCTCGCTCGATGAAGGCGCGCCGATCCGGCTGTTCCTGCATGTGGCGCCGCTATCACCGGTCGACGCCACCCTGACCGAGACCAGCTACCAGGCCGTGCTGTCGCCCGACAACGTCGCGTCGTACCGGCTGCGCGGCGCGATCGGCGATGCCGGCAAGGACGTGGCCCGCATCGGCCTGAAGGGCACGGCCAAGATCTACGGCCATCGAGTGCCGGTCGTCTACTACCTGCTGCGCCGTCCGCTGGCCGCGCTGCGGCAATGGACCGGGCTGTGACTCCTGCTGAACCGCTGCCGGACCTGCGGCAGGATCTGTCTCTGCTGCCGGCCAGCGACAACCGCGACGGCTCGCCGGCCTGGATGATCCAGGACGCGGTCGCCAACCGCTTCTACCGCATTGGCTGGCTTGAATTCGAAATGCTGTCGCGCTGGCAACCCGATGGCGACGCGGTGCTGTCCGCCGTGCATCAGGAAACCTTGCTGCGGCCCGGCAAGGACGCGCTCGACGCCTTGCTCGCCTTTCTGCGCCAGAACTACCTGGTCCGCACCGAGACGGCCCGCGCGGCCGAACACCTGGCGTCCGTATCG
Source organism: Pigmentiphaga litoralis (assembly GCF_013408655.1). NCBI lineage: Bacteria > Pseudomonadati > Pseudomonadota > Betaproteobacteria > Burkholderiales > Alcaligenaceae > Pigmentiphaga > Pigmentiphaga litoralis. The sequence continues at coordinate 848,969 of NZ_JACCBP010000002.1, forward strand.
GCCACCCGCCGGCAATTTGGCTTGAAGTGGCTGCTGCATCACTACCTGTATATCCGTATCCCGCTGGTGCGCCCCGATCGGCTGCTGGCCAACGCGCTGCCCTACGTGTCCTTTGTCTACACGCGCACGTTCCTGTTCACGCTTCTGACCCTGGGCCTGCTCGGCCTGATCCTGGCGTCGCAGCAGTGGGACAGCTTCCTGGCCAGCGTGCAGGACAGCTTCACGCCCGCGGGCGTGCTGGCCTACATGGCGGCCCTGGCCTTTGCCAAAGTGCTGCACGAACTTGGCCACGCCTTTACCGCCACGCGTTATGGCGTCCGGGTCGCGCACATGGGCGTCTCGCTGGTCGTCATGTTCCCGATGCTCTACACCGATACGTCCGAGTCGTGGAAGCTGACCAACCATCGCCAGCGGCTGGCCATCGTATCGGCCGGCATGATGGCCGAAATGGGCCTGGCGCTTCTGGCCACCCTGGGCTGGAGCATTACCGAAGACGGCGTCATCCGGTCCGCGCTGTTCTTTCTGGCGACCACGTCGTGGATCCTGACGCTCGGGGTCAACGCGAGCCCCTTCATGCGCTTCGATGGCTACTTCGTGCTGTCGGACCTGCTGGACCTGCCCAACCTGCATGCCCGCAGTTCGGCATTCGGCCGCACCTTCGTTCGCCGCCGCCTGCTGGGCTGGGATGAGCCCGCCCCCGAGGTGCTGTCCCCGCGCCTGCAGATGGCCCTGACCGCCTTTGCCCTGACGGTGTGGGTCGTGCGTGCCGTGGTGTTCCTGGGCATTGCCGTTGCCGTCTACCTTTACTTCTTCAAGGCGCTCGGCATCTTCCTGTTCCTTGTCGAGATCTGCTGGTTCATCGTCATGCCAATCTGGTCCGAAATGAAAGTCTGGGCGCGCCGCCGCAGCGAGATCCGTGTCAGCCGCAAACTGATCGCCTTGAGCGTGCTCATGATTGGCATCCTGTTCCTGGCGTTGCCCCTGCCGCATGGCGTCCGGGCACCCGGATGGACGCACGCCGAAAAGACCCTGGCGGTCTATGCGCCGTTTCCGGCCCGCGTGTCGCAGGTGCGCGCGCCCGGCCCGGTCGCGGCGGGCGATGTGCTGCTCACCCTGGAATCGCCGGACACCACCGCGCGAGGCGAACGGTCCGACGCGGCCACCGCCACGCTGTGGGCGCAGCTGCGCCGTGCCGACGCCACCGAAGCCGACGCGGCGCAACGCGGCCTGCTGAGCAGCCGGTTGCGCCAGGAAATGGCCGAACGCGTCAGCGCCACCGAAGAGATGCGGCGGCTGGAACTGATCGCGCCCTTCGCGGGCACCCTGGCCGATCTGGATCCGCTGGTGCAGTCCGGCGCATGGGTCAATCCCACGCAGGCCCTGGGCACGCTGGTCGACGCCCACACCTGGGTCGCCGATGCCTTCGTCAGCCAGGACGCGCTGCGCCACCTGGCCTTGAACGACACGGCCAGTGTGTACGTGGGCAGTACGTTCGAACCCCTGCGCGCCACGGTTATCGGCATCGATACGACGCGCACGCTGGCCTTGCCCGACGACATGCTCGACGCTGCCCATGGCGGACCGATCCGGGTCAGCACCAATAACAAACGCGAAGTGCAGCATGCCCTGTACCGTGTAAGACTGCGCCTGGCCGAGCCGCTGCCCCATCCCCGTACCGCGCTGGTCGACGTGGTCATTCATGGTCAACCCTATGCGATTGCCGCCGACTGGCTGCGCACGCTGGGCAGCGCCATCATCCGGGAAAGCGGGTTCTAGCCGGGCATGTTCCGTGCTGAGCAGTAAGGGAGTGCCTGACCAGGCATCATGCGGCGTCCCGCCGCATACCCGTCCCATTGCAGACGCAAGGAGAACCATCATGGCAGAACTCAATTCCCCCAATACCCTGATCTCGTCGGACCGTGTCGAAGGCACCACCGTTTACAACAAGGTGGGAGAAAAGCTAGGTTCGATCGACCACGTGATGATCGAAAAGCGCACCGGCCAGGTTCGTTATGCCGTGCTGGAATTCGGCGGCTTCCTGGGCATCGGCACCGATCGTTATCCGCTGCCCTGGAACGTGCTGGAATACAGCACCGACCTGGACGGCTACGTCGTGCCGCTGGATCAGGCACAGCTGGAAAACGCACCGCGCTACGACACGTCGACCGCGGCGCCGGAATACAACGAAGACTATGCCAAGTCGGTGTATCGCCACTACGGCACCGAGTGGTGATCTTGCGTTGCTGAGGTTTCCAGGGTGAGGGCGGAGCCCTTGCCTTGGCGGGATGGCCCGTGCTGTGTATGACGTTGTCGTGACAACGCCAGCCACAGTCCGGGCCATTCGTCCATCCGCCACCTGTCCATTTGACGTCGTATTGCCGCAATCTCACCGATCCGTCACGATCAGGCAACGATTGGCAAGGAGACTGAGATGGATCTGCAAACGTTTACCGTACTCGCCGCAATCGCCCCGGTCGTGGTGGCCTGCCACTACTACCGCCAGACCCAGAACCGCCGCAAGAAGCGCTGGGCACCTGTCATCCTGCAACTGAAACGCAGCGAAGACCTGGATAGATAAGGCAACGCTTATGTTTCAAACATAAGCAGGAAGTTATGTATCAGCGCGGTGCGTGCGGTCGGGCGCACTGTTTCGCTCGGCGAGTTGCTTCAGGAAGCGTTGGATGACTGCTGCCCGATTGCCGTCGGCCGTCCCGGCCATGTGCGGGCTGAGCAGGAAATCGTCGACCTTCCAGAGCGGATCATCCGTGGCTAGCGGTTCCGTTTCGAACACGTCCAGATAGGCGTGTCTTACCAGACCAGCGTCGTGGGCAGTCTGAAGCGCGGCATTATCGATGACTGCACCGCGCGAGACGTTCACCACGTTCAAAGGGCGCTCCGCCTTCAGGTGGGCGATCGTGCCTTGATGGAACAGCCGGCGCGTCGATTCCGACAACGGGCAAACGAAGAAGACCCAGTCTGCATCGGCAACCCAGGTATCGAACGCCGCGTACGTGGCGGTGGGCCACCCCTCCGACACCTGCTCGCCGTGCTGTCGAAGCACACGACAGTGCACGCCCAGTGCGTCCAGGTATCGGCCCAGCGTTTTGCCGATTTCGCCCCAACCGACGATCAAGGCGTCCAGACGATCCAGAGCGCGAATATCCTTGTGTTTCAAGGACCGCCAGGTACGCGCGTCCTGCTGCGCACGGGCGACATGAAGCGCCCGTGCGAAGTACAGGAAGCCGCCTAAGGCGGTCTGCGCAACAGTGGCCGCATTGGATCCGGCACTGTTCGTGACGGTGACTCCCCGGGATTGCAATGCACGGTAGATGGGGCGATCAAGTCCGGATGCGTAGGTGTGCACCCATTGCAGGGCAGGCGCGTGGGCAAGCGCATCAAAGAATTCAGCCGTATGCGGTTCGAGTCGACTATCGGTGGATGCGCCAAACACGTCTCGCGTGACAAGTGCGGCCTGGGCAGCCGACGCTTCCGCCATCCCCAGCAGTAGCACCGTGTTGCCGGGCCGGTCCAGCAATCCGGCCGAAATCAGTTCTTTGCGTGCCTCATCAGAACACAGCAGTCTCATTGCATCACCTTGGCAGCGCCTCAAGAAACCGGCGTCGATCGGCAACTTCTTTCGCAATGAACGCCTGCAACTCCGGTTGCGCAAGCGGTAGCGTGTCTTGCCGGTTCTCTTCCATGAATGCTTGCCAGGCGGGACGCTTTTCCACCGCTTCCAGCGACCTGACCAGTTTGTCCACGATGGGTTGCGGCGTTCCCTTGACCACCATGACACCTCGCCACAGTGTCTCTACGACGTCGTATCCCTGCTCGCGGAACGTGGGAATCTCTTTGAAGAATGCACTTCGCTCTGCACTGCTGATGCCGAGCAGTCGAACGTCGCCGCTGCGGACTTGCGCGCTTGCCGTGCTGGGCGTGATCACGGCGGCATTCAGATGGCCTCCCATCAGCGCCAGCAAGGCTTGATTGCCGCCTTGGAACGGCACCCAGGTAGCGGAAAAACCAGCCTTCTGTTGCAGACGATAGAGCACATATTGATGAAACCCGGCGCTCGCGAACCCGCCGATGTTGACGGCCTTGGGATCACGTTTCATGGCGTCGACCAGATCCTTCATGGTCCGATAAGGACTGTCCTTCAGTACCGCGATGCTTGAGGGCTCCGTTTGCAAGGCCCGAAGAAAGATGAAGTCGTCCGGCTTGAAGCGGCTGTCTTTCTCCGCCATGAGGAAGGAGGTAGATCCTGTTGCGGACACGATGGTCAGTCCGTCTGCCGGCGCATTCTGCGCCAGGTTCATCCCTACGGCGCCTGTGCCCCCACTGCGGTTCTCAACGACAACGGTCTGCCCGACCAGGTCGCCAAGTTCTTTGCCGAGTACCCGCATCATGCTGTCGAGCGGCGAACCCGCCGCTGACGTAGTGATGAAACGCAGTGGCCGGTCGGGCCACTCGGCGGCACGTACCGAGCCGGTCGCCATAGCTCCTGCAATCAGTGTGAAACCAAGAAAGTCGCGGCGTTTCATGAGTGTCTCCTCGTTGTTATCTGCCGGTCCGATCAGAAAGTGGCTTGCTCGTCGTCTTCGCTGTGGCGCAGGCTCCGCGTCGGATAAGGCTTGGCCGGCAGCGCGCGCAACACCGCTTCGTCGATATCCAGACCCAGACCCGGCGCGTCCGGGACGGTGATGTACCCATTGACGGGGGTGAGGGCCTGTTTCGACACGCTGGCGGAGAATTGCTCAAACGGGACGAAATATTCAGTGATCGTGAAGTTGGGCATGCAGGCTGAGGCATGCACCGTCGCAGACAGCGAAAGCAGGGTCGAGTTGTAGTTGTGAGGCGACACCGCAATCATTTCAGACTCCGCCTGCGCGGCGATCAACAGCAGCTCAAGAATGCCTCCGCAATTCGACACATCAGGATTGATGATGTCGGCGGCGCGGTCGCGAAACACCTGTCTGAAGTCACCCCGGCCGTAAAGCGCCTCACCCGTCACGATCGGGATCGTGGTGGCATGGCGAACTTCACGTATCGCGTCCATGTTTTCCTTCTGGCACGGTTCTTCGATCCAGTAGGGTTCGAACACCTCCAGGCGCTTGGCCAACTCGATGGCATGGACCGGTGCAAGCCGACGGTGCAGATCGAGCAGGATTTCGACATCCTGACCGACTGCGTCGCGCACGGCGCGCACCACCTCCACAGCATGCCGGATGTGCTGGCTTGGTATGTAGGTGCGCCACGGCCGCGGCAGCGGATCGAACTTCAAGGCGGTGTGGCCTTCGGCAACGACTTTTTCCGCGGCGCGGGCGTAGTCATCGGGCGTCTTCAGCTTGTAGCCCCAGCCGTTGGCATAGACGCGGACCTTGTCACGCGTCTTGCCGCCCAGCAGGCGGTAGACCGGCTGTCCGACCACCTTTCCTACAGCATCCCACATCGCCATTTCGATGCCCGACAACGCGCTCCAGAATTCCAGTGAAGACCTGCGTTGGGCGTAGTCGTCGAAGGCGACTTGGCAGAAGTAGCGGATGTTGAAAACGTCTCTGCCGACCAGGTAGCGAAGCAGTTCGCGTGCTTGCGCGGCGACGGCTTCGTCACGGTCGTACTGGCTATAGCTTTCTCCCCAGCCCACCGTGCCATCTTCCAGTTCGATGCGGATGAAGATCAGGTTTTTGCGCCATCCCGGATGGACGGGCAGACATTCGACGGCTTTGACTTTCATGTGGTGTCTCCGTTGGTGTGCGGGACAGCCTACGCAGATCTGTGCGACTTGAAAACGATATGGATGTGGGATAGCGTGATATCAAAACCGTATCTGGCAATTAAGCGACCCATGGCTAAACACCTTGATGTACGGCACCTGAAAGCAGTGCTTGCCACCGCCGAAGCAGGATCGTTGCATCGCGCAGCAGCGATTCTTCACACCTCTCAGCCGGCCTTGTCCCGCTTGCTTCGCGAAGCGGAAGAACGTCTGGGACAAGTCCTTTTCGAGAGAACCGCAAAAGGTAGCAGGGTGACTGCCGCGGGCGCGCTGGTTGAGCAGGTGGCACGCCGGGTAACGTCCGACATTGCCCGGCTTGGTGATCTGACCGACAAAGCTGCCTGGAAACTGAGAGTGGGATGCATCCCACGTGCGTTGGGTTCTGTGATGCCGCGTCTGCTGCACGCCCCCCCGGAACTGCTCGGCAACGTCGAGATCGACTTGCAAGAAGATGACAGCCCCACCCTCAGCGCGTTGTTGCAACGCGGGGCGCTGGACATTGCCATCCTGACGCCGCCCGCAGAGCACCTGCCTGACATTCTCTACCGGCGCTTCTACATGGATCGCAATGTGTTTGTATCGGGTCGCACGAAGGCGCTGGGGCATGATCACCCGTTGACCGTCGACGATCTGGCAAGGCATCCCTTTGTTGCGCCGGCGGCCGGCACCCCATCTCGGGCGGAGTTTGACCACTACTGGCTTCAGCACGCCGTACAGCCTCCGGTGTGCCGGATGGCAGCACGGACCTACGACGCCATCGCCAGCGTGCTGCCAGGCACGCAATTGCTGTCCGTCATGCCGCAACAGGTCGCGCAGCGGCACGTGCGCGGCGGTACGCTGAGAATCCTTGAGGTGGCCATTCCGCTGCCTGAGCGCCCGATACATATTGCGTGGTCCGTGCATGCCCTGCAGCCGATTACCGATCAAGTCATCGAGCGGCTGCTTCCACTTCGAAGAGACGACAACGGGCCGAAGCGCTGACCCACGCAAAGTTTTCTTTTCGCTCGCCCCCAGCTTTATTGGCTTTGCAGGGCGTGGCGAGTCGGCCATGATGGCGGTCATTCCTTCTGGAGCCATCATGCCCACGACTACATCCCGCGGTGCGGACCTGCTGGTCCGGTCCCTGGCCGACGCCGGCGTCGACACGATCTTTACGCTGTCCGGCAACCACATCATGCCGATCTTCGACGCCTGCAAGGACGCGGGGATCCGGCTCATCCACACGCGGCACGAAGCGGCGGCGGTGCACATGGCCGATGCGTGGGCGCGGTTGACGGGCAAGGTGGGGGTGGCGCTGGTGACGGGCGGGCCGGGGCATGCGAACGCGGTTGGCGCGCTGTACACGGCGGCGCAGGCCGAATCGCCGGTGGTGTTGCTGTCGGGCCATGCGCCGCTCAACCAGCTGGGCAAGGGCGCGTTCCAGGAGATGGCGCAGGCGGATCTGGCTGCGCCGCTGACCAAGGCGTCGTGGACGGCGCAGACCACGGACGGACTTGCCGAGGACATGGCGCGGGCGTTTTCGACGGCCTTGTCGGGCCGGCCGGGGCCGGTGCATGTCAGCCTGCCGACAGATGTGCTGGACGCTTCGGTGGGGTCGCCGCGCGCGGTGCCCGAGGGGGCCTGGCGGGCGTCGCCGGTCGTTCCCGATCCGGACGTGCTTGGGGACATGCTGTCGCGCCTGCGGTCGGCCCGGCGGCCGTTGATCCTGACTGGCCCGGCATTGCTGACGCGGCCGGGCCGCGCGGTGTCGGCGGCGCTGGCTGCGTCAACGGGGGTGCCTGTGGTGGGCATGGAGAGCCCGCGCGGGGTGGGTGATCCGTGCCTGGGCGCGTTTGCCGAGATGCTGGCGCAGGCCGATTGTGTGTTGCTGCTGGGCAAGCGCCTGGACTTCACGCTGAAGTTCGGTCAGGCGCCTGCCTTGGCTGCCGATGTGACGGTCATGCAGATCGATGCGGATGACAACGAGTTGGCCCGCAGCCGGGCTGCCTTTGGCGATCGGCTGCGGGCGACATGCGCCGGCGATGCCGTGTCGGGTGCGCAAGGATTGATGGCTGCCGTGGCGCAGGCAGACGCCGGAAGCACCGTGCAGGCCGCAGCGATTGACGGGGCGTCTGCAACGGGCGGTGGTGCCGGGGACGGTCGTGCGCAGGGCAGTGGCTCGCAAAACCTTCGCGCCGATGACAAGGCTGCCGACTGGCGGCAAGCGGTCGCCGCCGCTATCGCGTATCGGCCAGCGGCGTGGGCCACCGCGACGGCGGGCGTGCCCGACCGTGTGCATCCGGCGGCGGCCTTTCGTCCCTTGCAGACGCTGCTCGACAGCCACCCCGACGCGGTCCTGGTGGTGGATGGCGGCGAGATCGGGCAGTGGGCGCAGGCCTGCCTGTCGGCATCGCATCGTGTCATCAATGGTATTGCCGGGTCCATCGGATCGGCATTGCCGTTCGCGGTTGCGGCGCGCGTGGCGGTGCCCGGCGCACCCGTTGTCGCCGTGCTGGGGGACGGCACCTTCGGCTTTCACGCCGCCGAGTTCGATACGGCGGTGCGCTGCGGCCTGCCCATGGTCGTTGTCGTTGGCAACGATGCGCGCTGGAATGCCGAATACCAGATCCAGGTGCGCGACTACGGCCGCGATCGCACGATAGGCTGCGAACTGCTGCCGACCCGGTATGACCAGGTTGCCGCCGCGTTCGGCGGGCATGGCGTGAACGTGACGGATCCGGCCATGATGGACGCGGCCGTGCAGGAAGCCGTCGGCAGCGGCAAGCCGGCGTGCATCAACGTGATGATGGAAGGGCTGGCGGCGCCGACGATCCGGCGCGGCTGAGCTTCCCGTACGGTTCCGTCAGCTTGCGAGCCGGGCAACGGGCTCGGCTTCCGGCTTCGCGAAATAGCTCTTCACTGCCGTCGTGAAGTTGATGCGTGCATGGTGCTTGCGCTCGACCAGACCCACGTGCCGCCGGATGCCGATGCCGTCCAGCGGCACGATGTGCAGTTCCGGATCCTGCCGCCACGCCACGTTCGCCAGTTGCGGCACGATCGATACGCCAAAGCCATGCCGCACCAGTTCGATGATGGCTTCGACACTGTTCAATTCCATGCTTTCCGTGACCTGCACGCCGACTTCGGCCAGCACGGTGTCCACCAGCGCGCCTGTCCAGGTGCTGCGATCGAAGCGGATGAAAGGCGCTGTGCGCAGGATGTCGGCTGCGCAATCCGCCAGCACGAAATGCGGTGATCGCGGTGCGATCAGCACCATCGGTTCGCTGTAGAGCGGCGTCCAGATCAGGCTGACCGGCAAGGGCCGGGGTGATTGCGTGACGACGGCGGCGTCCAGTTCGCCCGCTTCGACCCGCCGCGTGAAGTCTGCCGACAGCCCCGCAAACAGCCGCACGTCGAGCCGGCGATGCTTGCGTTTGATATCCCACAAGGCGTTGGCAAAGTCGCCCATCAATGCCGAGACCAGTGCGCCCATGACCGCGGTGCCGGCCAGGTCGTCGCTGGCGTCAGCCATGGCCAGCGCTTCGTAGCGGCGCACCACGTCTTCGATGTCGGGCAACAGTCGGCGCCCATGGGGATTGAGGACGGCGGCCCGCGCGGTGCGGTCGAACAGCTGGCAGTTGAGGTCGGCTTCGAGTGCGCGGATCTGCAGGCCGACGGCAGCCGGGGTCAGTCCGATCTCGTCCCCCGCTGCCACGAAGGTGCCGTGGCGCGCCACGGACAGGAAGATGCGCAGCGTGCGGATGGACGCCATGGAAGGTCTCCGGTTGTGATTGTTATCGGATTTTTTCTTTGTCTCGGCTTCAAAATTACTCGCTTTTTTTTGATGCTTCAATCCTCAACAATGACTGCACTTTCCGCCAACGAGCGAGGCAGGATCCATGGAAGTGCTGAAGGTTTCCATCTGGCGCGGCGACGCGGCGTCCCACGCGGCGGGCGTCACGGTCTACGACGTTCCCCGCCATGACAGCCAGACCGTGCTCGATGTCGTGACCTACGTGCAGCGTCACCTGCAACCCGATCTGAGCTATCGCTACGCCTGTCGCGTCGGCATGTGCGGGTCGTGCGCGATGACGGTCAACGGCCGCGCGCGCTGGACCTGCCGCACCCATGTGTCCAAGGTGGCGATGGACGGACGGCTCGACATCGCGCCGCTGGCGAACCTGCCGGTCGTGAAGGACCTGGTGACGGATATGACCGCCTTTTTCGACAAGTGGGCGAGCGCAAAAGGCGCCTTCGACGGCGAGCGCACGCGGCACGACCCGTTTGCCGTGGTGGCGCCGGACACGCCCGAGCGGCGCGCCGCCGATGCGGGCATCGAGTGCATCGGCTGCGGGGTCTGTTATGCCTCGTGCGACGTCGTGCAGTGGCGTCCGGAATATCTGGGGCCGGCCGCTCTCAACCGTGCATGGACGCTGGTCAACGACGAGCGCGACGTGGCGGGCCAGGCGCGCTTGCGTGCGGTGGCGGGTGACGCCGGGTGCCATAGTTGCCATACGCAAGGATCCTGCACCGAACGGTGTCCCAAGCAGTTGTCACCCACAACCAGTATCGCGGGCCTGAAGCGCAGGGTGGGGCGGGCGGCCATGAAGGGTGAGCTGTGATGACCGGGTCGACCGTATCGATGACATCGTCAACGACCTCGCCCACGCTGCAGGCCCGGCTGTGGATGCTGCAACGCCTGAGCGCGATGGTGCTGGCGCTGTGCGTGGTGGTGCACATTGCCGTCATCATCGTTGCGGTTCGCAACGGGTTGACCGGCGCCGAGATTCTGGGCCGCACGCGGGGCAATGTGGCGTGGGGGCTGTTTTACGGCGTGTTCGTGCTGGCGTCGGCCGTGCATGTGCCCATCGGCGTACTCAAGATTGCAGAAGAATGGTGGCGCTGGCGGGGCCGCGGCGTGCAACTGGCCGCGGCGGCGTTCGGCCTGCTGGTGCTGGTGGCCGGGCTGCGTGCGGTGTGGGCGGTGACGGCAGGGGGCACGCCATGACGGTCCGATCGAATCACGCCATGACGCAGTCCATCGACGCCCGGGCGAGGCAGCACGCCGCCTATTGGGCCTTCCTGGTGCACCGCGTGTCGGGACTGGCGCTGGCCGCCTTCCTGCCGGTCCATTTCTGGGCGCTGGGCCAGGCCCTGCATGGCGAAGCGGCGCTGGAAGGCTTCCTGCGCTGGACGGACTCGCCGTGGTTCAAGCTGGCCGAATGGGGGCTGGTCGTCCTGCTGTCGCTGCACCTGATGGGCGGCGTGCGCCTGCTTTTGATCGAATTTGGCACGATGCGCGGACTGCGCAAGGACTGGATCGCCATCGGCCTGGGCGCGAGCCTGTGCACCGGCCTGATGCTGGCCGTATCGCTGAACGTCTGACCCCTCATCCGCACGGAGCACCGACCACCCGCCACCGCATCACTGACAACGCGCGCCGTCCAACGAGCCGGCGCCGGTCCCACCGGAGGAAGACATGCTTGCCATTCACACCGTCGCCATTTCCCTGACCGCCCTGATCTGTGCCTTGCCCGCCACCAGCCATGCCGAGGACTGGCCCCGCCAGCAGGTGCGCGTGATCGTGCCGTTCCCGGCAGGCGGATCGACCGACATCGTCGCGCGCGTGCTGGGCCAGAAGCTGGGCGAAAAATGGAAGCAGACGGTGGTGGTCGAGAACCGGCCGGGCGCGGGTGGCGTGATCGGGGCCGAGGCGGTCGTCAAGGCGCCGGCCGACGGCTACGTGCTGCTGATGGCGTCGGGCAGCATCTTTACCGTCAACCCGCATATCTATCCGCAGCTGTCGTATGCGGTGAAGGACTTCACCATGATCACCAAGGCCGCCAGCGGACCGATGCTGGTGGTGATCGATCCCAAGCTGCCGCCCAAAACCTTGCAAGAACTGATTGCGTATATCAAGGAACGGCCAGGCAAGGTGAACTTCGGATCGGCCGGCGTGGGCAGCCAGACGCATATGGCCGCCGAAGCGTTCGGCAAGGCGGCGGGCGTTTCCTGGACGCACGTTCCCTACAAGGGCGAGACGCTGGCCTATGCCGACATGATCGCGGGCCAGATCCAGGCGGCCGTGGGCAACATCGCGGCGCTGAGCAGCTTCGTCAAGGCCGGCAAGATCCGCGCGCTGGCGGTGACCGGGACGCAGCGGTCCGCCTTGCTGCCTGACGTGCCGACCGCCGCCGAAGCCGGGCTCGCCGGCGTGAATGTCGAAGGCTGGTTCGGACTGGCCGCGCCCACCGGCACGCCCGCCGCCGTCATCGACCGGATCAACCGTGACACGCGGCAGGTGCTGGACGACCCGGACGTCAAAGACAAGCTGGCCGCGCAAGGCATGGTGGCGGTAGGCGATTCGCCTGCCGAGATGAGCAGCGCGGTCGCCCAGGAATCGACGATGTGGGCCGCCATCGTCAAGGACCAGAAGCTGGTGGTCCGCTGAGTGTCCGGCCATGACGCGACGCCGCACCGTGCCCCCTATTCATTGACTGGACGCTTCATGCACATCGACCTGCTCGCCGCCGAAGACGCGGCCAAGACCCTGTACATCCGCGCGCTCAAGATCCTGCCGCCCGACATCAAGGAGGGCCTTGCCACGCTGGAGCGCGCGGAAACGATGCCCGGCGCGCGCGAGATCCTGCGCACCATGACCACCAACATTGCGGTCGCGGAAGACAACGACAATCTGCTGTGCCAGGACACCGGCATCCCGATCTACACCGTGTCGATCGGGCGGGGCGTGGCCGTGGATGGGCAAGCCTTGAAAGAGGCCATCCGCCGCGGCTGCGCGCGGGCGACGCGCGAACATCCGCTGCGCTCATCGGTCGTGCATCCCCTGACCCGCAGGAACGAGCACACGTCCTGCGGCGCCGAAGTCCCCGTGATCCACATCGATTACGACGATGCCCCCGACACCTGGTCGCTCGCCATGGTCCCGAAAGGCAGCGGGTCGGAAAACAATTCCTTTCTGAAGATGGCGGTGCCGGCCGAAGGCGTCGAGGCCATCAAGCGTTTCGTGGTCGACTGCGTGATTGCCGCGGGGGGCAAGACCTGTCCACCCACCATCGTGGGCGTCGGCGTGGGGGGCACATCGGACCTGTGCGTGGCGCTGGCCAAACGCGCGGCGACGCGGCCCTTGGGATCGGCCTGCGCCGACCCGGACGGCGCGGCGCTGGAACAGGCCTTGTCGGCCGCCGTCAATCATCTGGGCGTCGGGCCGCAAGGTCTTGGCGGTGACGCAACGGCGTTTGCCGTGCACATCGAACTGGCCGCGACCCACATCACGATGAACCCGGTTGCCGTCAACATGCAGTGCCATTCCGCGCGGCGTGCACGGGCCACCTTCACGCCCGACGGCGTGCGTTACGGATTCTGATCATGACCCATCACACCCTGCACATGCCGATCGACGAAGCCGCCGTCAGGCAATTGAAAGTGAACGACACGGTCACCCTGGAAGACACCCTGTACGGCATCCGCGATGCCACGCAGATCCACCTGTTCGATCGCGGACGCAAGACCCGCATGGACCTGCATGGCCATGCGGTCATCCATACCGCGCCCAATGTCAGGAAGGTGCCGGTGTCCGACCGCCACCCCGCGGGCTATGAAGCGATCTGCATCGGCACCACCACGTCCGACCGCATGGAGCGCTTCACGCGGCCGTTGATGACCGAGTACGGTGTGCGGCTGGTGGTGGGGAAGGGGGGCTTGCGGGAAGGCTCGCTCGATGCCTTTCGCGAGCTGGGCGGCGCCTATCTGGCGATAGTCGGCGGCACGGCCGCGCTGGAAACGACCTGGATCGAACAGATCGAAGATGTCGACATGGATGACCTGAACCCTGAGTCCTTATGGCGCTTTCGCATCCGCCACTTCGGCCCGCTGCGGGTCGCGATGGACAGCCATGGCGGCAGTCTGTACGACAGCGTGCGGCACGACGTCGACCAGCAGCGCGATCGCGTGCTGGCCGAGCTGGGCATAGGTCAAGGCACCGGCGCCGCCACCCCCACAGGAGCCCGGCCATGACCACCGTCACGCGGCAGCAGACCGACATCCTGATCCTGGGCTCGGGCGGCGCGGGCCTGTTCGCGGCCCTCCATGCGCATCAACGCAATCCGGACGCGCACATCACCATTGCGGTCAAAGGCCTGCTGGGCAAATGCGGCTGTACCCGCATGGTGCAGGGCGGCTACAACGTCGCGCTGGCGCCGGGCGATTCGGTGCCCCGGCATTTCATGGACACCATCGAAGGCAGCAAGTGGCTGGCCAATCAGGACCTGGCCTGGACCCTGGTGGAGCAGGCAGTGGTGCGCATCCATGAACTGGAAAACGAACTGGGCTGCTTCTTTGACCGCAATGCCGATGGCAGCGTGCACCAGAAGGCGTTTGCCGGGCAGACCTTCGACCGCACGGTGCACAAGGGCGACCTGACCGGCATCGAGATCATCAACCGGCTGGCCGAGCAGGTCTGGCGGCGCGGCATCCACCGGCTGGAAGAGCATCGCGCGGTCGAACTGATCAGGACCGCTGATGGGTCGGCGCTGGCGGGCGTGCTGATGCTGGACATGCGGACCGGAGACTTTACGCTGGTGCAGGCCAAGGCCGTGCTGTTGGCCACCGGCGGCGGGCCGACCATGTACCGCTACCACACGCCGTCGGGCGACAAGAGTTGTGACGGCATGGCCATGGCGCTGCGTGCCGGGCTGCCGCTGCGCGACATGGAAATGGTGCAGTTCCATCCGACCGGTCTGTTGGCTGGCCGTGGCACGCGCATGACGGGCACGGTGATCGAAGAAGGCCTGCGCGGGGCCGGGGGCTATCTGCTCAATGGCCAGCACGAACGCTTCATGCAGCATTACGACCCACGCAAGGAACGGGCAACGCGCGACATCGTGTCGCGGGGCATCTATGCCGAGATGCGCGCGGGCCGCACGTCGCCGCATGGCGGGGTCTATATCCAGATGCATCACCTGGGCGCGGCGTCGGTGCGCAAGCAGTTCAAGGGCATGGTGGAGCGCTGCGCCGATTGTGGCTTTGACCTGGCCGGCGGCCTGGTGGAAGTCGTGCCGACCGCGCACTACATGATGGGCGGCGTGGTCTTCCAGCCGGACTGCACGACCGGCCTGCCTGGCCTGTTCGCGGCGGGGGAAGATACCGGCGGCGTGCACGGCGCGAACCGGCTGGGCGGCAACGGCGTGGCCAATTCCACCGTGTTCGGCGGGATCGCGGGCGACACCATGGCGGCCTATGTGCGCACGGCCGGTTTCAGGGAGCCCGATGACGTTGCGATCGGATCGGCGGTGGCGGCCACGCTGCGTCCGACCACGCTGCCGCCGGGCGATCTCGATGCGCTGCGCGAGTCGCTGTACGCCTGCATGTGGGACGACGTGGGCATCTTGCGCGACGCGGCCGGCTTGACGCGCGCCCGCGCGCAGCTGGCCGCGCTGTCGGCCGAACTGGCGGCCAGCGGCATTCCGGCGGGCACCCTGGCCTACAACCTGACCTGGCATGACTGGCTGAATCTGCGCAATCTGATCAGTGTCAGCCAGGTCATCGTCGAAGCGGCGCTGGTCCGCGAAGACAGCCGGGGGGCGCATTTCCGTGAAGACTTCCCGCAGGCGGGCGACCTGGCCACGTCCAGCTACACCGTGGCCCGCCTGGACCAGGGGCGGATCGCGCTGACCCGGGAGCCGGTCCGGTTTACCCGGGTCGCCCCCGGGCAGAGCCTGATCGATGCGGTCGAGGAAACCGAGTCGGCGCTGCCCGTCCCGGTGTAGCCGGCCAAGGGATAACCCGCGGCGTGCGCGGCACGCCGCGCCTTGGCAACACCGTGCCCATCCGTCTGACTGCCCCGTGCAGTATTGAATTGTCGAATTGAGGTTATCGAATCTATTGGATTGTTCGATGAGGCCGCCGCGCCTACAGTGCACGGGACTGGCGGAAGTCGACAACCATAACGATAGCGAGACAATGATGGGAAGCAGCTCTACACCGGCATCGGACGAGATCCTTGTTGCGGGCGGCGGGATTGGCGGGATTGCCACCGCGCTGGCGCTGGGACGCGCGGGCCGCGCCGTGCGGGTGCTGGAGCGCGCCGCCGAACTGGGCGAGATCGGCTACGGCCTGCAGCTGGGGCCGAATGCCTACCGCATCCTGGTCGAACTGGGCATCGCGGACAAACTGAAGGAAGTCGCCTTCTACCCGAATAATCTGGTCATGATCGACGCCATCGACGGGAAGGAACTGACCCGCATCGAACTGGGCGACGCGTTCCAGGAACGTTACGGCTACCCCTATAGCGTGATCCATCGCAGCGATCTGCATCAGATGCTGCTGGACGCCGCGCGCGCGTTGCCGGGCGTCAGCATCGAGACGTCGCGCGGCGTGGCCAGCTTCACGCAGGACGCGACCGGTGTCGATGTGGTCTGTGAAGACGGCAGCCAGTATCGCGGGGCGGCGTTGATCGGCGCGGATGGCCTGAAGTCGCGGGTGCGCGCCAGCATCCTGAATGACGGTGCGCCTCGGGTGGCGGGGCAGGTCGCGTATCGCGGCGTGGTGCCGATCGAAGAGATCGAAGATGCGACGCATGCTGACGATGTGGTGATGTGGGTCGGCCCCGATTTGCACTTGGTGCAGTACCGCCTGCGCGGCGGCAAGGTCATGAACAACGTGGCGGTGGTCGAGAACGAGGCCATGCGCACGGGGCGCGCCGAGACGATCGGCCCCGAAGAAATGGAGGCCATCTTCAGTCACTGCATTCCGTCGGTGCAGAAAATGCTGGGCTTTGTGCGCAAGGACCGGCACTGGGTGCTGCAGGATCGCGACCCCACGCCGGGCTGGTCGCTAGGCCGCGCCACCCTGCTGGGCGACGCGGCGCACCCGACCCTGCAGTATCTGGCGCAGGGCGCCTGCATGGCGATGGAGGATGCGGTGGTACTGGCCAGGAAGGTCACCACGACGCCGGACGTGGACGCGGCCCTGGTCGCCTACGAAAACGAACGCTACCTGCGCACTGGCCGCATCCAGCTGTCATCCCGTTTTTTCTGCGGCTTCTGCCATGCGGGTGGTGGCGCGCGGGATGTCCGCAACAGTATCGTGACGAAGCGCCCGAAGGGCAGCACCTTCGAGATCGACTGGGTTTATCGCGGCATCGATCTCTAATTTCACAAGGACCAACGAATGCCTTACGCCATTGCCCAACCTGCTCAGGTTGCGCTCGACATCGTCGGCAGCGACGATCAGTTTCCCGTCAACCGTGTGTTCTGCGTGGGCCGCAACTACGCCGCGCATGCCCGTGAAATGGGCCGCGATCCGGATCGTGAGAAGCCTTTCTTTTTCATGAAGCCGGCCAACGCCGTCGTGCAGGCGGGCGAGACCGAGATCACCATTCCCTATCCGCCCCAGACCAGCAACTTCCATCATGAAATCGAACTGGTGGCGGTGATCGGCACGGGCGGCAAGGACATCGCCATCGACCAGGCGCTGGAGCATGTGTATGGCTACGCCGTGGGCCTGGACATGACGCGCCGCGACCTGCAGCTGGACGCGCGCGACAAGGGCCGCCCCTGGGAATTCGGCAA
Source organism: Pigmentiphaga litoralis (assembly GCF_013408655.1). Lineage (NCBI taxonomy): Bacteria > Pseudomonadati > Pseudomonadota > Betaproteobacteria > Burkholderiales > Alcaligenaceae > Pigmentiphaga > Pigmentiphaga litoralis. The sequence continues at coordinate 866,309 of NZ_JACCBP010000002.1, forward strand.
GTCGTTTTCCAAGTCGGCGCCGATCAGCCCGGTTTCGCGAGTTAGCGAGATCGGCCATCCGGACAAAGCCGCCATTGCGGTCACGGTGGACGGCCAGATCAAGCAGAGCTCCGACATCGACATGCTGATCTGGTCGGTGGCCGAATCGATTGCCTACCTGTCGCAGTACGAGACGCTGGAACCGGGTGACGTGATCATGACCGGCACGCCCGAAGGTGTTGGCGCGGTCAAGCCAGGCCAGGTCATGCACGGCACGATAGCAGGCCTGACGCCGATCACGGTGCGCGTGGAAGGCTGACCGGCCGTATTACCCGCCGCCCGATTCCCCATGATGGCCGATCACCGGCAGATTGGGATTCTCGGGCTGCGTGTATCGTGACTCGATGGCGTCGCGGATGCGCGCCCGGCTCGTTGTGGGGTCAGGCGCGGTATCTGCTTCCACTTGCCTTGCCGCACCCGCCAGGTCGCTGTCGCCAATGACGTCTTCGAACCAGCGCGCGTAGTCGCCGCGCTGCAGGTGCCACGTCCAGGTATCGTCGTCCACCCCATCGCCCAATTCCACGAACAGCACCAGGTTGTGGGCGCGCAGATTCAGCTTGTTCTCCGGCCCCCGGAAAAAGAAGCTGCGTTCGGGAATCAGCAATCCTTCAGCATACTTACGAACGTGGCGCCGCCGGTGCGTGCGCCCCGGTTCGATGTCGACCACCACGGGCGCCACGTGCGACCGGTCGGTGCCGGCCTCCGCCGTATGTGACCGGTCCGCGCCTGCATCCGCCGCGTGCGAGTCCTCCGCGCCGGCATCCGCCGCGGTGCTGGCGGCGCCGGTCTCGTCGACGGGACACACCCACATCTGCCCCGGCTCCAGCGTCGGCCCTTCCGCGCCCGGTAACGCGCCCGCACTGTTGCGCGCCCGGTGGAATGCGGCCAGGCTCTCGGCCGGGTTGGCGCCTACCGCCAGCACGGTCGTGACCTGGTCCAGGAAGGCCCTGGCAAGCTGATCGGGTTGCACCGTGGTCGCCAAGGCCGTTTCCAGCGAGACGGGCAGCGCCTGTTCGGCAGGCGACCAGTCGGTGGGAAACAGGTGGTGCGCTTCTTCGAATACCAGCCAGTGCGGCCTGCCGGTCTTGGCCCGCAGCGCCAGCAGGCGGGGCAGCAGGGTGGCGAAGTAATGCGGCCGGTCGGCCAGCGGCACCCGCAACAAGTTGACGATGACACTTTGCCGGGGCTGCGCCAGCAGTTCCAGCACCTGGTCGGCAGGCGGCGCATGATCAGTGTCCCCGACGGTCACCGCGCCTTCGAAGCCGCCGTAGTCGCCTTCCGGATCAAGGATGCAGACCTGGTAGTCCGCTTCGACCAACCGTTCGATCAAAGCCGTGGTCAGCGTGGATTTGCCGCTGCCGGACGGGCCGCAGGCCAGCGCCACGGTGCCGTAAGGGGGCAGGGTAAAGGGGTCGCCGCCGGCCTGGCCGACGAGCAGGCCATGCCGCGGCTGTCCTTGTCCTTGTCCTTGTCCTTGTCCTTGCTCCCTTCCTTGTCCCCGTCCCTGTCCCTGGCTGGCCAGGTCGTCTTCCAGCAGCGCGCCCACCAGCTCGATCACGCCCTGGCCATGCTCGCCGTCGGTTACCCAGTCGGCGTTCTTTTTCAGCATGGGCAAGGCATTGTTGACGGCCACGGCCATCTCGCACAGGGCCAGCAAATGGTGGTCGTTTTCGGCATCGCCCACGGCCACCACGTTATGCGGCGACAGGCCGGTGTCGTCCAGTGCCGCGGTCAGCCCGGTGCCCTTGGTCACGCCCGGCGCCAACACCATGACGGCGTCGCCATTGAAGACCACATGCAGGTCCAGCCCCAGTTCACGGATGGCGTCCAGTGCTTCGCGGTCATACGGTTTCATGGTGGCGACCAATGTCTCGCTGACGCCCAGATGCCGGACGCCCTTGGCGCGCATGGCCTCGACAAATTCCGGTGGCGGGGCCGGGGCGAGCAGGCGGCGTTCGCGGGTTGCCGGGTCGTACAGCACGCCGCCGTTCTCGGCCACCACCCGAGTAAACAGATCGATGCGTGGACAGATCGCCAGCAGGTCATCCAGCTCGCGTCCGCTGACCAGGAAGACCTGACGGCCCGACTCGCACAGGCGGTCGAGCGCGTCCCAGGTGGCATCGGCGACCTGGCCATCAAAGGCAAGGGTGTTGTCGTAGTCGGTGGCAAGCGCCATGAATCGCATGATGCACTCCTAGGAAATGAGGTCCGCGCAGGCCGGCTGGGGCTGGGGCTGCCGCGGGCGTGACGCCTTGCACAGCCGGTCGTAGATCGGCAGGTAGTCGGCCACCATGCGGGGCGCCGTGAAGCGCGCCTCGAACGCGGCGCGGCACGCCCGGCGGTCGATCTCGGGCAGGCGGCGCACCGCGTCGACCGCTTCGTCCACGGTGTCCACAATGAAGCCGGTCACGCCATGCTCGATGACTTCGGGCACCGACCCGCGACGAAAGGCAATCACCGGCGTGCCGCAGGCCAGCGCTTCGGCCATGACCAGTCCGAAGGGTTCGGGCCAGTCGATCGGAAAGATCAGGGCACGCGCGGCGCCCAGAAACGTGTGCTTCTGCACCTCGTTCAGTTCGCCGCGGTAGTGCACGATGGGGTCGTTGAACAGGTGGCGAATGTCGCGCTCGAAGTAGTGCAGATCGCCGTTGTCGATCTTGGCGCCGATGTGCAGCGGCACGTTGGCGCGCCGCGCGATCTCGATGGCCAGATCGGGCCGTTTGGACGGCGCGATGCGGCCCAGAAAAGCCAGATAGCCGCCGCTGGCGTCGCCCGCCGTGAGCAGGTCGGTGGGCAGTCCGTGATGCACGGTGCCTTGCCAGTTGAGCCAGGGCAGGGGCGTGCGCTGCGCCTCCGAAATCGACACCACCGGCACGTCGGCAAAGGCGCGATACAGCAGCGGCAGGCCGGGAATATCCAGGCGCCAATGCAGGGTCGTCAGGTGCGCGCAGTCCAGCCGGCGCGAGAAGGGAAAGTGCTGGTAGTCCACGTGGAAATGCGCCAGGTCGAAGTTGCCGGACTGCCGCACCACGTCTTCCAGCATCGCAAAGTGGAAGGCCTGCGGATCGGCCGTGTCTTCAACCAGACGCACCGCGCACGGGCAGCATTCAATGAGCTTGGCGTGCGTGCGCGACCCGCCGCACGCAAACAGCGTCACGTCGTGCCCCTGCCGCACCAGTTCTTCCGTCAGATAGGACACCACGCGTTCGATGCCGCCATAGGCTTGCGGCGGCACGGTTTCATACAGCGTCGCGACTTGCGCAATCCGCATGGTCAGGTCTCCTCCAGCAAACGGCGATACACCGTCAGGTAGTCATTGGCCATGCGGTCGGCCGTGAAGCGGCGTTCGAACGCGCGGCGGCAGCCGGCGCGGTCCAGCCGGCCGATCCGTTCCACCGCGCTGACCGCCTGGTTGACGTCGTCCACGATCAGTCCACTGACGCCGTCGTCGACCACCTCGGGCACCGCTCCGCGTCGAAAGGCGATCACTGGCGTGCCGCAGGACATGGCCTCGATCAGCACCATGCCGAACGGCTCGGGCCAGTCCACCGGAAACAGCAGGGCCCGCGCGTTGGCCAGCATGGCGTAGCGTGCCTCGCCGCCGACTTCGCCCAGGTACTCGACGACGTCGCCATGCCGTGCCAGGAGCGGCTCGATCTCGTCCCGGAAATAGGCCTGTTCACCCGGATGCACCTTGGCCGCCATCTTCAGCGGCAGGCCCGCGCGGCGTGCGATCTCGATGGCCAGGTCGGGGCGTTTGGACGGCATCATCCGGCCCAGGAAGACCAGGTAGTCGCCTCCTGCGGCGTTGAAGGGCAGCACGTCGGGCGGCATGCCGTGATGGATCGTGGCTTGCCAATTGGCCGATGGCAGCGGCGTGCGTTGGTCGTCGCTGATCGACACCAGCGGCGCATCCGAAAACATCGCGTACAGCGGGCCGTGATCCGGGGGAAGCAGCAGGCCGTGCATCGTGGTCACGTGCCGGCAGGGCAAGCGCCTGGACACCGGCAGATGCATGGGCTCGCCGTGGAAGTGCACGATGTCGAACTGGTCGGCCATCTGCGCAACGGTTTCCAGTTGCCGCACGTGATGGCATTGCGTGTCCCACACGGACGCGTCGCGCCACAGGCCGCGTTCGCACGTCGCCACCCGCTTCGCTTGCGTGCGCGAGTCGCCGGTGGCGAACAGGGTCACGTCATGACCGGCCGCGACCAGGGCTTCCGTCAGGTAGGACACCACTCTTTCGGTGGCGCCATACGCAATCGGCGGAACGCTCTCGTACAAGGGCGCGACCTGGGCAATACGCATCGTTGCCAACTCCTGTCGTCAAGGCCGCATCCATCAGCGACCGCCGGACGCACGATGCAACCGCTATGCCCATCCTGGAACGGGTCAGGCAGGTGCCGGCGGACGGCGCATTGGTTGAGCCGAAGATGCAGTCCGAATGCGGGCATGAAGCAAGGCAGGGTCGGGAAGCGGTAGCAGCCGGCGCAACAACTGCCCGCGATCGATGAGCACGATGGACCAAGGGCGCGGCGGCGGTTGGTCGTCCGTAGCCGACGCAGGAATAGGGATTGTTTGTCATGAATGAATAGTGATGTCGATCCGTAGGTGTTTATCCCGACGGCGAACGCTAATACAGTGGCGTCACTCGCTCATGACCTATGAGCACTTCAGCCACCGTCCACTTCAGGACGCCGGCACGCGCCGCCAACGAGCCCCGCCCCGCCGGTCAGAAATAAAGGAATGATCATGAAGACCACGACCGCCGCACTGCTTCTTGCCCTGTCCGTCACAGGCGCCAACGCCTTCGCCGACAGCAACGTCGTTACCGACGCCAACTACCCCGGCCCCTTCTCGCTGGAAAGCAACACGACCCATGCCCAAGTGCAGGCCGAGCTGGTGCGTGCCCGTCAAGCCGGGCTGATCGTTGCCGATGCGCAGTACCCCGGCCCGTTTGCCCGTCCCGCTACGGCAAGCAATCCCGCGGTGACCCGCGAAGCTGTCCGTGCCGAGCTGGCGCAAGCCCGCGCCGAAGGGATTGCATTCGACGACGCGACCTATCCCGTGCCTGCGCAGACCGTGCCGCAAGGACGCCATGCCGGCAATCACAGCCGCCTGGCCGCGTCCGGCCCAGGCAACGTCGTGACCCGCTAAGGTCTCGGCGGGCATGAAAAAGGGGGCGCCAGCCCCCTTCTTGCACAGTGAAGCGGCTGCCGGATGTCAGGCGGCCGCTTCGTGTATGTGGGCGTTGGCGGTGACGAACTGCGCCGCAGGCAACGGATGGCCCAGCAGGAAACCCTGCAGGGAATTGCAGCCCAACCGGGTCAGGAAGTCCTGTTGTTCGGGCGTCTCGACCCCTTCGGCCACGATGTTCAGGCCCAGCTTGTGGCCCAGCGCAACGATGGCCGAGATGATGGCCGCGTCGTCACCATCATGTTCGAGCTGGCTGACGAAGCCCTGGTCGATCTTGAGTTCGGTGGCCGGCAGGCGCTTCAGATACATGAGACTGGAGTAGCCCGTGCCAAAGTCGTCGATCGAAATCGACACGCCCAGGGCGACCAGCCGGTTCAGCACGTCCATGCTGGCTTCGGCGTCGCGCATCGCGATCGACTCGGTAATCTCCAGCGTCAGGCGTTCTGGGGCCACCCCATGCCGCGTCAGGGCGTCGCGCACCAGGTCGACCAGGCCGGCATGCTGGAATTGCAGCGCCGACAGATTGACCGCCATGTTCCATGACGAATGGCCGGCGTCGCACCAGGCGCGCAGCTGCCGGCACGCCTCGTTGATCACCCAGGCATCGATCGTCAGGATCAGGCCCGTCTTTTCCGCCATCGGAATGAACTGGGCCGGCGGCACCAGGCCCCGTTCCGGATGGTGCCAGCGCAGCAGCGCTTCGGCGCCCGTGACCGGGCCAGCCGGCGCCTCGAACTTGGGTTGGTAGTACAGCTCGAATTCGTTGTTGGCGACGGCCGATCGCAGGTCGTGCAGCAAGCGCAACTGTTCGCGCGCATTGGCGTTCATCGACGGTTCGAAAAAGCAGTAGCCCGCGCGGCCCAGACTCTTGGCGTGGTACATGGCCGCGTCGGCGTTCGTCATCAGGCTGGCGCCCGAATCGCCGTCGCCCGGGAACATGGCGATGCCGATGCTGGCCGTGACCAGCAGCAGATGTTCCGACAGCGCGACCGGCGCCGACACCACGTCGATCAGGCGCTGCGCCAATTGGGCCGCGTCTTGCGGATCGGTCGCCGACGCCAGTACCACGAATTCGTCACCGCCGAGCCGGGCGATGCTGTCTTCCGCGCGCAATTCGCTGCGCAGGCGCTGCGCGACCGCCACCAGCAGCGCGTCGCCGGTGTGGTGGCCATAGGCATCATTGATCGCCTTGAATCCATCCAGGTCCACGAACATGACGGCGAAGATGCCGCGGCCGCGCTGGCCCTGTTCGACCGACCGCTTGACGTGTTCCTGCAGCAGGATGCGGTTGGGCAGGCCGGTCAGCGTGTCATGCAGGGCGAGGCGGATCAATTCTTCGTTGGCCGCTTCCAGCGAGAACGACAGCGCGGCCGTGCGCTGCTGCATGCGGGCATCGAGCAGGGCCGCGACCAGCGCGATGGCCAGCACGCCCAGCGTGACGGTGGTGACCAGCAGCGCGAGCCACGAGGCCGACATGCCGCTGCCCGCGGCCAGGCACACGGTGCCCAGCGGAAAGCTGGCGGCCGCCATGCCCGTGTAGTGCATGCCGACGATCGCCAGTCCCATGATGACGCCGGCGCCCAGGCGCAGCAGGCGTTCGCGCAAGGAATCCTGGTCGGTGCGGCGCGCGATCCACAGGGCCGCGCCCGACGCGACAATGGCAATCACGATCGACAGCGTGACGACGGACGTGTCATACGAGATGCCGGGGTCCATGCGCATCGCACCCATGCCCACGTAATGCATCGCGGCAATGCCCGCGCCCATCAGCACGGCGGCCCCGCACAGCTTGGCGGCCGACAACTGCGGCTGGCTCGCCACGTTCAGGGCGAACGCCGATGACACGATCGCGATCACGACCGACAGCGTGGTCAGGCCGACGTCGTACCCCAGCGAGATGGGCAGGCTGAACGCCAGCATGCCGATGAAGTGCATCGACCAGATGCCCAGGCCCATGGCAAGCGCGCCGCCTGTCAGCCAGATCCGGCGGGCGATGCCGACGGTCGCGCGAACGCGGTTGGCCATGCCCAGCGCGGTGTAGGACGCCAGGATGGCCACGCAGATGGACAGGACGACCAGCGCGGGATGATAGTTGACCGGAAGCATGACTTCTCCAGGCCATGGCCCGAATCCCGGGGCTGGCCAACGCAGCAATGAGGTGAGGGGTGACGCGACCCATGCAGGTCCGCTGGACTAATACTTGGTAGTAAGCCCACGCACCCAGACGGCTTTATACCCAAAACCGCCCGAGAACTTATTCATAAATTCTCACAGTGTGGGTTGCGCGCCACCACGGTGTATCCTGACCGCCTCTACGGCCGAGCCACTTTCTTCCGATGACATCACAACCCCTTACTTTCGCAACGTCAGGCGTCCTTGCCTGCATGGCGATCGGGCTGGGGGTGGGCCTGTGGGCCGGTGTCGCCACGTTGCATGACCAGATCGAAGACGACACGGGCCGTCTGGCTCAGCTGTATATCGAACGGTCGGATGCGGTGGGCGACGACATCGTCCAGGCGCTGACACGCATCCGGCAATCGCCTGCCGCGCCCTGCAGCGACGACGACCTGGCCTGGCTGCGCCGCATCGTCATCGAATCCCGCAACGTCAAAAGCGCCGTGCGCATGCACGACCACGAAATGCTGTGCAGTTCGACCCTGGGCAAGCTGGCGGTGCCAACCGATCGCGCCCGGCCGGATTATGAAACCAGCCGCGGCCGGCGCGTGCTGGTCGACACGCCGCTGATCGGCATGCCCGGTGTGCGGGGCATGGTGATCGAAGAAGGTGATGCATCGGTCGTGCTGAACCGCGACGCGTTCGTGGACAAGATCGATCCCCGCCTGGACTACACGGTGGTCGCCGAGTACGACACCCGCCGCGACGTATTCATTTCGAACATGCCGCCCGCCGGCCTGGCCTCGCGGCCCCTGGTGGCGGGCGAACCCGTGCTGCTGGACGGCCGGCGCTTCGAAGTGCGCTGTTCGACCGCGCACACGGGCTGCATCGTGGCGGCGCTGCGCGATCGGCCCAGCGCCCGGCGATCGCCGCTGGTGATGGCCTTTGGCCTGTTCGGATTGTTTGGCGGACTGGGGGGAGGTGTCGGGCTGGTGTCGGCGATCGCGCGGTCGCGGTCCTTGTCGCGCCGGCTGCGCGCCGCGCTGCGCAACAACGAACTGACAATCGTGTATCAGCCCATCGTGCGGCTGGCCGACCGCCAGCGGGTGGGCGCCGAATCCCTGATCCGGTGGCGCGACAACCGGGGCGACGCCATCAGCCCCGATGTGTTCATTGCCGTGGCCGAAGAAGAAGGGTTCATCTCGGAAGTGACGCGCTTCGTGCTGCGGCGGGTGCTGGCGGAACTGGCCGACGGACTGCGCGCGCGCCCGGGCTTTCGCGTTACGGTGAACGTGTCCGCCAGGGACGTGCTGGACCCGACCTTTGCGGCCTTTGTGCGGCAGGAATTGCATGCCGCGGGCGTGTCGCCCGGCGCGATCGGCTTCGAGCTGACCGAGCGGTCCACCGCGGATCGCGAGGCCATCGGCCGCGGCATCCAGACGCTGCGCAAGGCCGGGCACGCGGTGTATATCGACGACTTCGGCACCGATTATTCGAGCCTGTCCTACCTTGCCCAATTGCAGGTGGACATGATCAAGATCGACCGCAGTTTTACGCTGGCGCTGGAAGACGGCGCGGCGCAAAGCCTGATGCCGCAGATGGTGGCGATGGCCCGCACGCTGTCGCTGGGGCTGGTGATCGAAGGCATCGAAACCGATGCGCAGGCGCGCATCGTGGCGGACATCGATGCCGATGCGTTGGGGCAGGGGTGGCTGTTCGGCTCGCCGGTGGAGGCGAGCCGGCTGTTCCCGGCGGGCTGAAGTGGCGGGCTGAACGCCAGGCCCGTGCTGCCCGGCTTCAGGTTTCCTCGCGGAATTCCTCTTTCCCGGCCGAGCAATTCGGGCAGGCCCACGCGTCCGGAATGTCTTCCCAATGGGTGCCCGCGACGATGCCGTCTTCCGGATCCCCCATCGTTTCGTCGAACACGTAATTGCACTTCATGCAGTGCATGCGCCGGATCGTCATGGTTTGGGGAACTGCAGAAAAAGGACGTCCGCACCGGCATCGCCCGCGCGCAACATCAGTGCCGGATCGTCGGCTTCGACGAACAGGGTGGAGTCGATGTCGAGCCGTTCCCCGTCGTAGTCCAGGGCGCCGCCGATCACCATGAAGTAATGCCCGCCGCCCAATGACGGATCGGGGCCGCGCGCCGTCATGTTCGGCCCGAGGCGATACATCGTGGAGGCCACGCCGTCGTCGTTCGGCTCCAGCAGCATCTCGATGTGCGGCGCCGTCAATGCCGCCGCTTCGTCGGGCGTGGACGAGCGGATGTCGGTGCTCAGCAGGAACCGCCGCCGCGACGGGCGGATCGCTTCCTTCACCCCGGGTTTAGCCAGGTATTGCGGCCCCGGATCGCCTGCCGCGCGCAGCGTCATGTAGTGCAGCGCGTCGGGTCCGGCCACCAGCGGCCCGTAGGTGGTGTAGGGGTCGGTGTAGTGGACGGAATAGGTCGATACCGGGTGGCTGCCGATGTGGCCGTCGCCCCGCAGGATCACCTGGTATTGCGACACCGTGTGGTAATGCGCGCCGACCTTCTTGTTCGGGCTCATTTCCACCGTGAAGGCCTGGGGCCGCCCGGCGCCGCCACGGTCGGGTTTGGCGCCGATGTACTCGATGCGATAGGCCGGAATGAGGCCGGCCTGGACAAGCGCGGCGGACTGCGTGCGGGCAGTCTCGTTCGATACGGCGATAACCATGCTCGGGCTCCGTCAGACGCGCGCGCGCGGCCCGGATGGACCGCGTTGGCCACTTCACCTTAGGTGAATCGTCCGGACAATGTCAAGGGTCGGCGGCGGTGGCCGCGCGCCGCTCCTATTGTCCGGTCGATATGACATTGGGGCTTGACGCTGACGCCGCCGGTGCCGGAATATCAAGCTTGGCTGAACATTATCCGGACAAAGTCATGCGCTTACGTTTGAACGATGGACAGGGGCCAGCCCGACGCGCGATCCGCGTGGGCAAGGGCGCAACGATGGCCTGCGCAGTCGGGCTTGCCGCCACCGCACTGCCCGCCGCATCGGCCTGGGCACAGGGGGCGTATCCGGATCACCCGATCAAGCTGATCGTGCCGTTCGCGCCGGGCGGCACCAGCGACGTGGTGGCCCGCCTGGTCGCCAGCAGCCTGAGCGAGGCGCTGGGCCAGACCGTCTTTATCGAAAACAAGGGCGGGGCGGGGTCCATTCTTGGCACCGACGCGGGCGCCAAGGCCGACCCCAAGGGCTACTTCCTGGTGTTGACCAACGGCGCGGCCATCACCACCGGCCCGTTGCTGGGCCAGAAGGTGTCGTACCGGCCGATCGATGACTTCACACACATGGTCATGATCGGCACATTTGCGAATGGCCTGGTCGTGCGCAGCGACCATCCGGCCAAAAGCTTCAAGGAATTCGTCACCCTCGCGCAGAACGCCAACGGCACCTACAACTACGGGTCGGCAGGCGTGGGGTCCGCAGGCTTCCTGACGGGCGAACTGCTCAAGCAGAAAGCCAATCTCAAGATGACGCATGTGCCGTACAAGGGCACGGGCGCGGCCATCAACGATCTGCTTGGCGGGCAACTGGATGCGATTTTCAACAATCCGGGCGTTGCGGCGGCGCAGGCCAAGTCGGGCAAGGTGCGCATCCTGGCCGTCAGTGGGGCGAAGCGTTTGCCTGACCTGCCCGACGTGCCGACCATGAATGAGGTGGTGCCCGGTACGGTCGGCGAAGCGTGGTTCGGGATATCCGGGCCGGCCGGCATGCCGCCTGCCGTCGTCACCAAACTGGTCACGACCATTCAGACCGTGATGGCGTCGCCTGACCTGAAAGCCAAGCTGATCGAACAGGGCCTGACGCCCGCCGCGATGGGGCCGGCCGAGTTCTCGCGCTTCCTGAAAGACGAAGACGCCAAGTGGGCGCCGGTGATCAAGGCAGCGGGCATCACGCTGGAGTAGGTGGCGCGGCGCGGTGGAATGACGCCGCGTGCCGCATCATGACGTGCGATGACGCCGCACTGCGGAGGCCGTGGCCGCCGCAGCCTTTCCTGGAAACTAGAACGCGCTGCGGTCCCGCACCACCAGCAGGGCAGTGCGCGCAATGATCTTGATGTCCAGCCACAGCGACCAGTTCTGGATGTAGTACCGGTCGTGTTCGACTCGCTGCATCATCTTGTCCAGCGTGTCCGTTTCGCCGCGCAGGCCATTGACCTGCGCCCAGCCGGTAATGCCCGGCTTGACGGTATGCCGCAGCATGTAGCCCTTGATCTGCTGTCGGTACAGTTCGTTGTGTTCCGCCGCATGGGGCCGCGGGCCGACCAGGCTCATGCTGCCATCGAGCACGTTCAGGATCTGCGGCAGTTCGTCCAGTGACGTCTTGCGGATGAAGCGCCCCAGCGGCGTGATGCGCGGGTCGCCCCGCGTGGCCTGCTGCACCTTGGCGGCTTCGGGCAGGTGGACGTGCATGGACCGGAACTTGTAGATGCTGATCGGCTTGCCGTCCTGACCGTAACGGATCTGGCGAAAGAACACCGGGCCCGGCGACGTGCGCTTGATGCCGATCGCGATCAGGATCATCGGCAGCCCGAAGACCAGCAGCATGCCCAGGGCGACCACGACGTCAAACGCACGTTTGAGAACCCGCGACATGCCCAGGATTTCGGTTTCGTGCAGGGCCAGCAGGGGCACGCCGGCAATGTCCGCCACGTTGATCTGGAAGGGGCTTTCGCGCGGCGATTCGGGCACGAAGTAGATCGCAGCGGTGGTGTCGCCCAGGCGGTCCATGATGGGCGTGGCCTGCGGGTCGGTGATCAGACCCGTGCCCAGGAACACGACCTGACAGGGCGTCGTGCGCAGATAGTTGTCGAGTTCATCGAGTCCGCCCAGCCGTTTGACGGCGCCTTGTTCACCCTTGTAGGGGCGGCCGAAATAGCCGTCGATGCGAATGCCGAGCATGGGCGAGCGCGCCAGCCGCAGGGCCAGCGTGCGCGACTGGCGGCCGGGCTGGATGAAGATTGCGCGGCGCGCATCGGCGCCGCTGTACAGGCGCACGGCGCTCAGGCGCATCAGGGCGAGCGCGCCCAGGATCAGCGGCCAGGTGCCGATGGCCCACAGCTGCATGACTTCGCGCATGTGGTCGCGGTCGGGTTCGGGAAGCAGCACATAGGCCAGCAGCACCACCATCACCACCTGCACCCAGCGCAGGCTGGCGCGGCCGAGCATGTAGCTCATTTCACGTGTACTGAGCAATTGGTCGAACTGGTAGAACAGGACACAGGTGGACACCGCGATGATCGCGGCCTTCATGAGGTCCAGGTCGGCAAGCGGATAGCGTTCGAAAGCGGCCGCCGCGAAGTAGCCGAACAGGGCGACGACGGCCGCGCCGACGCCAACCATGTAGAAGAACAGGCGCTGATGCTGCGTGTGTTTTTCTCTGTGGGTCATGGCGTGGTCAACAGATGGTAAGACAGGGAAACGACGGGAAAGCGGGCCTCATGGCCGTGCGTTCTGCCGCCATTCGCGCCAGCACATGCGGGCGAATCGCGGATCGTCGACCAGGTAACGGCGCCAGAAGCGTTTGGGATTGGAGAGCAGGCGCCAGGCCCACTCCATGCCGGCCTTCTGCACGAAGCGCGGCGCGCGGCGCTGCAGGCCGATGCCGAATTCCATGGCCGCGCCCACGCACAGGATCAGGCTGCCCGGCAGCGTCGGGCCGTAATGCAGGGACCAGACTTCCTGCTTGGGCATGCCCAGGCAGACGAACAGCAGGTGGGGGGCGCGGGCGCGCTGCAGGTCCGCCGCGGCCTGGCCTTCGGGGCCCAGCGGGTCGAAGCTCATGGACGGGCAATGCACCTGGATGTCGATGCCGGGGTAGTAATCCCGGAATCGGTCTTCAAGCGTTTTTTCAGTTCCGGGAATACCGCCAATGACCGATACCCGCCAATTGCGGCTTGTGGCCTCGTTGCACAGCGCGACGAACAGATCGGCGCCGGTGACCCGTTCCGGCAGCGGCCGGCCCAGCAGGCGGCTGGCCCAGACGACGGGCATGCCGTCGGCAAAAATGAATTCGGCCGAGGCATAACTTTCACGGAATTCGGGCGCCGCCTTGGCCATCCGCACGATGTGATCGACGTTGGGCGTGACCACGACGCCCCCACGGCTATGCCGTTCGGTGATCCACGCAGCAAGCAGGTCGACCGCCTGCTTGAGGGTCACTGGACGAACATTGAGATCGAACAGGCGGATGCTGCCGGCAGGCTGGGAGGGAGTGGGTTTCACGTGTGCGGTGGGCGCAAGCTAAGGGATGAAATTCGGCTGCGACAGTCGCTGTTGGCGAGACAAATTTCGCGCCGTCAACCTGTCAATTCATCCAAATAGCTTACGGTACAATTGCAGTATGCATCCTTCGGTTACACCCCTTTTTCGGGACTTAACCGCGGGTTATGCAGCAATGCCACAACCGTGCGTTGTATCGGTGCAACTGAGGCCTGTCGGCCTTTCCATTGCCGCCCGGGTTGCCAACAATCTACAGGCGCCGCCTGAATGACGGCGATACAGGAGAACATGTGTTGGCAAGCAGGATGACGTTGCGCCGGAATACCCTGGGGGCCGCCCTGCGTGGCGCCACGTTGTGCGCGGTCACGTGGTGTGCCGCCATGTTGTGGGCCGCCATGTTGTGTGCCGCCGTTCCGGCCGTGGCGCAGACCACGCTGCATCCCGGCCGCCTGGCCCCTTCCACCATGTCCATGTCCGAAGTCGAAGGCGGCGCTGTCGCCACGGTCGGCCCGGGCGACACCCTCTATATGACGGTATACGGCCGGCCGGAACTGTCGGTGCAGGTGACGGTGGACGTGGATGGCCGGATCGTCGTGCCCTTCATCGGCCCGGTGGCCGTGGCCACGCTGTCGCCCACCCAGGTCGGCCAGCGGATTGCCGAACAGATGAAGACGCAGGGTTACTTGCGCGACCCGCAGATCGCCGTCGAAGTGGTCCGTGTGCGCAGCCGCATGGTGTCGCTGCTTGGCGAGATCGCCCGGCCGGGCCGGTATCCCCTTGAAGGACAGATGACCCTGCTGGAACTGCTGGCCGTGGCCGGCGGGCCCAAGGACCTGGCCGAAGACCATGCCGTGGTGCTGCGGCGGGGCGCCACGCCCGATGCGGCGCAGCAGCGTCTGCAGATCGCCATCGGCAACCGGCAGTTGCCGTCGCTGCAGATCCAGGACATGGCCTTGCAGCCGGGCGACATCGTCTACCTCCCCCAGGTGGCGCGCTTCTTTGTCTATGGCGAAGTTGGCAAGTCCGGTGCTTACCCGATGGAAGCCGGACTGGATGTGATGCGTGCGCTGGCATTGGCGGGCGGGCTCAACGCCCGCGCGTCCGATCGCCGCATCGACATCAGCCGCAAGGACGCCACGACCGGGGAGACCCGCAAGATGCGCGTCAGGCTGACCGACCCCGTGCAGCCGGGGGACGTGATCCATGTGGACGAGCGCATTTTCTGATCGATTGCCCCGGTACGCGGCGGCTCTCGTATGACGATGCGTCGCGCCCGGTGGCTGGCGGGGCCGGCCTGCGTGTGCGCGCTTGGCGTCATCCCGCCCGCTGCCGCCGCCGACTTTCCCGAGTTCATCGATTACGTGCTGAAAGCCGACAGTTCCCTGCAGCGCCTGAGCAACCCGTTCCGCGTGTCCGACGCAGAGCGCGGCTTCTACGGGCCCGACACCGTCCGGCTCAATGAGATCAGCGGCGCGGTCATCGTGCCGCTGCTGTCGGATCGCACCCGGTTCGTGGCGTCGGGCAGCTTTGGCAGCGCAGTGTACGACCGGCATCCCCAGCTGACGCATCAACCCAAGCGCCTGGACACAGCCTTTCAGTGGCGGGCAGGCAGGCTGTTCCAAGGATCGGTCGGATTGGGCCAGGAAGAACGCCTGAACCGTTTCCTGTCCTTGAGCGCGCCCGATCGCGATCTGGTGGACAGCCGCAACGTGTTTGCCGACGTCGGGCTGCGCGTGACGGAATCGCTGACCTTGCCGCAACTGAGCGTGTCGCGCAATTCGCTGCGGTATGAATATCCGCTCAACGCGACGCTGTACAACCGCAACGAAAATCGGGTGCAGGTGGCCGCGCGTTATAGCGGTTGGGGGGCAAGCTACGTGCAGGCGGGATTGATGCAGTCGCGAGTCGACTACATCGATCGGACCCCGGGCCTGATCGCCCAGGTCGACAACCGCTATGCGGATCGCGAAGCCTTTGTGGATGCCCAGTGGGTCTATAGCGCCAAGACCATGCTGTCGAGCCGGATCGGCTACCGGCAGCGCAGCTACGAGACCCTGACCGACCGCAACACCAGTCTGATCACGGTGGACGCCAAGGCCGCCTGGCAGTACTCGCCCAAGACGCGGTTCGACGTGGCCGTCTGGCACCGGCCTTACGCGAACGAAGAAGATCCCGGCATTCTGTATTCGACGCTGACCGGCGCGCGCGCGTCGATCCGCTGGCAATACACCGACAAGCTGTGGCTGTCCTTCAATGTGGTCCGCGAAAACCAGAAGAACACGCGGCTGGCCGCCATCAATGATGGCAGCAGCGAGGCGCTGCGGTTCGGCCCGCGCGTGGAATGGGCGGTCACCCGCAACATGAAGCTGACCGTGGACGGCTGGCAGGACAAGGTTGAAGGCCGCAACTATCCGAGCTCGACCAGCACCGTGGTGCGCGTGGGCCTGACCCTGATGACGGAAAACGGCGGCGCAGGCCAGCCCGAGCGGCTGCTGCGCAGCCCGGACTGCGCGCCGCCAAGATATGTGGAGACAACGCTGTGCTACGACTGACGATCCGCCCGGATGCGATCCGGCCCATCCTGATACGGGGCCATCCATGATCATCGACGCGCGCGACCTGCTGTCGGGCACGCCCCTGAGCGCCGACATCTGCATCGTGGGTGCGGGCGCCGCGGGTATCTCGATGGCGCTGGCGCTGGCCGACAGCGGGTTGACCGTGCTGCTGCTGGAAAGCGGCGGCGACGAGGAAGACGAGGCCACGCAAGCGCTGTACAGCGGCGAGGTCGCTGACGAAAAGATGCACAGCCCCATCCACCGCTATCGCATGCGGCGCCTGGGGGGATCGACCACGGTCTGGGGCGGCCGCTGCATGCCCTTCGATCCGATCGACTTCGAAGCCCGCGACTACATCGGCAGCGAAGCCTGGCCCGTGCCGTTCGACGAGGTCGCCGCCTACTACCCGCAAGCCAACGCCCTGTGCGAAGCGGGCGACTTTCTGTACCGCGCCGGCGAGACGTTTCATAGGCCGCTCACGCCCATGATGGAGGGCTTCGAGAGCCAGAACTATTCGACCGACACCCTGGAACGCTTCAGCTGTCCGACCAACTTCGGCTGGCGTTATCGGCGCCGGCTGGCGATCGCACCCACCGTGCGGATGGTGCTGCACGCCAACGTCACGGCCATCGAAGTGAATGACGCGGGCACGTCGGTCACGGGCCTGACCGTGCGGACCCTGAGCGGCGTGACCGTGCCCGTGCAGGCGCGCCGCTACGTGCTGGCCGTGGGCGGACTCGAAACCGTGCGCCTGCTGCTGAACAGCCCGGGTGCAAGCGGCCAGGGCATCGGCAACACGCACGACAACGTCGGCCGCTATTACATGTGCCATGTGGCGGGCACCATCGGCAGCCTGCAGCTGGCCCCGGGGCGACATGCCTGGCATGGCTACGACGTGAGCGACGAAGGCATCTATTGCCGGCGCCGGCTGGCGCTGCTGCCCGGCGTGCAACGCAAGCGCCGGATCGGCAACTTCGTGGCCCGCCTGCACCACCCGCGCATGACCGACCCGCGCCACCGCACCGGCATCCTGTCCTTGCTGTGCCTGGCCAAATTCATGGTGCCGTACGAGTACGCCAAGCGGCTGTATGGCGATGAAAAGACGGGCCTCGGCACCTGGCTGGCCCACTTGCGCAACGTGCTGCTCGACATTCCTGGCGTGATCGGATTCCTGTGGCACTGGGGCCGCGACCGCACGCTGGCGTCGCGCAAGTTTCCGTCGATCATCGTGCACCCCAAGGCGCACCGGTACAGCATCGACTTTCATGCCGAGCAGATCCCGCATCGCGACAGCCGCGTGACGCTGACCGACACGCGCGACGTGCTGGGCATGCGCACGCTGTCGGTCGACTGGCGCTATACGCCGCGGGATGTCGAGACCGTGCAATGCGCGCTGGCGCTGCTGGCCGACGATATCCGTGCGTCGGGCGTCGGCACGCTGGACTATGCGCCGGCCGAGGTCGAAGCCGAAATGACACGCTACGGTGCGTACGGCGGCCACCACATCGGCACGGCCCGCATGGGCGCCGACCCGGCCACCAGCGTCGTGAATGCCGATGGCCGCGTGCACGAACTCGACAACCTGTATGTGGCCGGCTCGGCCGTCTTCCCGACGTCCAGCCAGGCCAACCCGACCCTGACCATCGTGGCGTTCGCGCTGCGCATGGCCGATCACCTGACCCACGCCCTGCGCGCCGCCTGACGCGTGCCCGCCCCGGATCGCTTATGACACTGAACGTATTGATACTTGGCGCCAACGGCTTTGTCGGCCGCAAGATCGTGGCGCGGCTGGCCGCGGCGGACTGGGCCACACCGATCGCCGCGACGCGCCGCCCGGTGTCCCTGTCCGGCGCACGCAACGTCACCTTCGACGCCGCCGATGCGTCGGCATTGGGCGCCGCGGTGCGCGAGGCCGACGCCGTCGTGAATTGCGTGGCCGCGTCCGCCGAGGTCATGGTGGCCAGTGCCCGCGCGTTGCGGCAGGCGCTGCTCGATGCCCCTGGCCCAACGCGCCCGGTGGTGCACTTCAGTTCCATGGCCGTGTACGGATCCGCGCTCGGCAAGGTCGATGAATCGCACCCGTTGCTGGGCGACGTCGGCCCGTATTCGAGCGCCAAGGTCGAGACCGAACAACTGCTGGGCGATCTGCCCGGCGCCGTCATGCTGCGGCCCGGCTGCATCTACGGACCCGGCAGCACGCAGTGGTCGATCCGCATCGCCGAACTGCTGCGGGCCCGACGTATTGGCGACCTGGGTCTGGCAGGGGACGGCTGCAGCAACCTGGTCTATATCGATGATGTGGTGGCCGCCGTGGAAGCCGCACTGCGCCGTCCACAAGCCGCCGGCCGCGCCTTCAACCTCGCGATGCGCGACGCCCCCCGCTGGAACGACTATTTCGTGCAGTACGGCCGCGCGCTGGGCGCCGTGCCGGTCAAACGCATCACGCCGCGCCGGCTGTCCATCGAACGCCGGGCAGCCATCCCGCTCAAGGTCCTGGAAAAGATAGGCGGCAAGCTGGGCCTGCGCCACACCCCGGCCGTGTTGAGCCCGTCGATGCTGGCCTTGTGGCAGCAGGACATCGCGCTGGTGCCCGACGCGGCCGAGACCGTGTTGGGCCTGCGGTGGACGCCGCTGGAAGCCGGCCTGCGGGCCACGTCATGAACCCAGGAGTGCAAGGCATGGACTATCCGAACCGTATCGCGGTGCAGATCAACATGTACGCGATGGATTACCGGCACGTCGAACATCTGCTGGACCATCAGATCCGGGTGTGGGGGCCGATGGTCGACCACATCGTGGTGACGGTGGACACGCACCGCAGCCGGTCCGGCCGCTACCGAGGCAGCAATTTCGATCAGTACATGACGGACCTGCAGGCGCTGCTGACCCGCTTTGGCGAGCGCTACCCGCAACTGCGCACGGTGCTGGTCGACTACAGCCCGGCCGCCCGCAAGCAGGTGGCGCAGGCGTTTTTTGGCCTGGATGACATTCCCGTCAAGGCCTGGGACGGCGGCCCGTTCTACGCCTACTTCTTTGGCCTGCTGCACGCCGACGCGCGCTACGTGGTCCATTTCGACGGCGACATGCTGTTTGGCGGCGGCAGTTCGACCTGGGTGAGCGAAGCCCTGGCCCTGTTCGCCGCGCGCCCCGACACCTTGTTCGTCGGCCCCTTTCCCGGCCCCGCCCGCAGCGACGGCGCCGTGCGCGGCCACAGCGGCGAACACGCCCGCGTCGACATGGCCGGCGGCCCCGCCTACCGGTTCAAGGAAGTCAGCACGCGCATCTTCATGATCGATCTGCAACGCCTGCGTGACACCCTCGGCGTCCTGCCCCTGCTGGCCCCCAATTTCCTGAGCCGCTGCAAATCCCGCCTGCTCGGCAACCCGCCCGACGCGCGCGAAGCGGAGGTGATCCTGGGCGAGGTCCTGAAGGCCCATCACCTGTGGCGTATCGATTTTCTGGGCGAGTCCCCCGGCATGTGGTCCCTGCACCCCCCGTACCGGAGCGAGGAGTTCTATCGCCGGCTACCGGAGTTGATTGCCACCGTGGAACGCGGGGATGTGCCGGAGGCGCAGCGGGGGGATTACGACATGAACGACAGCATGATTGATTGGTCGGAGCCTCGGGCGCGGGGGAGGCGGCATAAGCGGTTGTGGAGGTTGTTTAAGGATCGGATCGGGGTTAGTTAGGTGGGTGGTATCGGAAGAGTTGCTGGCTTGGAGCCCGGACGGAGCGGGGAGTCCCATTGCAGGGCCGAGCTCGCTGGGTCCCGGCCTACGCCGGGCCTGGGCTTAGCAAAGCCCTGCAATGGGACTCCCCGCTCCATCCCTGTGCTTGGAATCTTCTTCGGCTTGCTTGGGGTGTTCACCGCTTCGGGGGTGGGTGGGAAGGATATTGAGTGACGTGAGTTTGGGGGCGGAAGAGTTGCTGGTTTGGAACCCGGACGCCATCCCTGTCCTCGCGTGCCGCTTTGGCCTTACACGGTCGTGCCAGGCAGGAAACGCCCGCACCAAGACGCCCCCAAACGCAAAGAGTCCTGTTCCAAATCAGGACGGCGTGGGTAGTTGGGTTGGGGGGAATTGCTTGCGCCGGGCTGGGAAGCTGAATCGGGGAGGTAAGGGCGCGCTTGTTTGAGCGGCACGCTTATCGACTGTCCGGGGGACAGTCGATGCCGCGAGTTTGCGCGTCCGCCCCGATTTGGCTTCCCAGCCCGGAGGACCGGCGAAGGCCGGGCCTCAGCAAGCTCTGACCCCCAACTCAACTACCCACGGCGGCCGCGCAAGAACCGTATTCAAGAACCCAAAAGCCGCGCAAGAATCGGCCGTCAAGCACTCAACAAGCAACCTCAATGCGAAGGCACCCGCTCCCCAGCATGCGCCTGGACGGGCACCCGTTTCTTCTTGAACACCTCGATCAACGGCTGTTCCAACCACCGGAACATCGCCAATCCCACCACACTCACGGCCACCACCCCCACCACACAAAACGCCGTCTTCCCGAACGGCAGCGCATCCAGCCCCACCTTCCGCCACCCCTGACTCAACGCCGACAACACAATCGTGTGAGACAGATAAATCGAATACGACGCGTCCCCCAGCCGATGCAACAGCGGCAACCTCGGCAACGACTCATACCGCTCCAGCATGATCGCCCCGATCACGATCGCCGCCGCCGGGATCCCCTGCTGCACCGGCCGCGTCAACGTCGGCGCAATGAACGACAGCAACACGATCGCCGCCAGCCCGCCCAGCACCAGCACCCATCCCAGCGCCGCCGACCCGCTGCGCGGATCGCGGGCGTACCACCAGCCGATCCCCATCCCCAGCAGGAACTCCAACGTAATGTTCGACGTGTACGACGTCCACATCGGATTGCTGCTCGGGAACAGCCAGCCCGCGGCGATCAGCGCCACGAACACCAGCGCCGTCGCCCCGAACCGCCAGGCGGTCGTCAGCACCAGCGCCAGCCCGAAAATCACGTAATACAGCATCTCGTAATTCAGCGTCCAACCCACCGTCAGCACCGGTTCCATATGCCCTGCCGGGTTCGGCGTCGAAATGAACAGGTAGGACGCGATCACGTGCATCAGGTTGAACTGCGTGCTCTGCATCAGGTGCGGGGCGATCAGCATCACGGCCACGGCAACGGTGGTCAGCACCCAGTACAACGGCACGATCCGCACGACGCGGCGTCGGTAGAACTCCAGCACGGTCACGTTCTTGCCGCGCGTGGTGATCCACATCAGGAAGCCGCTCAACGCAAAGAAGATGTCCACGCCGCTTGCCAGCCAGTGCGGCCAGTAGTCGTCGTAGCCCATGCGTTCAAGTTGCGGATACAGGTGCACGCCCACGACCATCATGGCCGCGATGCCGCGCAGGTATTGGATGGACAGCATTTCCATGACGGGTCAGCCTAACGGTGCGCGCCGGCGGCGGCGCTGGAAAAAATGAGGGAAGGGATCATCGCGGGGCCGCGCTCACCGGGGCCTTGCCGTGCACAGCCTTGCCGTCCGCAGCCTTGCCGTGCGTGTCGGTGCGCGACTCGACGCGCGCCAGCCACAGCACGGCCACCAGATTGAGCAGTTCACCGGTCAGGATGCCGATCAGCGCGCCGCGCGTGCCCAGCTGCACCATGCCGACATAGCTGATGCTGAGCGAGATCACCGCGCAGACCAGCGACACGGCCATCAGGATGCGGAAGCGCTGACGCAGCACCAGCAGTTGATTGAGCGGATCGCGCACCACCATCACCAGGAAGATGGCGATCCACATCAGCAGCAGCGTGTCGCGGTCTTCAAACCGTTTGCGCATCAGGTCCAGGAAGATCCAGTCGCGCAGCACCCAGACCACGATGCCGTAGACCAGGGTCAGCGCCCCGATGCCCGCCGAAAACAAAATGAGTTTGCGCAAGGTGCTGGCCACGCCATGCTCGTGCACCCAGTTGGACGCAATGGGCACCAGTTGCCGCTGCACGCCCGACGACAGCAGATTGATCGGCATCAGCAGCAGGCGGGAGGCGGCCAGGGCGGCCACATCGGTCACGTTCAAGGTAGCGGCCGCCAGGAAGCTGTAGCCCTGGGTGAACAGCCAGTAAATGACGCCACCCGCAGCCGCCATCGCACCCATCTTGGCGATGCCTGCCAGGCGGCCAGGCGCGGCGTGTGGATCGAATTCGGGTCGCAGCACACGGCGCAGCAAGGCGGCGCCGATCAGGGCCGACGCGGCGGCAGTCAGCAAGGCCGTGACGGCGGCGGCCGGGAATCGCGTGGCCAGCGCGCCGCCTGCGATCAGGCAGACCACATACACGGCGTCGGCGCCCAGCACGGGCACCGTGCGCTGGTACATCATCAGGACCGCGCGGAAGTATTCGCGATACAGGGCGCACGCAATCAGCGCCAGGCCGGCCAGCAGCACGGGTCCGGCTTCGCGGTCCAGCCAGCCCATGCTCCACGCGACCGCGGCAAAGGCAATGGTGACGACGCTGCCGATGGCTCCCCAACGTATCTGGTCGCGCAGCAGGCTGCCGATCCATGAACGGCGTTCGTCATTCGACAGCTGGGGCAGATGGATGACCAGGGGCGTGCCGACAAAGGTGCCTTGCAGCGTGGTCGCCAGCATCATGGCGTTGAAGGCCAGCACGTAATAGCCGTACTGCGCTTCGGGGGTATAGCGGATCAGGATCAGGCCGACCACGAAGTTGGCCGCCGACAGCATGGCCTGGTCGATGATGGAACTGCCAAACAACTTGACCAGCTTGTGGTCCAGCTTGCGGCCCAGGCGGCTGGACCGAAGGCGGCCGGCCACCGTGGCGGAACCGCTGCCAGAACCGCCTGCGGAGCCATCAGCCGGGTGTCCAGGCTGCGGGCGGGTGTCGCCGTGCGCCATTCAGGGCCTGTCCTTCATGGGTTTGTCGCGCATCGTCTTGACCCAGGCCGTGTTGCTCTTATTGCGCACCAGCACGATCAGCTTCCACATCACGAAGAAGGGCACGCGGGCCAGGTCCAGCAAGGCGCGCGGGCCGAGCGGCGTCAGCTGCCAGCCGCGCAGCACGTGCAGGATCAGGACCAGCAGCAACGCCAGCGACAGCAGGAACCAGCCGTCCATGGCCGGCAGGAACCACGCGGCGATGCCCGACAGCACCAGCAGCACCCCGATCTGCAGGCCGACGTAGCCCAGGGGCAGCAGCAACAGGTCGCAGCCCAGTTCGAAGGTCACGCGATCCGGACGGGTCAGGCCCAGCTTGAGCAGATGGCCGGCGTACTTGCGCACCACCGTGAAGCGGCCGCCTTCCCACCGTTGCCGCTGCGAGCGGGACGCCTGTTCCGACGACACCAGTTCGGCATCGGCCGCGGCTTCGTCGGCATAAAACACCCGGATGCCGGCTTCGCCCAGCTGGATGCCGTATTCCAGGTCTTCGGTCATCGAAAAGACGGCGAAGGGGTGGCGGGCCAGCAGGGCATGGGTCAGGCACATGCCGTTGCCGCGCAGGCCGCAGGACACGCGCAGGCGTTCCCGGGCGCGCGACCGCACGGCGTGGAATGCGCCGTAGGCGATCGTGAGCATGCGGGTGCGCCACGAGTCGTCAGGATTGAGCACGCCGTAATTGGCCTGGATGGCTTCGGCGCCTTGCTCGATGCGCGACGCGTAGGCTTCGAGCAGATTGGGCGAGACCTCGGTATCGGCATCGACCACGGCGACGGCATCGGCGCGGCCGGTGGCGGCGCTGTGCGCAATGCCGTGCGCCAGGGCGTAGCCTTTGCCGCGCCGTTCCAGGTCGCGGCGCACCAGCACGTGGGCGCCGGCGGCATGGGCCAGCGCGGCCGTGTCGTCGTCGCAGTTGTCGGCGATGACCACCACACGAAACTGATCGGCGGGCCAGTCGACGCGGCGCAGGCTGCGCACGGTCCGTTCGATCACCGCCGTTTCATTGTGGGCGGGCACCAGGATGTCGAAGCGCAGGGTGCGTGACGACCGGGGCGGCACGGGCACCCTTGCCGACAGCAGCGTCATCAGCCCCAGGTACAGACAGGCCAGCACGACCGGCAGGGCCAGCAGGAAAAAGAACAGGTGCAAGAAAGGGATCATGGCGTCACGCATATTCCAGGTCACGGCCGCCCCAGAGCGCGGTCAGCTTGCCATAGTTGGCATACGCGCGGGCCAACCAATGCACGGCGCGATGGCGGCCAAGCGGCAAGGTCAGCACGGCCAGGACACCCCCCAGCAGCATCTGCAGGACGGCTCTTGAAAAAAACACGGTCAGCCGGGCCGGTGTGGCCGGGCCAAGCTTGCCGCCCATGACATGCCGCGCAAAATCCTGTCCGCCGCGCCGCGCGCGTTTCAGGATCCAGCCCAGGTGCAGACGGGCAGGTTCGACGATTTCGGTGACGGCGGCGTCATCGCACCAGACAAAACGAAAGCCGGCGCCTTGCATGCGCATGAGCAGATCGCCGTCTTCCCCGCCGGTCAGGCCAAAGGCCGGATCGAACATCGGCTGCATGGCCAGGATCGCGTCGCGGCGGACGATCAGATTGCCTGCACGGAATGCGTTGGTCGGCACGGGCGTGCCGGTCGGGAAGCGTACCCAGTCGTAGAAGCCGGCACGCCGGATCCAGTCCGGAGCGGTGTCGGGAATCAGGGGCAGGCAAGGCCCGAGCACGCCATCGGCTTGCGTGGACCGCGCGGTGCGCAGCAGGTTGGCGATCCAGTCTTCGGGTGCGCGTTCGTCGTCGTCGGCCATGGCCAGCCAGTACGAGGTGGCGTGGGCGACCGTGGCGTTGCGGGTGATCGCGATGTTCTTTTCGGGCTGCACGGCATAGACCACGTCGATGCCGCCGGCGCTGGACGCGCGGGTAAGGCGCGCCCGGAACGCCTCGACCACATCCCGCGCGCTTCCATGGTGATCGTTGTCAACGACAACGATCTGGTCGGGCAGTCGCCGCTGACGCAGCAGGTCGCCCAGCAGCAACGACAGCTTTTCGCGGCGGCGATAGGTGCAGATGCACACGGACACCGTGTCCTCGCCGGGTGCGGATGGGCCCACCCCCGCGCGCGCAGCGTGATCGGCCGACGAAGCGGACGGATCCGATCCGCTGGCACGATGCGTTGCATGCCGGGCTGCGGGGAAAGACGCGGCGTTCATCGGGTGCGCGACGCTCCATCGGAAGGAGGCATGGCGGCCGTGCGCGCGGCAGGCTGGGCCAGGGATCCCGTCACCGCCGGCATGACGATTTCGTACCAGAGACTCGCCGTCGGCGCGGTCGCGTGCAGGTCCACCGTGACCTGGTCACCCAGCCGCCGCACGGCGGGCGCGGCCAGCGGGGCTTGCCGGCGGCCGGCGCCGTCCAGCGGATACACGGTCGGCATGCCGTCTTTCGATACCCAGCTCAGCCGCAGCGGACTGCGCGCCTGCCAGGCGGGTGCGGCCGTTTCCGTCGCGCCCGAGGGCTGGTCGGGCGTGGTGGGGTCCGGCTCCAGCGTCAGCCAGCTGCTGTCCCGCTTGTAGGCCACGACTTCCTTGGGCCGGGCGGGCATCGAACCGGGCTGCGTGCCCGTCGTCCATGTGCCCAGGGTGACCAGCCAGCTGCGCGCGCGTGACAAAGGGGCGCCATCCAGCGGCGTGATCCAGAAGCTGGTGTGCTGGCCGGCCTTGCCCGGAAATTCCGCCAGCAGGCCCTGGCCTTCGACGCGCTTGCCGCCCGCGTCGCCGAACACCCCCCAGACCCGGTCGTGCCGCACCGTGAACAGATGCTCGGCCGCATCGAAGCCGATGCTGTCGTCGGGCGTGGCCGCCGCGGCCGGTGCCGGCGCCACGAAGCGGCTCGATGCATTGGGTGTCGTGTCGATGGCGACCTGCGTGCGGAACGCCAGTTCGGGCATCACGCCAAGCCGGGTGGCGATGTCGGCATCCAGCGCATCGAAGGCGGTGGACGCGGCAATCGCCCGGCGCGACGAGATCGGCAGGGGCAGCGCGAT
Source organism: Pigmentiphaga litoralis (assembly GCF_013408655.1). Taxonomy (NCBI): domain Bacteria; kingdom Pseudomonadati; phylum Pseudomonadota; class Betaproteobacteria; order Burkholderiales; family Alcaligenaceae; genus Pigmentiphaga; species Pigmentiphaga litoralis. Next base: position 892,432 of record NZ_JACCBP010000002.1, read on the forward strand.
GCGGTCGGGCAGGGCCGCCACATTCGGTTGACGAAAGACCTGCGCGCTGGGGCCGGTCAGCGCGTACTTGCCCCAGTCACCGCTCAAGGAAAAGTTGGCCGGCGCCTTCAGGCCGTCGTGCGTGTAGGTGTAGTCAAAGTAGAAGAGACCGTCCCAATCCTGCAGCGCGGCGATGGTGGCCAGCACCGGAATGGTTTCGGCGCCGCGCGGCTGCGGGAAGGGCTGGCTGTACTCGCTCACCACGAATGGTTTGGTGCGATCGCGCCGGTACGACATCGCCAGCAGGCGGCGCAGTTCCACGCCGCCCGACGGCGCCACATTGCGCATGCGCCAGTCGCGCGGGGTGTAGCCTCGCGACGGGAATTCCGGATGGCCGACGTAGATGTGTTCGTCGATATAGTCCATCGCCGCGTGCGAGTCGAAATTGAGCGCGCCGCCATAGGCCATCTGCGTGCCCGTGACCGGCACCCGCGCGTCGGTTTCGGCCTTGACCACCGCGCGCATCCGGTTCAGGTAGCGGCTGTCGGTATCGGCCAGGAATTGCAGGAAGTCCTGCAGGCGCAGCATGCGGCCGCTGGGCGGCGTGGCGGTGGCATCACTGCCGAGCCACTGCGACGACACCTTCCGCCATTTTTCGCCCACGCGCACGCGCAGGCGGCCGATCGCGTCTTGCGGAATGTCGGCATCGGTAGGCGTCAGCAAGGGCACGGGGGCCGTCGGGTTGGCGCAGACCTGCCAGACCGCGCAGGCCTTGGCGGTCGACCCATAGTGGTTGGTCAGCCAGGCCTGCCACAGCGATGTCAGTGTTTCGGCATAGCCGCCCGGCACGACCCATTCCCACTGCCGCCACTGCCAGGCCGCCAGCAAGGACGATTCGTTGTTGATCTCCACCATCGCCAGGGCAGGATTGCCGCGCAGGTCCAGGCCGCGGATCAGGCCGCGCGCATAGCTTTCCTGCAGCGCGATCATGCGGGGCATGTACACGTGCAGCGGATTGCCGATGGGGGCGACGCCCGGCGGGCCCTGCGGGACCGGCAATTGATCGACATCGGGCCGGAAGCGGTAGCCCACATGCAGGTTCAGGTTGACGTAGATGCCTTCGGCGGCAAGCGCGCCAATAAAGCGCTTGAGCCGCGCCATGGCCTCGGTGTTGAAGGTCGGGAACGGACCGGTGGTCAGGATGCTGCCCGGCGCGGTGGTGTCGTCGGTCGGAAAGCTGTCCATGTGATGCAGGCGCACCGCATTGAAGCCCAGCTTGCGCAGCCGTTTGGCCAGACGCGGCGCATCATCCAACGCCGGAAAGTTGCTGCCGAAACTCAGGTTGACGCCGTACAGCCGTGTGCGCACGTCGTCATTCGTGCCTGGACGGCCATCCCGTCCGACGGCATGGAAGTGGCCGTTGTTGACGACGATGCGGGACGCCGCGGTGATCGGCGTATTCAAGGCCGACCGGTCGGGCGCACCGCCCAGCAGGTCTTCATCGATCACGAACGGAAAGTACTCGGCGCCGTTGTCGCCAGGGGTAAAGGCAGACGGCAGGGGAGGCGTCTGGGCCGTGGCGCACAAGGGCGCAAGGGGCGCCAGTGCCAGGAGCAAGGCGGCAAGTCTATGCATGGGCCAACCCTCCGCGCGCCGCAGCGGGCAGGGCCCCCTTGCGATGCAGATCAAGAATCGCCGATACGTTCAGCGAGGAATAAAAGAAGTAGATGTTCTGGAACGCCACGTCGGCCAGCAACTGGCTTTCGGAAAAGTTGCTGACGATGACCAGTACGATCAGCGAAAAGTGGATGGCCGCTTCTTCGCGATCGATGAAAGCCAGGCGCCCCAGCTGGTAGAAGTGCCAGAGCAGCGCGGCAATGGTCAGCCCCAGGCCGACCGCGCCAAGTTCGTTCAGGATGTCGATATAGCCCTGGTGCCCGGTCGCGGGCATCCAGGCGAGCAGGTCCTTGATGTACTGGGAGGCGCTGCCATCCCCCAGCCAGAAACCGCCGTAGCCGATGCCCCAGATGGGATGGCGTTCGACACTGAGCAGCACCAGCTTCCAGATCTCGCCGCGGCCGGTAAAGTCCGAACTCTTGTTGAGCGCGCCGGTGATCGGTCCGACCAGGTCATCCCAGGTCGGCAGGTGCCCGGTGATCACATAGCCGAAGTGCAGCAGCAGCATCACGGTCAGGATCAGCGCCATGCTGATCACTACCTGCGTGTACCGGCCCGCCAGATACTTGCGGCGCAGCGCCAGGTAGATGCCGCAGCCCAGTACCGTCACGATCAGCGAGGTGGTGCTCTTGGACATGACCAGCACGAAAAAGCACAGGACCAGTCCGGCAAGGCAGCGGGGCAGCGGCATGTCGCGGGTCAGGCATTCGCGCAGCCACAGGATCACGCCAAAGCCGGTGATCGAGCCCAGCACGTTCTTTTGCCAGAGGATGCCGCGCCAGGCGCCGCCCAGCTGGAAGTCGACGCCGACATTGGGCAGGGCCAGCGCTACCACGGCCGAAATCGCGGCAATGCCGGTGATCGTGAACATCATGGCGCGCGAGCACAGCCGCGTGTCGCCCACGGGCGGCGCGGTGGCCAGCCCGATTAGCAGCAGGCCCACCAGCAGGGCGGTGCGTTTGATGGACACCAGGGGCGCGACCGACCACAGCATGCTGGCAAAGCAATACACCACCACCGCGATCAGGAAGGGGTTGGCGTGCTTCAGGTGCATCCAGGTCCACTGGCGGTGCTGCCAGGCCAGCCAGATGGCGGCCAGGAAGATCGACCCGAACTGGATCTGCCGCAGCGACGAGCCTTCGGCCAGCTCATGGGTCGCGGCCGGTCCGGTTTCCCCCACGCTGAGCGTGAACGCCACCAGCGAAAAGATCAGGCTGAGCGACACCAGCGCCATCGACAGGCGGCGGTTGATACGCTCGGGAATGGCGGGTGACAGCGCGGGTGTCATGGGATTTCCGGGCGCGGCGCGCTAGCCGCGGCGCCGCCTGAACCAGCCGCCGCGCGCGCGGCCGCCCTTGAATTCGTTGTAGATGGTGCCGACGATCTGCGCGCCCGCGGTGCGCATCTTGTCCTGCGTCGCGGCCAGGTCGGCCAGACGCGTGTGGTCCTTGCGGCCCAGCATCAGGCAAAAGCCGATCTGCTGCGCGATCACCTGCGCATCGGACGACTTGCCGGCCGAGGGCGTGTCCACGATGACGACGTCAAAGCCCGGCAGCGCCGCCAGCAGCTTGGTCAGCGCGCCGTCGTGCAGCATTTCGATCGGGTTGGGCGGTGGCGGGCCGGAATCCAGCACGTTCAGCAGCGGAAAGTTTTCCACCGGCAGACCGGCGGTGGGCGCGGCGCGTCCGGCCAGCAGCGTGGACAGGCCCACGTCGCCAGTTCGGGTGAACAGCTTGTCGCGGCCCGTGTCGCGCATGTCGGCGTTGATCAGCAGCGTGCGCATGCCGGCCTGGGCAAAGGCAATGGCCAGGCTGGCCGCCAGATAGCTTTTGCCTTCGCCCTCGTTCGGGCTGACGACCGCCAGCGAGATCGTGCCGGTCCCGGCCAGCCGGATCGACAGTTCGGCGCGGATCTGGCGGATGGCTTCGGCTTCGGCGCTGAATGGCGCGTGGGCGATCGCCAGGTCGGCCGAAATGCCGCTGCGTTCTGCCGCGACCGGATAGTGGAACTGCTTGGACAGGACGGCCTGGACCTGCTTGTCGGTGATGAAGCCGAGCTTGACGGCCGCTTCGCCGAAACGCAGCCCATCGGAGTCCTGCAACTGCACGACCCGCGCCGCCTGGTCGGGCGTCAGCAGGCCCGATTGCACGAAACGGTCGCCGATGCGGTCGCCGCCGGACGCAGGCGCCGCCGTCACGTTGCCCAGGTTGCCGGGAAGGGCGCTCATGCCAGGGCCCCGCGGCGGCCTATGGTGCCGATCAGTGGCAGCGGCAGTCCTTTCAGCAGGTCGTCGCGTGTGCGGACCCGGCGGTTGAACAGTTCCAGCATCAGGGCCATGAACAGCCCGGCGGCCACGCCCACCAGCAGGCCGGAAATCAGGTTGCGTCGCACCTTCGGGCCCGACGGCGCGCTGGGCAGTTCGGCCGCGCGCAGCACCGCCAGGTTGGGCAGGGTGATGTTGCTGGCCATGAGCAGGCCGTCATATTTCTGCAGCGCGGCGTTATAGATCTGCTGCACGCTGGCCAGCTGGCGTTCATAGGACACCAGCCGGTCGCGGCCCTGCATCTGTTTGAGCACGCGGTCGCGCTGCGCTTCGATGTCGCGGTTCAGCGCCGCTTCCTGCATGCTGAGGCGGGCCGTGTCGCCGCCCTGGCTGTCCATGGCGGCGCGCGACGAGCGGTCCAGCCGCGCGCGCAGTTCCTGCCGTTCTGACACCAGGCCGATCACCGTGGGGTGCCGGTCGCCCAGCGTGGACTGCGCTTCGGTCAGGCGGCGTTCGACGTCATTGAGCTTGCCGCGCAATTCCTGGATCGGGCCGAACTGGCCGACCTCGGGGATGTCATCGGGCCGGATGCCGCGCTGGACCAGTTGGCGCGTGGCTTCGCTGCGGGCTTGCGCCGCCTGCTGCTGCGCGCGCACGTCCGCCAGCTGCAGCGACAGCTGGTTCAGGCGGCGGGTGTCGATATCGTCGTTGTCGGTGGCCTTGAGCAGGCCGGTCTCGCGCTGGTAGCGCGTGATGTTTTCCTGGATCGCGTCGGCTTCCTTGCGCAGCTGTTCCAGTTGCGCGCTGTACTGCTCGGTGCGCGAACGGGCGGCGCGGCTGGCGATCTGCTGCGTCAGCCCGATAAACGCGTTGACCACGGCAGCCGAATAGTCGCGCGCCATCTCCGGTGTGGCGGCGGTGTACGCCACTTCCAGCACGCGGCTGCCGCGCTTGTTGATGACGTCGGTGTTCTTGTTCAGGTTGTCGATCAGATCGTCGTGCGCGCGGGCTTCGCCCAGCTTCTGCACGGCTTCCTTGTATCGCGCGGATTGCGTCAGGTTGAGGCTATCCACCACCTGCTGCGCGACCACCTGGCTCTTGATCATGTCGATCTGGGTCTGCATGTAGCTGTCGTCCAGCATCGCCGAGAAGTTGCGACCGTTGATCGGGTCATTCTCGCGATAGTCGACGTAGATGTCGGACGAGGCCGTCCACTGGCGCGGAAGCGACGCAGTGATGGCGGCGGTCGCGCCCACCACGACCACCACGGTGGCAATGATCAGGGTGCGCCGCGCGGCCACCATCGCCGCCAGCTGGCTCAGCGACAACAGCGAAGATTCGGTAGAGGGCGAATTCATGAGTGCAACGGGGTAATGAAAGGTGTGAGCGCGCACTGAGCGCGGGACACAAGCCAACAGAAGTTACCCCTTTTGGCTGACCTTAGCTACGCCTTAAGGATGAATCCGGCCACTATTGCCCCAGGTTGTTGCATGCCGGACTCAACCCTGTAACGAGGCTGTACGGAGCAAAAAAAGACCCGCGAACGCCAGGCGTCGCGGGTCAATGGCGGCCCGAAGGCCGCAGCGGATCGCGCCTTTCAGGCGCAGAACAGGGAAGGTCTATTCCGGAAGAATGTCGATCTCTTTGGTGATGGTGGCCCAGCGCGCCGTTTCGGCCTTCAGGAACGCGCCCGTCTGGGCCGGGCTGTAACCGGGCGCGGCAATCGGCCCGACGGTGGCGATCTTGGCGGCAACGTCCGGATCGGCCAGCAGCGCGTCGATGTCGCGGTTCACGCGATCCACCACCGCCTGCGGCGTCCCGGCGGGCGCCACGACGGCAAACCAGCCCACCATGTCGAAGCCCGGCAGGCTTTCGGCCAGGGTCGGCACCTGGGGCCAATCGGCCAGGCGCTTGTCGGCGGTGGTGGCCAGCAGGCGCAGGCGGCCCTGCTTGGCCAGCTGCGCGGTCGACGCAACGTCGGCCACGATGGCGTCCACATGCCCGCCCATCAGGTTCTGGGTGGACACGCCCACCGACACGTAGGGCACCAGGTTGGCCTGGGCGTTGGACCGCGAATTGAACAGCCGCGCAATCATGCCGCCAAACGTGCGCGGACCTTCGTTGCCGAGCGAGAAGGTGCCGGGCGTGGCCTTGGACTTGGCGATCAATTCGTCGATCGTGCGGATCGGCGAATCGGCCCGGACCAGCACGCCGAAGGGGCTGCGCGCAATGAACGAGACCGGCACGAAGTCCTTTTCCGGGTCGTAGGGCAGGGTCTTGAACAGGAAGCGGTTGGTGACCAGCGCGGCCGTTGTCGCAAAGTAGAAGGTGTAGCCGTCGGCCGGCGCGCGGGCCGCCGCCTGGGCGCCCACGGTGTTCTGGCCGCCCGGCTTGTTCTCGATCACGATGGCCTGGTTCCACTTGGCGTACAGGCGCTCGGACAGCAGGCGGGCGATGTTGTCCGGTCCGGAACCCGGGGGCTGCGACAGCACCATTTTGATGGGCTTGTCGGGCCAGGCCTGGGCGAACGCGGTCGCGATCGGCAAGGGGGCCAGCGCGCTCAGCGCCAGGACTTTGATGAGGTCTCTACGGTTCATGCGGGTCTCCAGTTCTTCTTGTGGGTATGTGGGGTGTCTTGCGTGTCGGGGTTGCCGTTCTTGCGGTTGTCAGGCCAGGGTGTCCGCGAGCCTGCGGGTCAGATCGGCCAGCGCCTGGCCAGACGCCGCCGTGCCGTACACATAGCGGTCCGGCCGCACCAGCGCCGCGGTGCTGCCATGCCGCTCGAACCAGGCGGCCGCGACGCCTTCCTTTTCGGGAAGCGTGTCATCGAGCCGCAGCACCCGCAGTCCGGGAATGCCCTGCGTGGACGGGGCCGGGCCGTCGTAGCCGGCGCCAAGCACCAGCAACCAGCCGTTGCCGGCGACCGCGTCCAGCCGCACGTCCTGGCCGTCCTGCCGCAACCAGGGCTGCGGGAACAGGGTGCCGCGCGCCGGATTGGCGGCTGGGGCGAGCAGGCCGGTGCCCAGCGGCGGAATCACGTCCTGGCGCGGGGTGTCGCGCACCACGCCGCCGCTTTCTTCCAGCAGATGCGCATCCCGCGCCCGCGCTTTGTCGATATCGCGTTCGCAGATCACCGCACCGATCGCCTTGATGCGCGATGTCAGTTCCTGCACGTGCGCCTTGCGTTCGTCGCCGTAGCTGTCCAGCAGGCGGTCGGCCGCGCCGCCTTGCACGTCGCCCCGCAGCACCGCGCCCAGCTTCCAGCTCAGGTTGGCCACGTCGCGCACCCCCTGGCACATGCCCTGGCCCAGGAAAGGCGGCTGCTGGTGGGCGGCGTCGCCCGCCACGAACACCCGGCCCGCGCGCCAGCGATCGGCCACCAGCGCATGAAAGCGGTAGCTGGCCTGGCGCCACAATTCGCCGTCGTCGGGGGTGATCCAGCGCGACAGCAGCTTCCAGGTTTCCTCGGGCTGCGTCACCTTGACCGGGTCTTCGCCTTCCTTCAACGAGATTTCCCACCGGCGATGGTTGCCGGGGCCGATCACGATCGTGCAGGGCCGTTCGGCTTCGCAATACTGCACGCTGGTTGTCGGCAGCTTGGCCAGGCCGCGTTCATTGGCCAGCACGTCCACCACCAGCCAGGGCTCGTC